>CP071065.1:6823333-7169166 GCA_017164015.1 Nostoc sp. UHCC 0702
GTTTTAAATTTATCGGTGGTAGTTTCGGTTACGGTTAATCTTGATTGTACTCTTAGGAGTCACTTAGGTTAATTTAAATGTCAAAAGAGTAAGTAAAAATGCTTTGTTCTCATAAAATAATCTCGGTATTTAATTTGAGGACAATGTTACTGGCTGAACCAAAACAACTTTATGAAAATCGCTCAAGTTGCCCCCTTATGGGAACGAGTTCCACCTCCTAGTTATGGAGGGATTGAACTGGTAGTGAGTCGCTTAACCGATGAACTTGTTCGTCGTGGTCATGAGGTAACTTTGTTTGCCTCTGGCGATTCTCAAACTCTGGCTAATTTAAAAGCTGTTTATTTACGTGCATTACGCTTAGACCAAAATGTCCAAGACTATGCAGTGTACCAAACTTTAGAGTTGAGCCAAGTTTACCAGCAAGCTGCGGAATTCGATATTATTCATTCTCATGTAGGGATGACGGCATTACCTTTAGCGAGTTTGGTATCAACTCCCACGTTGCATACTCTGCACGACAGTTTTACAAAAGATAACCGTAAAATATTTAGCTACCACCAAAACCAATCATATGTCAGCATTAGTAACGCCCAGCGACAAATTAATTTAAATTATGTTGGCACCGTTTATAACGGGATTGAGCCATTAGACTATCCGTTTGTAGCTCAACCACAACAGCCACCATATTTAGTATTTTTAGGACGCTTTTCTCCAGCCAAGGGCCCCCAACATGCGATCGCCATTGCTAAGCAGAGTGGTTGGCGCTTGAAAATGGCAGACAAAGTAGATGTAGTAGACTCGAAGTTTTTTTCTCAAGAGATTGCCCCCGACATCGATGGTCAGCAAATTGAATATTTAGGCGAAATTAATCACGCCGAAAAAGCTGAACTTCTGGGCAATGCTGCAATCACTCTGTTTCCTATTAGCTGGCAAGAACCTTTTGGCTTGGTGATGATTGAATCAATGGCAACTGGTACGCCAGTCATTGCGATGAATTTGGGTTCCGTACAGGAAGTGATTACTCACGGCAAAACAGGTTTTATCTGCCAAAGCTATGAAGAAATGGCAGCAATGATTCCTGCGGCCTTGAAACTCAATCGTCAAACCTGTCGAGAACATGTAGAAAACAAATTTAGCGTTACCCAAATGGTTAATGGCTATGAGGCAATCTACAAACAAATTATCGAAAACCGCATTAATCTAAATGCTTACATACAGGCCGCTAGTATCCAACTTTAATCAACAAATTTTTTGTTCCTTCTTAAACAACAAACTTTTTTCCAAGGGGCATTAGTATGAGTATGAGAGCCAATACATGTCCGTGTTGCGGAGGTTCCCTTCTGCGTCATGTTCGTCATAGCGAAGTATATTGGTTTTGTCTGTCCTGCCGATCAGAAGTACCACTGTTAACTGTCAATCGTCTGCCTAATGTGGAAATCCGCAATAGCGGAGTGGTTTCGCAGTCAACAGCGAACACATAAAGGGGATTGGGGACTGGGGATTGGTAATTGGTAATTGGGAATTGGGAATTGGGAATTGGGAATTGGTAATTGGTAATTGGGAATTGGGAATTGGGAATTGGGAATTGGGAATTGGTAATTGGGAATTGGGAATTGGTAATTGGGAATTGGGAATTGGTAATTGGGAATTGGTAATTGGGAATTGGTAATTGGGAATTGGTAATTGAGAATTGGTAATTGAGAATTGGATTCTACTATTACCCATCACCCATTACCCATTACCCATTACCCATTACCCATCACCCATTACCCATTACCCATTACCCATTACCCATCACCCATCACCCATTACCCATTACCCATCACCCATTACCCATCACCCCATCTCTTGCGCTCTACCTGGTAAAATCAGGTGGAGCTAATTAATTTAGGTCGAAAGCTGTGTTAGCAGCGTTGCTTTATGGTCAAGAAGATTTACGCCTAGAACAGGTAGCTGACCCTACACCAGCAGTTGGTGAAGTACTGGTGCAAGTGGGGGCTGCTACAACTTGTGGTACAGATTTAAAAGTCTGGCGTCGTGGTGGTCATGCCAAAATGCTCAAACCACCAACTTTATTTGGTCATGAAGCGGCTGGACAAATTGTTGCTGTGGGTGCAGGCGTTACTGGTTGGCAAGTAGGCGATCGCGTCGTGGCGAATAATTCCGCCCCATGCATGGAATGCTTTTTTTGTCAACGCCAAGAGTATTCTTTGTGTCCAAATTTGACATGGAATAACGGCACTTTTGCTGAATATCTGAAAATTCCCGCACCGATAGTACAGCATAATTTATTACGGATTCCCGATGAGTTGCCGTTTGAGTTGGCAGCAATGACGGAACCTTTAGCTTGTGTGTTGCATGGAGTAGCCCGTTCTCATATTAAACCTAAAGATCAAGTAGTTGTATTGGGAGATGGAGCGATCGGGCTGATGTTTGTGGCTGCTTTGGCGCATACTGCTGAGGTGTTGCTGTGGGGTGGTAATGACCAAAGGTTAGAAATTGGTGAAAAACTTGGTGCAGCCAAGACCTTTAATTATCATCAGATAGCGGATATTCCCAGTGTGGTGAAAGAAGTTACCCAAGGTTGGGGTGCTGATGTGGTGATTGAAGCAACTGGAGTGGCTAGCGTTTGGGAAACTGCGATCGCTTGTGCCCGTCCTGGTGCTACTGTCAATTTATTCGGTGGCTGTCCACGAGATACGACTATCACAGTCAACACAGAACAATTGCACTACAGCGAGTTGACATTAAAAGGCGTATTTCATAATACTCCCGAATATGTGCGATCGGCGCTTGCACTTATCGCTAGTCGTAAAATCCCCTTTGAATTATTGCTCAGTGAACAGCGACCTTTAAAAGATTTAGAACAAGTTTTTCATGACATGAAAGCGCGGAAAGTAATTAAAGTGGCGATGACTCCTTAATTTTTTGCAGGGTACAGCAGATGATCTGGATCTAGCCAAACAATGTAGAAAATCTCGTTAATAAAAAACCCGTGAACCCTACCGTGTTCATTTGAGGAGAGAGAAAACTGATACGGTGTATCAACTAATTGTTCCTCATTTGGCAAACCAAATTCACTTTCGCTGGTATCTTCCCACTTGATGGGATGACATCTAAGGCTACTGCTACGATTTACTAATAACTCTTGAGCCGATAGACTGGATAAAGCTTTTAACCTCTCAAGCAGAGTCAGCCAGTAGATTAATTCTTTTTCGTTACAAGAAAACTTGTTGTGATTATCTTGATAGTATTTAAACGAAAAGCTGATGCCTTGAGGTGGCTTCAGCTTCGTTGGTTTAATACCTGATGTGCTGGCTTTGGTAACGTCAGTCTTGTTAATCCTTTTCTTCGACACGAGATCCGTAGTACTCCTTCATCCACTCCTTCTTAATAATTTCGTTGGAAGGTGCATCAGATGGTAGATTTCCTCTAGCCAAATTCCAGGGTGCTTCCACATGAGTCATCTGCTCAAGTTCATAAGCATCGCAGGCGAAGTACTCTTGTGCGACTTCATCGAGAAATTCTTGAACTTCTTGGGATAATTCCGGTTTAACATCTTCTAAAATTGGTTGCCAACCAAAATGCTTGTACTTTTGGTACAACGTTGGAATAACAGGCCCATGTATCCAGGCTTGAAAATCTTCTGGGAATAAAGGAGTGTCATACAGTGCTAAATGCCAAGCTTGAGCATAGTACACAAGTTTTTGCAGTTTAAGATTACTGATAAAAGAACCTGTTTCATTTGCTAGCCAGATAAAATAATCTGCTACGTTAAAACATGACAACACTAAAACCACCCCCTTCAACCTGCTACACAATACATTAACTGATAGAGTTCTAACGGCAAGATTTGTGTAGAATTTTCTTATATGTTATAGTTTAATTGTACTACTTTATGCTTCTAGCTAGAGAATTGTAAAATTATCAATAACTTTTGGTGGACTGGTCTTACAAATAACCACCTAGTTACGCCTGACTAGAAAACTTGAAGCAGCATAACTGTTGTTTTATTGGACTTGTATACGATAACTGGTAATATAAGAGTTTGATTAAAAACTTTTGAATACTAAGACTATAAGCATTATCCCTTATATGTAAATTTAGTAGTGGTATGGAGCCAAAATCTTGCTGAAATCGACTAAGCTAGAACTATAAACTCCTAGTATTCATTGCATCGCTCAAACATTGTGAAAAATCATGAACCTTGGCGTAATCCTCCTTTACAGGAAGCGGTCTTTGAAATCCGCTTTCCAAGCGTAAGTGATTACGCACTGTTTGCCGGAGGTATGGCAATGTCTCAGCAACAGGAGTTTCCAACTATTCAAAAGCTTCAAGCTGCTGAGATTCCTGAAATTATTGAATTGTCAGGATTAGTTAGACATCGCTTCATATCTCCAGATGAGTCGCTTTTATTTCAAACTGGTCCCGATGTACTCAGTGTTAATTGTATTGCTTACAAAGGTTTTGCCAATTTTTTGGAAAACATTAAAAAAATTCTAATTGCTACTGAAACATTTGTTAATCTGTCCACTCTTACTAGGCTAGGGCTTCGTTATATCAATAAATTTTCTAATATTGATTATCCACCCTCAGTTTTGAATATTAATCTTCCGTTTGAAAATACTGATATTTCAAAAACACAACTTCTCCAATTTCGAGAAGTTAGGAAGCTTGATAATGAAGGCGCTATTTTAAGTATTAGTGTACAGTTCCCTATTGAACCAAAAGATTTGCTATTAGATCTAGATATATCTTTTAATTCTTTTGACAAATATTGGGATATTGAAATGATTTTAGATTGTACTGACAAAGCACATGATATTATTTGGGAAAACTTCCAAGCTCTTGTATCTCAAAAAGAAAAAGAAGTCAGAATATGAACATTCCTACAAACATAAATCCGAACAATAGCTCAATGACAACCCCTATAGAAAGATATCCTTTATCAGGAAATATGCTTTTTAAAGATGCGTACAACAACTTATCTTTTCAACTAACTGGAGTAATGCTTGCTACAACTATTATGACTTCAGCCTCAACCATACCTCCTCAACCAATTTCTGTTGACTCAGCAGTTTCAACTGATTCAGGTATACAATCTTTCCTTAGAACGAGACGTTCATCACAAGCTGCTATTGCTGCTTTTAGTGCAGAACTTCAAAGAAGAAGTCAATCCTTATCACGCGAAGATGCACAAATTTTGAGGAAGGTTATTTTATCTAAGTCACAACCTGGAGTTCCACGTTTCTAGCACATGACTGGTATTTCACTTGGAGACTTAGTTAAATTCTTCAATGATGCATTTCCAATCCTTCCAGGCTCTCCTTTTGGGGAGCCTGAACAGTCTCTTAGGCAATTTTATGCTGAGGAGATAGGTGTAATTCAAGTGATTAGAGATCCACTGCCACTTTGGGCACAGGGAGATATTCTCGAACCGATTCCTTTTATCGATTGGTCTGAAGAAGGGGAATCAGTTTTCTTTGAAGCTCCTGGTATGATCATGAACAGTACATGCGACTTGGATAGGAAAGAAAACATTGTTCTTTGTCCCTGTTTAATTCTGACTGATCTGAAGGAACTCAGTGCTTACAAAGATATACCCAAAAATACTGTTTTTGATTTTTTCTTCCTTGGTAAATGTCTTACAGGTGATGAGTGGGTTGTTGATTTAAGTCATCCAATGACATTACCTCGACACCGGATTGAGAAACGAATTGAAGAAGGTAGTGTCACTCGAAAACATTCATTGACTGATAAAGGTTGGTATCTATTTATTACTAAATTTGCTATTAAGTATTTGCGTAATGATGACTTTGAAACTATGAGTCAACGGTAGTTAATTTATTTCTCATATGTCTGAAGAGATTGGGTTAACGTGGCAGATAAGTTAGTAGCATTCACCCAAATGTTCACCTAAATGTATTGATTAATTCATGAGCCTATTTTGCTTGCGACAACTGTGTTATAAGTTAATTACCAAAAGTTTCACCATCAATTAGTTCTGCCCTTTCAAGTAAGGTATTGAGATGACATCGCCTTTGCTAAGGTTTTCTATAGATCCTTCCACGCTTCATCTTCCTCTGGATCAAGCCAAACTTTGTTTAGTGATGATTCACTCAATTCCAGAAAATATTTTACTAGTATTTGTGAATCATCTGCATCGCTAGCTTGCAAATTTTTTACTTTTTTAAATGGTAAACCAGTTAATTTTGCTATTAAAACTAAATCGATCAGGGCAAACGCATCTAAAGTACTCTTGATCATGACCAAGATTAAGACCCAACGAAAAAATCAGTATTTCTGGCTTGATTTATTTTCCAAGGCTCAAAGCGATTGCTAAAATCTTTGTCAATAAGCAGGGTTTAATGAGATTATTTTTCAGTCTATTCTCAATAGACTAGTCTTATTGACATGATGCGTTCGCCCTGCTAAATCGATACCTTCCAGCAGCATGTTGAGTGCAACTTGGGTTAAACACTGCTGCAAACGTTTCTCCCATGCTTCGCGTAACATTTGAGGTTGAATTGCAGAGTCATGCATGATCCTTAGTTGGTTGTGCTTTGCTTCAAGGATATCAAAGTACTTCGTTTATCTGTGGTTTGATTTCAAAAATATTTAATTTTGCAAGATATCTAATGAAATAATCTTCCTGTAAAACGGGAAAACTATGTTTACCCCCTACTAATTGGGGGATTTCCATGTAAGTCCCGTATAGGAAAATGCTAAAAAAATCTCTGTTTAACTGTTTGATTTTGCCTTTTTCTCTAGTTCCCTGGCTGTGCGTGGGAATGATTTTTGATTCCCCAGCTAATGCTTTACCAGGACAAAGTACTGAGGAAGTGGGTACTTGGATGAAAGCACATGCTACACTACGCCCTGGCAATGGTGAACAATTGTATGTACAAAAGAGTGATACAGCTGCCCAGCGATTCACTTTTCAAGCTTCGGTATTACCCCCTGGTAGGGTAGAATTTACCAAAGATAGGAGTAAAATTCGCTACGAGCGCCTAGCGATGTATGATGCCATTAACGGTATGTCATTTCAACGCCTAGAAGAATCCTTACGGATAATTTATGGGTTGGAGATTTATCAAGACTTTAATCGTGCTACAGTACAGTATGAATATCCTAGCCAAACTGTAGTTAATTCAGCTCGTCATGCCAAAACCGCCATTAGAGAAGCTTTAAAGGGACAATTACGTGTAGGCGATCGCTATGCCTATTGGATGGAAATTGCCCAACCCCGTAATGGTAAAGCTTTCACTGGTCAAATAACAGTATTGCTCAAAAGTGATATCAATAAATTAGAAACAGAATTGCGATCGCGTTAAAAGCATGAAGAATGAAGGGTGAAAAGTTGGATATTTCATCCTTTATATTTTATCCTTCAACCTGTCTACAGAAGGTGGCGTTTGCCATACACCAGAAAAGATACTTTCCGCTGCTAGAGAAATTCTGAGTAAATCTTCCTTAAGCAAGGGGGGCCAATCAACTCCTAGTTTACGCCCTGCTACAAATATCTGTTGAGCTTTAACCGCTAACTGGTAAAGAGAAAAAGCTAGTTCTCTATCTATAATTGAGGACTCTTTAAGACCCTCAAACACCACTTTCAGTGCTAATAAAATCGAAGTAATCTGACCTGGAACTGGTGGCTTACCCTGTGTCATTCGCATCAACAGGGCATCCGGATTTTCTTCACTTATTATTGTTTGGGCTACAAGGAGTTTGCGAGCTGTTTCGTAATTCATGTATCCAGGTTAGCGTAGATTTTAGCACATTAGGAATACTTAGTTGTACGCCATTTTTAGCTATCTGGGAAGAAAGTACCACAGCCGGACGACTACTATCGAGTTGCATTTGAGGGGGATGAGGGGGATGAGGGGGATGAGGGAGATGAGGGGGATGAGGGGGATGAGGGAGATGAGGGAGATGAGGGAGATGTTACTCCCTTATCTTCCCCATTTCTAAATGCTATTTATGAACGCAACCTAGTATAGAAGCCAGAACTAAACAAAGCCTTTGCGCCTGCGCGGACTAAAAAAAAGACAGTCATCAGTCAACAGCCATCAGCCATCAGTATTCCGCTTCAATTTGTCGAACCACTGTCAGCGCTGAATAACTCACCCCAGCAGTACCTTCACCCGGATGGGTGGAGTCTCCAACTAACCACAGATGATTAATGGGTGTGCGATTGGCAAACCCAAAGGGGCCAAAAGTGGGTATTCTTTGACCGATGCCACCGACTATACCACGATCGCGGGCTGTGTAATGAGCAAAGGTGCGGGGTGTGGCAGCTTCTTGATAAATAATCGTTTCTGGTTTCAAATAAAAGTATTGGGCAAGACGAGCGATCGCTTGTTGGGTATACTTTTGTTTGAGTCCCTCATAATCTTGAGTACGCCACCACTGTGTAGGGTCTACAAATGAAGAAGCGATAATTGTAGCTTTACCATCTGGGGCGCGACCATCTCCAAGATGGCTGACAGAAACAAACAAAGAGTTATTTTCGCCAATGGGGCCATTGGCATCGTACATAAATTGTAGATGAGGCGGACAATCAAGGGGGATGGCGCTAGCGTCTACACCCAAATACACGACAAAAGCACCCGATGCTTGGGGCAGTTTTTCTACTCGGTGTTGATATCCTGATGGAGCATTATCACCCAATAGTTGCACTAAGTTTTGCACAGTGACGTTGGCAACTACATGGTCAGCGGCTTCTGTCCAGACTTCACCAGTTTTCTGATTTCTAATGACAACGGCGGTGGCTTTGCCATTTTCTACTTTGATATGTTCCACAGTATGACGCATCAATAATTTGCCACCGTCTCTTTCTAAAGCTGCGACTAGGCGATCGCTTAGTACTTGCATACTACCCTGGAGATGAAACAATCCTTGGGGTAGTTGGGATACACTCAACGCCGTTGCGGCATACAGCAATGCTGTCTCGTCAGCATTCACTTGAGAATACAGCTTCAGTTGCAAATCTAAAAAAGTTCTTAGTCGCTTGTCATTGCCCAGTCCATACAACCGCAAACCATCTCCTACCGTCAAGAAAGTGAAAGGTGCAGTGATGAATGTATTGGGACGCACCGCCTGAATTAGTTGCCAAAAATCCCATAAGTTACGTGGCGGTAATACTGGGTCGCGTCCTTGAAATTCCCAACTAGCATTAAACAAAGTTGCCAGCAATTGCCAGAAAGGTTCGCTACCAGGAAACTGCTTTTGTCGTTCCTCTTGCCATTTGTTTTGGTCACGCCAAACGTTAATTGGTGTAATTTCCCCAGGAAGATACACAGCACAAGCAGGATCGCAAGGTGTCGCTGCTGGTAAATCTATTTCTAATTCTGAAAATATGCGGTGATGAATTCCCCCAGCTTCCAACCCTGCTACCTGAGTAGCCCCTACATCAAAGGTAAATCCTTGACGTTTAAATGTAGAAGCACAACCTCCTGGTACTAAGGCTTGGTCTAAGATTAAGACGCTGTAACCTCTACGGGCTAATAATGCCCCAGCAGTCAGTCCTCCTATTCCTGCACCAATGACCACTACACGGGGTTTGCTGTTGTCAATAGAAACGTTAGACATTGATACTTATATTTACAATTTTTAATATTACTATTGATAATTTTATAGGTTAATGGCTGTGAAAAGCTAGTATGCAACTAAGATGTACATTTTCTAGTGAAGACCGTCATTAGTTATTTGTCCTTTGTCAAAAGTATTTAAAAAGGACTTTGAATCCAAAATCTAAAATCCCAAATTGACATGGTTAGCGATCGCGGTGTTTATTTGAAGTCGCAGATAAGATAAAGGAGTAACGTAGCCGTTCACTCCCCACGACCAATGACCTCAACTCTGCTGCAATTTCCTCGTCTTAATGCCCCAAAGCTGCACCATTTGCCCAATGGTTTGACAATCATAGTTGAGCAAATGCCCATTGAAGCCGTAAACCTCAGCCTGTGGATTAAAGTTGGTTCAGCTGTAGAATCTGATGCCATTAACGGCATGGCTCACTTTTTAGAGCATATGATTTTTAAGGGTACTGAGCGATTAGCAAGCGGCGAGTTTGAACGTCGAATTGAAGAACGGGGTGCTGTCACCAATGCTGCTACTAGCCAAGATTATACTCATTACTATATAACCACTGCTCCTGGTGACTTTGCAGAGCTTGCACCACTACAAATTGATGTAGTATTTAATCCGAGTATTCCCGATGATGCCTTTGAGCGTGAACGATCAGTAGTACTAGAAGAAATTAAACGTTCAGAGGATAATCCCCGGCGGCGGACGTATCGACGCGCAATGGAAACCGCATTTGATCAACTACCCTATCGCCGTCCAGTGTTGGGGCCAGAAGCAGTGATAGCCCAACTGCAACCCCAGCAGATGCGAGATTTTCACACTAATTGGTATCAACCCCAGTCAATTACCGCCGTAGCTGTAGGCAATTTACCAGAAGAAGAATTAGTTGCAATTATCGCCGAAGCATTTACACAACTCAATAACAGTCAACAGTCAACAGTCAATAGTCAACAGTCATCAGTCAACAATCCCGAACCTGCGTTTACAGAAATTGTGCGTCGGGAATTTATTGATGAAAGTCTCCAGCAAGCACGTTTAGTAATGGTTTGGCGGGTTCCGGGGTTGAATCAGTTAGAGCAAACTTATGGATTAGATGTTTTAGCAGGAATTTTAGGACACGGACGGACATCAAGACTAGTGCAAGACTTGCGGGAAGAAAGAGGATTGGTTTCTTCCATATCTGTAAGCAATATGAGCAACCTGCTGCAAGGAATATTTTATATTTCCGCTAAGTGTACAGTAGAAAATATCCAACCTGTAGAAGATGCGATCGCTCAACATATTCTCAGATTACAAACAGAGTTAGTTTCAGAAAAAGAAATTGAGCGAGTGCGGCGGCGAGTGGCGAACAGATTTATTTTTGGCAACGAGACACCAAGCGATCGCGCTGGGTTGTATGGTTACTATCAATCTCTAGTGGGAGATTTGCAACCAGCCTTTAACTATCCACAGCATATTCAAGCCCAAAATGCAACTGATTTGATGCAAACAGCCAATCAGTATCTTGATTCAGACGCTTATGGTGTAGTTGTCATGAAGCCGGTTTAGATTGGGGAATTGGGAATGGGAGAATATACCAATCCCCAATTCCCAATCCAAAATCCAAAATCCAAAATCTAAAATTGCATGATGTGGACTGAAATTGATGCCCATATTAGCCAGGTGACTGGCGAAAAATTTCTTAACGAACAACGGCGATCGGTTGGTGGCGGCTGCATCAACCAAGGTTATGCTGTTTCTGATGGTGAGCTAACTTACTTCATCAAGCTTAACCAAGCATCCCAAGTTGCCATGTTTGAGGCGGAAGCACTAGGTTTAAAGCAAATGCTAGCAACAGCTAGTATTCGCGTCCCAAAACCAATTTGCTGGGGTACAGCAGGTAATTCTAGCTATATAGTTTTGGAATGGTTGGAAATGGGGGGAGATAACACCCATTCTTGGTCAGAAATGGGACGCAAGTTAGCGGCGATGCACAAAGCAACCAGCCAACAAGGTTTCGGCTGGGATATCAATAATACCATTGGTTCTACTCCTCAAATCAACACTTGGACAGCAGACTGGGCAGAATTTTATATCCAACATCGCCTGGGTTATCAATTTCAGTTAGCAAGAAGGCGCGGTGGTAATTTTCCCCAGCAAGAACAGTTACTAGCGGCTATCCCCGAACTTTTGACAAATCACCAAGTACAACCCTCTTTAGTACATGGTGATTTGTGGGGAGGAAATGCTGGGTGTACTGCGTCGGGAGAACCTGTGATTTTCGATCCTGCAACTTATTTTGGCGATAGAGAAGTTGATATCGCCATGACAGAACTTTTTGGGGGCTTCCCAGCAGCCTTTTATCGCGGATATAACGAAGTATTTCCTTTAGATGCAGGCTATGAGCAAAGAAAAACGCTCTATAACCTATATCACATTTTGAATCATTTTAATTTGTTTGGCGGCGGTTATGGTTCCCAAGCAAACCGCATGATTTCGCAAATTTTGCGTTGAACTTTACTGCTACAAACAACAATGGGGCGAATATAAAATGAATGGCCTATATCTTTGCAACAAAGCTGTTTAATAGCGATCGCTAGATTCAAAAATCAGCGATTTGATAGAAGAGGTCTAGATAGGTTCTGCCATCTACCCGACTCCCGACTGTAATAGCAAAATGAGCAGCAAATTCAATCAATAGGTTATATCATGTCCGTTTAAACACTTATGATATCTGTGGAGGTCGGTAATTGGGAATTGGTAATTGGTAATTGGTTTTCAGTATTACCTATTACCCATTACCCATTACCTATTACCTATTACCAAGCAAACCGACTATATCGTAAGTAATTAACCGAACTTGATATTATTTGTCATCTGCAAATAAAGATTCTAAATCTCGATAACCACTGGCAACACGAGCAACACTAATTCCGCCTTCTCTCGGATAGTAAAATATAATGTAATCATCGACAACAAAACCGCGTAAATTTCGTACAAGTCTTCCATAATTTTTTCCCATATTAGGAAAATTAGCTACTAATTTACATTTTTCACGAATGTCATCAAAAAGCTTACTGGCTGTTTTTGGGTTACTGCGGGCAATATATTCACAAATTTCATTTAAATCTTGAATTGCTACATCTGAGAATGAATAATTACTCATTCAGATGACTCCTCAGAAATTTGACGAATTTTTTCTTGTAATCTGGCAAATACAACTTCGCCATCACTGACTTGTCCATTAGCAATTTGTTCAGTTCCTACAGCAATTTTTTGTCGTAGTTCTTCAATTCGCTGTTCTCTTTCTTGTAGCAACTTAAAGGCTTCATTTATGACATCCTCTGCACTAGAGAATCTCCCAATTGCAAGCTGTGCTTGAATAAATTGCTCTAGTTCTGGTTTAATTTGGATGTACATATAGAACTCCTATTTGATTTTTGAAATACACATATGATAGGCTTTACCCATCCTACATTACTGATTCAGGAAGATTGTAATATTAAGACTTGAAAATTATACCAATTTGAAAAATGATTGTTACATATATAGGTTGAGTATTCCAGAGAAACCTAACTCTAAAACCTTGATAAAGTTGGGTTTCATTGTCTTCTACCCAACCTTCTCAGTGATAGATGAGAAGGCTGCTGACCGATCGCTGATAACAGTCATCAGTTATCAGTTATCGGTCAACACAAGCTGATTTCAGTCGATATCACCAAAATACTCTCGCACAGCAGAAATTTTGCCACCTTTGACATCGAAGGAAATCGCATTTCTTCCTTTGAAAGGTAGGCTAGCAATGGTTCCCTGACTTTCAAATTCAAAGGTGACGGTTGTATTGTTACTAGTGACGCGATCTGGTGAACTAAATGTCAAGCGATCGCCTTTTTCTGTCCGCGCCTGCAACCTTGCAATTATCTGCTGTTTACCTTCATATGCAAAGGGCTGGCTGCGCTGTTTGCCAACCGGTAGCCAGAAACTTACGTGATCACTGAGCATATCAATGTAAGGCTGATAATCGCCTGTCGCCCATCCTTTGGCGAGATGGTCAAATGCCTGTTGGGCAGTTTTAATAGTTGCAGTCTGCTCCATTTTTTAACAGTGTTAAGAATTATTATTATCTTGAGCGATCGCCACTGCCAATTCTCGATATCGCCGTGGATCGCCTTCAGAAAACACCAACCGTTCTTGATTTCTGCGATCGTATAGTTTCTCCATAATCAAGTGCCAATCCATTGCTGACAAAGGTGATGGCTGATCGTCAGCAGGTTGTAACTCTTGGACTTTTGCTTGTAATTGCTGCTGTGCCCAAAACACACGCCCACGAACTGCCCAATTATTATCGCTGTTCGCCATCTGCTCGAACACAGATTGGATTTGTGATAGCCAATCTAAATGTGTGGCAGAAATCGCTTGAGCCAGTGATTGCAAGCCTACCACGGCTGAATAGCGCACTACCCATTCTTCATCTTGTTGGGCTACGAATAACAAAGCTTCTAAAGCTTCTTCTTGAGCAATTTCCAGTAGTTCCTCGTTGGGAAACCAGTGCCATTTCATGCTTCCTAAACCCCTGGCAGCTGCACGTCGGACACTTAAGGCGAAATCGGCTGTTGCTGCCCCCAATAAGGTTATTAATCCTCTAGGATCACCAATACCTGCTAAGGCACGGATTGCCCAGGCTCTAGCGGAATAGTTATGTCGATCCAATTGCTCTAACAAAGCTGTGACAGCTGGTTCTCCAATTTCTACCAGCCCATCCACAGCTGCAACTGCTGCCCCAGGATTATTGTAGCCCAGGACTGCTATTAACGTTGGTACGGCTTCTTCTAAATGAGCTGCTGCTAAATTCTCTACAGCTTCTAACATCTTTGTAGAAGAGTCTGCCTCTTCCACAGCACTAATCAGGGATTGGAGGGTGGCATTCATGAGGAGTGAGGATGAAGGATGAATAAAAATGATTTAAGGAATTGATGATATATATATAGCTATCCTATAGCAGATTGTAATGAAGTATCAGGCAAGGGGTGAGGGGGGGCAGGGGAGAAATAACTAATGTCCAATGCCCAATGCCCAATTACCAATTACCAATTACCAATTACCAATTACCAATTACCAATTACCAATTACCAATTACCAATTACCAATTACCAATTACCAATTACCAATTACCAATTACCAATTACCAATTACCAATTACCAATTACCAATTACCAATTACCAATTACCAATTACCAATTACCAATTACCAATTACCAATTACCAATTACCAATTACCAATTACCAATTACCAATTACCAATTACCAATTACCAATTACCAATTACCAATTACCAATTACCAATTACCAATTACCAATTACCAATTACCAATTACCAATTCCCATTCCTAAAGCAATTCATCCATCAATGTCATCACTTTAATTGCCTCTGGGGATAAATCCGGCAGTTTGGTCTTTTGTAATTGCTTTTCTAGTAAACCTTTGAGGGCGATGAGTTTCAGACTGTTTTCTGCTAGAGTCTGAGCGATCGCTTCTGCTGCTGGAAAATATCCAATTGCCCCTAAATCAGCTAGGACTGTGCGACGCAATTGCAAGCTATCGTTAGAGAGTTCCTGTATTAAGCGATCGCCATACTGACTCGCTTCTTGTGGATCAACACTTAACTGATACATTGCCCGCGCTGCGGCATATTGAATCCGAGGAATGAAGTGATCTAGAAAGGGGCGGATATATCGAATCGCCTCTGTTGCTCCCAGGGTTCCCAATGCTTCTAAAATCGCGTCAAAGGGTTGGGCTAGCTGAGGAGGTTCTGTTGCTGGCAGTGTTCCAGGAACGTTATTTTGAAGTAACTCAATCAACAGAGGAATGCAAGACACATCTCCTAACATCTCCAAAGACTGTGCTGCTGCTTCCCGTACATAGAAATCTGAACATTCCAATGCCCCCATTAGTGGAGCTACTGCCCGGCGATCACCCAGCTTTCCCAATGCCCTTGCTGCATTTCGTCTCAGGGGATAGCCACCACCATTTGTGCGATCTTCCTCATCCTCCAATGCTGCCACCAACAAATCAATCGCTTCTTTCGCATCAACCCGAAACCGCCCTAACCACCAGGCTGCATACACCCGCAATCCCAAATCTTCACCTTGGAGATTAGCGATCGCCTGCTCCACTGTTAATTGATTATCATCTTCTATACCATATCCATTGACCATAGTCAAGCAATTAAAAATGTTAAATCGTGGAAATAGTTACTTAAAAAAACAATGCCCGGAGAGGTAAACAATCACTAACATCTGTCAGTCATTGCATACCCCTCCGGGCAAAATTATCAACTAGCTTAGAACGTTGATAACGTAGTCGATGTAGGAGTTAGCTTCAACAGCTGGGTCGCCGCTTAGACCGTGGTTAGCTTTGATGTATTTCAAAGCTTCAATGTACCAGCTGGGAGACAATTCAAAGGTTTTGTTGATTTCAGCTAGACCAGAGACGAGGTAATCATCCAATGGGCCAGTACCACCAACAACTAAGCTGTAGGTGATGTGACGCAGGTAGTAACCGATGTCACGAACGCACTTATCTTTACCAACTTGGCTGGAAGCGTAGTTAGGGCCAGGAGTGGTGGTGGTGTAGGGGAACTTTTGGTATACAGCATTAGCAGCAGCTTGAGCCAAGCTTTGAGCATTTGCACTCAAAGCTTTAGCAGCTTGTAAGCTAGCACCAGCTTGGCGGTAACGACCAAAAGCAACTTGATATTCGGTAGAGCTGAGGTAGCGTCCTTGAGAATCAGCAGCAGATACAGCTTCGGTTAGAGGTGTTTTGGTCATTTCTCTTTTATCTCCCAATTATTTTGTGAAAAATGTAGCAATCCGAACAGCTATGAAAACACAACTCTGGTGAGTCACCTATACCACAGTCAGCAATTAAGCAACAGCAGCAGCAGCCTTATCAAAATAGCCACTCAATTCCGAAATCAAGCTGCTGCAATCACCGTAGGTGATACCGCTGGTGTTGTTAGCGATCGCGATCGCTTTTGCTTTGAGCTTGTTAACGCCCACTGCTACAGAAGCGCCTGGGGTACCCAGAGCCAAGTAGGTTTCTCTTAGACCGTTCAAGCAGCGGTCATCTAGAATGCTGGAGTCTCCAGCGAAAATTGCGTATGTAACATAACGCAAGATAATATCCAAGTCGCGTATACAAGCAGCAGCTCTACGGCTGGTGTAAGCATTACCACCAGGAGCAATCAATTGGGGCTGTTCAGCAAACAACTCGCGAACTGCATCAGCAACTATTGCAGATGAGTTGCTGGTGATACGGTTAACGATGTCTAAGCGCTTGTTGCCATCAGCAACTAAAGCACTCAAAGCGTCCAATTGAGAAGTACTGAGGTATTCACCGCGTGTATCAGCTTGAGCAACTACTTTTGCAAATGCGTCGAGAACCATATCAATCTCCTATGTGTTTTTTGACCAGGGTTTAGACCACAACTGAGTTTGGTTAAGCTTGGCGTCAAGACTGCCTGGGCAGTCTGGGGAAGGCAAAGCCTGTTGATGAGTCACCAGTGAAATGTCTTCCTTTCTCCCGATTAGGAAATTTGGAAAATTTTACATTTCTTCTTACTTATGGATTGACTCGCCCGCACAGCTAGTTAGATGACTGGACAACCCGCACCTAATTTCTAAGCGTGCTTTTTAACCTCTTTATTTGTTTATACTATGTCGTTGGATCATTTTTTGTTACGAATTATCATGAGTTTTGTAAAAATTTTCGTAACAAAAGTACATAGTTGGACTCATAAAGGGATTGGGGATTGGGGATTGGGGACTGGGGAGATGGGGACTGGGGATTGGGGACTGGGGATTGGGGACTGGGGACTGGGGATTGGGGACTGGGGATTGGGGACTGGGGATTGGGGACTGGGGATTGGGGACTGGGGATTGGGGACTGGGGATTGGGGACTGGGGATTGGGGAGATGGGGAGATGGGGAGAAATAATTAATGCCCTATGCCCCATGCCCAATTCAATTAACAGTTGCCAATTTTCTTTCGAGGTCAAACAAAAAGCCGTGGATATACTCTTCTGTCCATTCAGGGCCATAAAAACGGGTGAACATCCCCCGTGCTGGGTCTTTCTCTGCTCGATAGCGCAGATAACGCAATTGAGCCTGTTCAATGTCGCCTAAGGCATGAGAGTCAGTCACTGGCTGGGCTTGGTCAACAAAATTTAAGTAAGCCTGTAAATACTCTTTAAAAGCCGCAAACACATGTGTCTCTACCGCTTCATTTTCCTGTGGGCGAGTCCACAAAAAGGCTGGCGAGAAAAAAGGACGTGCTTCTTCGGGAAAGTCTCCTCCCCAAGGCAGGTGTGATTGATATGCTTCAAAGATGGGCAATATCGGCTGTGTATACTTGGCTTGATACGCTGGATCGTCTCGAAATAGTGGTTGCATATCCAGGGCTATGAGATGTCCTCCTGGTAGCGTTACCAAGTCAGCACCAAAGAAAGGCAGGTCGTAGTTCAACTGGGGAAAGATTACAAAGTTGAGAACTTGCAGTGATTGACCACCTTGTACATGAGCGGCTCTAATCTGACGTAGTTTAGGAGCTGCAAATCCTGTGCTGGTGGTCAAAACTTCTTCTTGATGTTTACCTTTACCCACAAGGGCTGATTTCGCCTCAAATCCTGGTGGAATGGGGTAGGGTTGTAAATCAAGGCGATCGCGTAAAGTAGCGATCGCGTAGTCTAAAAATGGCTGATATAAAGTCATGGCCATAACTTACTTTTTGGCTGCTCCAGCCGCTAAAGGCACAGCATCTTCAAACAAAAATTCATACAAGAACCGTTCTGACCATTCATGCCCAAAATAGCTACTGAATAAACCTGATGCTGGGTCACGTTCTGCACTATATTGGTCGTAGTCTTTCTGTGCTTTGACAATCCGCTGAATGTCAAGAGCATCGGTCAGGGGTTCGGCTGAGTCTAACATCTGCCAGTACAGATTCAGATAATCTTGAAATGCCGCAAATACTCGTGTTTTGACTGTTTCTGCATCTGTTTTGGCAAACAGCAAATATTTTGAGAAGTACTGATTGGCATCGTAGAACTTCATTTCCAAATTTTGTGCCAGTTCAGGATACTTATCATGTAATGCTTTCAGGGGATAAATATACTTTTCCAGGTATGCCTCATCCTGAAATAAAGGCTGAAAGTCCATAACAATCAGGTTTTTGACCTGACCGAAGGACAGAAAGTCTATACCAAGTAACGGTAAATCGTACTGGTGACTGGGATAAATGACGCTATTGAGGATTTGGGCACTGGCTCCAGCATCAATATTGGTATAGCGGATTTTTCGCAACTCTGGACATTGATAGCACCAGCTGCGAATGGTAGCAGGGTTTTTGCCGCGATCGCTTACCTTATACTCTAAGCCCGTTGGAATCGGACGACTTTGTAAATTAAACCGTTGAAATAGTGATTGTTCTAGATGCTGAATAAAGGTTGTATACATTGACTGTTATAGACTCATATACCTTTATCTCATGAGAATACGAAACATCGTGAATCCACGGCCTATTTCTCATAAATAAAGCAACAATCCTTAATTTTTCGGGTCAGTGGTCAGTGGTCAGTGGTCAGTGGTCAGTGGTCAGTGGTCAGTTGTCAGTGGTCAGTTGTCAGTTGTCAGTTGTCAGTGGTCAGTGGTCAGTGGTCAGTGGTCAGTGGTCAGTTGTCAGGCGCGTTAGTTTAAATTCCCTGCTTTTTCAACAACTTTCTTTAACTCTTCAAAGGTGATACTACCGTCTTTATCTCCATGCATAGCTAGCAATTCCTGGGGGCTACTGACACCTGTTTCGGCTGAGATAATTGCACTTAAGCCAGGGCTTAAAAAAAGCTCATTAATGGAGACTTTACCATCTTTATCAGTATCTAAGGTATCAAAAAGAGATTGAAGTTCTTGCTCGGTTGCCATAATTTTTCTATCTAAATTAGTTTTTTTTCAATTTAATATCTTTGCGCTCGCACTTCCACCAACTGAACCATCTCACAAGCCCCAGTTCAAGAACGCTTGCCTCAAAAGATAAAACAGTGGAGACTCACGTTAATACAATATTCAGACTACTTGGGGAATTTTCAATTACAGCAAATTCAGTATTTAAGAAAGATAATGTACCAGTGGATAAATTGTAGGAAAAGTCACTGATACTAGTAGCACCAAACCCTACTTTAGAAATCTGGATGATATCAGCTTCAGCAAAATTATAGTCTTTAATTGTATCAATCCCTTCTGATAAGCTGTTGAAAACAAATGTATCAACACCAGAGCCACCTGTTAAATTGTCATTACCCAATCCTCCATCAAGTAAGTCATTGCCTGCACCACCAAGGATGGTATCATTACCATCGTTGCCGAAGAGTTGGTTATTTTGGCTATCGCCAGCGATTCTGTCACTCGCATTCGTGCCTTTAACATCGTCGAAGTTGGTAATATTAAATGTACTAACTCCCGGTACACCATCAACAATCAAGTTTTGTACTTCCAAACCTATATTTATAGATACACCAACTCCAGCAGTAGAGACATCGATAGTATTATTGGCAGCACTGGCATCGGCAATAATAGTTTCAATTTGAATCAGTTCGTCATTGCCAAAATCGCCACCTTTGGCAACGATTCCAGTCGGTAACAAGGTAATGCTTCGGCCAAGTTGGCTGTAGTCTGCTTTATCAACGCCATTGCCACCATTAAGGATATCATTTCCACTACTGCCCTTGAGGGTATCACTACCATCATCACCTGTTAAATTGTCATTACCCAATCCTCCATCAAGTAAGTCATTGCCTGCACCACCAAGGATGGTATCATTACCATCATTGCCGAAGAGTTGGTTATTTTGGCTATCGCCGCCGATTCTGTCATTCGCATTCGTGCCTTTAACATCGTCGAAGTTGGTAATATTGAATGTACTAACTCCTGGTACACCATCAACAATCAAGTTTTGTACTTCCAAACTTACATTTATAGATACACCAACTCCAGCAGTAGAGACATCAATAGTATTATTGGCAGCACTGGCATCGGCAATAATAGTTTCAATTTGAATCAGTTCGTCATTGCCAAAATCGCCACCTTTGGCAACGATTCCAGTCGGTAACAAGGTAATGCTAGTACCAAGTTGGCTGTAGTCTGCTTTATCGACCCCATTGCCACCATTAAGGATATCATTTCCACTACTGCCCTTAAGGGTATCACTACCATCATCACCTGCTAAACTGTCGTTACCCAATCCTCCATCAATCAAGTCATTGCCTGTACCACCAGAGATGATGTCATCACCAGCAAGTCCAAATATTTGATCGTTACCACTAGTGCCAAATAAGAAATTATCGTTGTCACTTCCAGTGATCTGAGCCATAATCTGTAATTTTCTCTAATTGTTGTATAAGAGTTAGTTCTTTATTTTGATGAATTCTTCTGTATCAACAATCTCATCAATTTGAAATCATTA
This sequence comes from Nostoc sp. UHCC 0702, assembly GCA_017164015.1. Classification (GTDB taxonomy): domain Bacteria; phylum Cyanobacteriota; class Cyanobacteriia; order Cyanobacteriales; family Nostocaceae; genus Amazonocrinis. Next base: position 6,844,412 of record CP071065.1, read on the forward strand.
AGCACAGATGATCTTTAATCTATTGAAAATCTAGCTATGTAACTAATAATTCAACTCTGATATCCAGGGCTAACTTTTGCTACCATTTGGTAGCTTATTTGTTTTCTAGTTCAATTAAAACAGCCTTTTGATATAAAATATTTCCTCCTCAAGAGGTAAAAATAGCTGCAAAAACAATGCTTAGGGGTCGTGATTGCAGGCGAATACGCAACCTTTAAATTATTAGGAAATGTATAAAGTGGAAACTATGCTGACCAACACAGTTCCTTAGAAAAACGAGTCAAATAAGTAAGTCGGTGAGAAAAAAACTAACTATATTACGAAAGATTAACTAAGCTAGAAGCCTCTTCCCTCCTGCCTGCTTCAAAGCAAAAATGTTCAACAATGATACAAAACTTTATATACTTAGTTAAAGTAACTCTAAAAAGGCTAAATTTGTCAACATAATATCATCTCTTCAAACTAGTGGACATAACTGATTTTCTGACACATAGCGGACTGAAGATAGCTGAATTTATAGCGTTTCCTAGTAAGCGTGAAGTACAGTAGCAGCAGTGAGCAAACCAATTATAAATATCATTTAAAGAGATTTCTTTAAAAGCGAATCCGCGCAGGTTAAATCTGCTGTGAAGGACTGGTTTGAGTGGGCGCGAAAGCAGAGGATTGTGATTGCCATGTCGGGGGGAGTTGTGTATACGGTAGAGGGTGGGAGCAACGCGATCGCACTCTTTGATGAAGCGGTTAACGGTGCAGGAGTGAGGGTGATCGCTCTCAACTACTGGCATATTTCAGTACTCGCTCCCACTAAGAGCGCCATGCTGTCTCTACAGTGATTTCTTTGCCATTGGTAAATTTGATGAACTCTGTACCATTGTCATAAAATACATCCATCAGCAACAAGCCGATTACGTACATCGTAGCCCCACATTTTAGCGGCAGCGTTCCACCACCTTTGCCCTGGCGATTCTAGATTTGGCAGTTCCAGGTACTCATCACGCCATGCCTTTGGCTTCCATTGCTCACGCATAGCACTAATAAAAATCGCATTTGGGAAAAATTGCAATTCATTCTTTTGTAACCACAGCACATAGTGAATCGTGCTTTTTAGAGCATCTTCTGCGATAAGATTGCTCCAAAAAGCGATGATCTAACAAAATCGCGTTGCTCCCGTTGTCAGTTGTCAGTGGTCATTAGTTATTCTCCCCATCTCCCCATCTCCCCATCTCCCCATCTCCCCATCTCCCCATCTCCCCATCGCCCCTAATCCCCACTTCCTTCGGTCGTGGGGGCCCCGAGTTCCCCATCTTTCCATCACCCCATCACCCCATGCCCTATTCCCTAGACAAATTACGTTGAATCATTTGTGTTAAAGTCTCATTGGATACACAGCGTCGTTCGGAGCAATAGGTCATCAAATAAACACCGTTCATCATCCGAACTGTGCTGGCGCGTACACGGAAATCATCTGTAAGAAACCAGCAGCGCTCCTGTCCTTGATTGTTGTCATACTCTGTATCAATGGTCAGAATGCCATCTTTGCCAAACCAGTAACGACTGACTACCGGAATCTTTTCTACATAGCCTTGGTTGCGAAAGAGTTTACCAGATTGCCCAGTTTCATCATCTGGAACATCAATCAAAACTGCTGCATACTCTGGATTTGGTTCTTGAACATCGGTGTTTCCTTGCCACATAAAGCTAGCACCACCCATTGCTTTAGCTGGGTCAATTAAGTGCTGTTCACAAACTATTTTCACCCGTGGATCATCCTTACTAATGACACCCACATAAAGGTTCGACTCTCCCGACTCATCAGCCGCAGTGTCAAAATGATGCACTGTGCGTTGAATAAACCAGATACCTTCGCTTTTGCGAAAGAAGTCGCTCATTGTTATAGGAGGGATGAGTGGCATTACTTTTCTACCCAAAATGCTTTTCAGTTATCAGTTATCAGTTATCAGTCAAAAACAGATTTGGCAACACTGTTGACTGTTTACTGAGCTAATTCTCGCTCGATCGCAGCTACTAATTGCGAGTCGTTGGGTGAAACGGCACTCTTAAATCTGGCTACAACTTCTCCTTTTTTATTCACCAGAAACTTTTCAAAGTTCCAGGCGACATTGCCCTGCGGTTCTACGGCTTTGGTCAGGTGGGCATAAAGCGGATGCTGTTGTGAACCTTGAGCATGTACTTTATCAAACAATTGAAAGTTTGTCCCGTAGCGGGTGGTGCAGAATTGGACAATTTCTTCATTAGTGCCTGGTTCCTGCGCGCCGTAATCATTGCAAGGAAATGCGAGGATTTCCAGCCCTTGAGCGCGATATTTCTGGTATAGTTCCTCTAATCCTTTGTATTGGCCAGTGTAGCCACAATAAGATGCTACATTGACAATCAACAGCACTTTGCCCAGATATTCGTTTAAGAGCAAGTCTTTGCCATCAATGGTTTTCACAGAAATGTCAGCGATCGTGGTGCTCATGTCAGGTCAATCTGAATTTTTTTGCCACTCCCCATCCTACGACGATTCCCGACAAATTTACCGAGAGATTTTCTCCGGTTCAAGGGACTATAATAATACCCCTAGAGCATCAATTCAGTAATTCAAAACCTAAATTCCATTGTAATAGTTCATTGCTGACAGCCATCAGTCATCACCCAACAACTTCAACCCAGATAATTCATCACAGGTAAGATGATCCACCAACCATCAAAAGAAATTTTAGCTGCCCTCAAAGCAGGGCAAGCTGTCAATCAAGAAGACTTTTACCGATTCGACTTCAGCAGTCTTGAGCTACAAAAAGCAAATTTGAAGCAAGCTAATTTAATTGGAGTTAATCTTAGTCAAGCAGATTTGACTCAAGCCGATCTCAGCGAAGCTGATTTACGAGGAGCAGACCTGAGTAGAGCAATTTTGAAGAACGCCAATTTACAGGGAGCTTATTTATACCGAGCAAACCTGAGTGGAGCAGATCTCAGCGATGCCAATTTAGACGGAGCGAAGCTCCAAGTTTCCCGTTATGATAGTCATACCATTTTTCCGGAAGGATTTGCATACAAAACCTCAGGAGCGATCGGGCCGGGTGCTAACCTCAATGGTGCTGCTCTTAACACTGCTAATTTGCGGAATGCGGATTTGCAGGGTGCGACTTTGCTAGGAGCGTACCTTGGTGGCGCTGATTTGACAGGAGCAAATTTAAAAGGTGCTAAACTCAGCAATGCCGATTTGCGGAAAGCTTTTTTAACTGGGGCTTACTTGCGAAATGCTAGGTTAAATAGGGCGAATCTGGCATATGTTGATTTACGGGCAGCTGACCTGACTAACATTGAGTTTGAGCAGCTAGAAAGCATTGCTGGGGCAGATTTTACTAAAGTGCAGGGACTCAGTGAACAACAGCGATCGCGCCTACTCAGCTACTCTACAGAAGAGTTGGATACTTGGAATTCATTTACGCGCACAACCACGCGGGCAAGTTTAGAAAACGAATAGGGAATGGGGCATAGGGCATAGGGCACTTGTACTCTCACACTTGTGCCAAGCTTGTCCTGAGCGTAGCCGAAGGGCGAAGCCGAGGTAAGGGCGCAGTCGAGGTAAGCCGAAGTATTGGGAATTGGGGAAAAATTTTCTCCCTCATCACCCTCATCACCCTCATCACCCTCATCACCCTCATCACCCTCATCACCCTCATCTCCCCCGCACCCCCGCACCCCTCACTACTTCGCTTGTTTCCGCTCATTACCATACTGTCGCAACTTTTGCAAGAGCTTTTCTTGGGATGAAATAGTAGTAACTGGACTAGCGGTAGGTTCAGGCTGTTTTTCGGCAGTTTCAACAGCAACAGATGAAGGATTTATTGTGTAGGTAGGTAGGGGTTTTTGGTTAGATATAACTTGTTTAGTTGGTGCTGGGCTGGTAATAATAGTCTTTTGTTCATTAACAACAGCAGCTTTCATTGATTCTAGGGTAGCAGCAACCTTTACTTGTTCCTGCATCTGCTGTGTAGAAGACACTAAACCACTAAGGCCATTTACCAATTGGCGTAGATTTTGGCGAAAAGTTGGGTCGCCTGTCAATTCATCTAAATCTGACGTAATTTTTTGGGTGTTTTCAAACGTTAGTCTTGCTGAATCTAAGGTTTGTTGCAGTAAAACTATATTTTTTGGATCGCTTAAGCTTTGAGAAGCATCTCGTAAATTAGCAGAGGCTTGCGCTGCATTTGCCGAAAGAGTTTCAAAATTTTTGAGTAATTCTCCTTGAGTCAATCGATTAACAGCAGGTGATAAGCTAGTGACTGTCACGCGTAGTTGATTGCTGGTTTCAGTGATATTATTCAAAGCCCCAACCAGCGAAGAACGATTTGTAGTTACTAGGTTATCTAGGTTATTTAGCAGACGATTAGCTTGACTTGCTGTTGTACTAAATTGGCCTGCGGTGGCACCTAATTGATCTAAAGTTTTAGTACTGGATGCAGTCAGTTGATTTGTTGCTCGTTGCACCGAATTAGCCGTGGCTGAAAATGTGCCTAGCTGTCGTTCAAAACTCTTGCTCAAAGTTTGGAAATCTTGACTAAGTGCTGCAATTCCGGAAGCTGCTGCTGTTGAACTTTCCAGGACTCTATTGACTCTTTGATAAAATACGGGGTCACTAAATCTAGTAGCTAAATCGGTTGTACTGCGAATCAGTTCATCAACACTAATGCCAATCTGACCTTTTAACCGAGAACCATCACAAATGATGAGGCTAGAATTACAATTTTTGTCTAGTGGTTTGCCGGTTATAGCTTCTGTAGATAGTGAGGTTTTCGGTGTAATGTCGATAATGCTTTCACTAATTAGTCCGCTTTGATTAGCTTCAACTGTGACATTACTGGGTATGATCAGATCTGGGGAAGTAATTTCAATTACCACATCAACAGCATTTGCCCTTGGTTGAATTTGAGAAATATTTCCTACTTTCACGCCACGATAGCGAACTGACGAGCCTTTTTGCATCCCCCCAGCGTTGACAAATTCAACAATAGCTTTATATGAACTACGAGCAGAGGTAATTCTATTTAACCATAGAAAAAGCAACACAAATGTCCCCAGTCCCAGCAGCACAAACAAGCCTACTGAACCTTCTCTCAATGTTCGCCTAGATACGAAGCGGTTTGTTATGATATCTCGCATGTTTTCCTCTACCCAACAACCAATTAAAAGTAGCGAGTTAAGAGTTAGGAGTTAGGAGTTAGGTGTTGATTTTAATTCTCCACTAATAACTTTTCACTATTAACTACTCACTGTTGACTCCTCACTCTTAACTTCTTACTGTTAACTTTCTATCCCACGACTTGAATGGGCCCTTGCACACTGCCACTCATAAATTGTTTGATTAATGGATGGTCTGTGCTGTCTATTTCACTAACTGTACCTTGCCACTGGACTTTACCTTGATAAAGAAACACTAATCTATCAGCTGTGCGACGGATAGTGCTGTCTTGGTGGGTGACAATGGCATATGTACTACATACTCCTTGGGCTATTTGCAAGTGACAGATTAAATCTTCTATCACTGTTGAGGCAATTGGGTCAAGTCCAGCTGTTGGTTCATCGTATAGTAAAACTTCTGGACTATCTTTGGGATTATCAGGGTTAGACATAATCGCGCGGGCAAAACTGACTCGCTTTCGCATTCCTCCAGAAAGTTCAGATGGGTAGAGATTACCTATTTCTGATAAACCTACCATTTCTAATTTTTCTTTAACTAGTTCATGAATGCGCGATCGCGGTAACTTGGAATGTTGATACAATAAAAACCCTACATTCTCGTTCACTGTCAACGAATCAAATAATGCAGCCTGTTGAAATACCATACCGATACTAACCGGATCAACTTGATCCTCAATCAACCCTTCTCGCCGCACTCCTTGAATGTAAATTTCTCCTTCATCAGGATTCAACAAGCCGGCTATCACCCGCAAAATCGTTGATTTCCCGGTTCCTGAAGGGCCAATAATCCCCAGTGCTTCTCCCCGGTAAATTGTCAAGTCCACGTTATCTAAAACTTTATTGCTACCAAAGGTCTTAGAAACGCCTTTGAGTTCAATTAGTGGTTCAGTCATTGGTTAAGAGTCAAGAGTCAATAGTCAATAGTCAATGGTCAGTGGTCAGTGGTCAGTAGTTAGTGGTAAATAAACAACTAACCCTTGCGGGTTCGCCAGTCGCTTATGGGGGAAACCCCCTGTCCCCGCGCTGGCTCACAACTAACAATTGACAACTGACCACTGACAAAGAACAAAAATGCAAGATTTTGATGTCATAGTTATCGGTAGCGGTATCGGCGGTTTATGTGCTGCTGGAATACTTGCTCGTTATGGTAAACGGGTGATTGTTTGTGAAAGCCATACAATTGCTGGAGGTGCAGCCCACAGTTTTAGACGACGGGGATTTGAATTTGATTCTGGCCCCTCTTTCTATTGTGGTCTGACCAATGCCCGGAGTTTGAACCCTGTAAAACAGGTTTTGGATGTGCTTGGTGAATCTCTCCAAGTTATACCCTATGATCCTTTAGGACATTATCACTTTAGAGAAGGTAGTTTTGCAGTTTATAGCAACGCTGAACGTTATCGGGAAGAAGTAGCTCAGATTACTCCACAAGGAGCTAAAGAATTCCAGCAATTTGAAGAAAGTTTGCTAGGTCTGTATGAGGCAATGAAAGGTATTCCCACTCTGGCGCTGAGGTCAGACTGGCAACTGATTCTGGTGTTGCTAAAGCGTTACTTACCATCTTTAGCAAAAATGTTACCTTACTTGTCCCTTGTGGGTGCTTCTGTTGGCAATGTCATGGATGCTACAGTACAAGACCCTTGGGTCAGGCGAGTGATTGACCTGGAATGTTTTCTACTCTCTGGTTTAAAGGCACATGGAACAATTGCTCCAGAAGTAGCTTTTATGTTGGGTGAACGTTCCCGCGCTGGAGTTGAGTATCCTGTGGGAGGGAGTGCGGCAATTGTCAATGCTTTAGTGCGGGGTTTAGAACGCTGGGGTGGTCAGTTGCGTTTGGGATGCCACGTTGAGCAAATTCTGGTAGAGTCAGGCAAAGCTGTTGGTGTGAGGTTGCAAAAAGGTGAAATCTTGAAAGCGCCTGTAGTGATTTCTAATGCGACGATTTGGGATACTTACAATCACTTACTCAATCCTGAAGATTTGCCTGCATCTTACCGCCAAGTTGCTTTAAATACACCAGCAATTGCAAGTTTTATGCATTTACACTTGGGTATCCGGGCAGCAGGCTTGGAGAATTTGACAGGACATCATGTGGTCGTTCACGATTCTAGTCAAGATTTGACGATACCTGGTAATACTTGCATGATATCGATTCCCAGTGTTTGGGATGCGACTCTCGCACCAGAAGGACATCATGTGGTTCATGGCTACACTCTCGAACCTTATACAGGATGGGAGCGAAATAACGGGTATGAAGAGAAAAAACAAGACAAAGCACAATCTTTATATCGCGCCTTAGAGCGAATTATCCCCGATATTCGTGAGCGTGTGGTGTTGGAACTTATCGGTACACCCCTGACTCACGCCCATTATCTACGACGGTATCAGGGAACTTATGGGCCTGCCTTGGCGGCTGGTAAGATGTTTCCCAGTACGCAAACACCTATACAAGGTTTATATCGTGTAGGTGATAGTACTATGCCGGGAATTGGTGTGCCTGCGGTGGCGGCATCTGGTATTTTGTGTGCCAATACTTTAGTGAAAGTGCAACAGACAGCAGAGTTACTAAAGAATTTGAAGGTTTGATTGCCTACTCTGTTAAAAACGTAAAATAGAGTCTTTGTGATGACTTTGCTTTACTGCGTTTGTCTAGTAATAAGATTTTACATTTAATTAGTTTGAACTATCAATTCGATTAATTGCTGATAATCAAAGCACCCTAGTTTGCTTTTGGCTAAAGCTGAAGTTTCAGTTGCAGCCAGTAGAGTAGGGTTTTAAACAGTTTTTGGTAATTGTTAAGAAAATAAAAATATTTAAAGAGTAACTAATTGCCTTACACTCACTCCTGACAGGGGTTTCACTTTTACAAGCGTGCCATTTGTCTCAAAACCCTCACTGCACAAAAAGCGTTTTTTAACAACAATCATTAGACATATTTAATACAAATTCTTTGGTAAAGAATGTGAAATGTATGTGAAGATACTGTTGTAAAGCTAGACAGGTAAATAACTTTACGGTATTACATTAGAAGAAGGTTATTTAGATGTTCTCTATTTTCAAGTTAAAGTCCCACGGCTAATAGCCGACAACGATGGTATTGAAATTGCTCAAGACCTGCTCTATTCCTTATTTTTAAGACAGTAAAACTAGCCCTATCAAGGTGTTGTATTAAATCTGAGTTCCGGCTCAAAAATCAAAGATTTTCTCTGTGCGTTCTAGATATCTGGGTGGCATAGAGAGAATTATCTTACTCGGCTAACATTTGGCAACGCTTAAAAGCGAATCGCCAACGTCTACTGTTTGATAACAACTTCGTCGAAGGACGAAGACAGTTTGTGCCGAACAAAGATTTAACAGGTTCAACAGCAATTTATTGACTAAAATTTTACCCGCCTTGAAAGGGCTGAACTTGGATAGTGAGAGCAGTGGTGATTACAGGCTAGTAAACAGGCAATAGAGTTCAGTGAAAAAACTTATCTGTTGAGGCAAGCCGACAGAGCAAAGAATTAGTGAACAATGATTCTTTGTTTTAAGAGCCTCAAGAGTATCTCCAGGTTATCCAAAGCATATTTGGCAACAAGGAGAATCATCAAAAACAATTGCTGTCCCTTAAGGGTGACACAAATGATCGCGATCGCGTCAAATCGAGCGCAAGTTATTTGCGTCTGAAAACAGCACAAACAGCAAACTGAAAACTTTCTTCATAAATCGATTGAGGTAGATTTTAGCTATGGCAACTATCAATGGAACCAACGGGTATGATGTCCTGAATGGCACAAGCGAAAGTGACTTAATTCAAGGCTTCGCAGGTGATGACTATCTATATGGTAATGGCGGCAACGACACCCTCGATGGTGCCTCTGGCAATGATTACATTTATGCTTCTTCTACCACTGGAAACAGTACCCTTAAAGGTGGAAGTGGCTATGATTATTTAGATATCACCTATTCTTCAGGGAATAACAGCTTAGATGGAGGCTCGGAAGGTGATTCCCTTTATGCTTACTATTCTTCTGGAAACAATACCCTCAAAGGTGGAAGTGGGTCTGATTATATAAATATTTCCTCTTCATCAGGAAATAACACCGTCACTGGTGATGCTGATAGTGACACCATTGAGCTGAGTTCTTCTACAGGCAACAATACTGTTTCAGGTGGAAGCGGGACTGATTACTTTTACGCCTATGGAGTCCAGGGTAAAAACACCCTCAATGGTGGAGATGGCGGTGACTACTTCTATTTTAGTGCCCCATACACTGCCCCCTCTTCCCTGGTAACTCAAAGGGTAGATGGAGGAACAGGTGACGACTATTTATCTGTGGATTACAGCTACAACACTAGCGAGGGAATCACCTCAACTTTCAATGCCACTACTAACGTTGGCTCAATTACGGTTGGCAACAACACTGTCACCTACAAGAATATCGAACGATTAAGTATTTATGGTACAGCCTACGATGACTACATTGTGGGGGGCAATGGCAACGATTACCTCTATGGAGGGTATGGTGGCAACGATACGATTCTTGGCGGTGCTGGTGATGATTACTTAAATGTAGATTATTCCACAGGTAATAATTCCCTCTTCGGTGGAGCGGGTAATGATACCTTAACTGCACAGTATGCAACCGGCAGTAACGTACTAGATGGGGGCGATGGCAATGACTCCTTCTATTTAAACCCTGGATATAACGCACCTTCTTTGTTGGGGACTCAAACCGTAGATGGAGGTGCAGGTGACGACGCTTTATACGTCGATTACAGTTCTGCTACTGAGGGAATCAATACCACAAATATCCTTAGCTACACGAGTATCGAACGCTTAAGTATCATCGGTACATACTACGATGACTATATTGTCGGGGACAGTGGTAGTGATACACTCTCTGGTGGCTATGGTGGCAACGATACGATTATTGGCGGTGCTGGTGACGATTATATAACTGCTAACTCTTCAACAGGTAACAACCTGTTGGATGGTGGTGATGGCAACGATTATCTCTCCGCCTCTGGTTCCTACTACTACGACTACTACTATGGGTATTCTTATTACAATCTTGCCACTGGTAATAACACCCTACTTGGTGGCTCTGGTAGCGATTCGTTGTATGTTGACTATTCATCAGGTAATAACCTGCTGGATGGAGGTGATGGCAATGATTATCTCTCCGCCTCTGGTTCCTACTACTACGACTACTACTACGGGTATTATGGCTCTGGTGCTTCTGGCAATAACACCCTACTTGGTGGTGGTGGTGACGATAACTTAAACGCTAACTATTCAACAGGCGATAACCTGTTGGATGGTGGTGATGGCAATGATTATCTCTCTGCCTCTGGTTACTACGACTACTACTATTATGGCTCTGGTGCTTCTGGCAATAACACCCTACTCGGTGGTGCTGGTGACGATAACTTGAATGTTGACTATTCAAAAGGCAATAACCTTTTGGATGGTGGCGATGGCAATGATTATCTCTCCGCCTCTGGTTACTACTACTACGACTACTACGGGTATTATTATGGCAATAGTGCCTCTGGTAGTAACACCCTCAACGGTGGTGCTGGTGACGATAGCATAAATATCACCTATTCAACAGGCGATAACTTAGTCGATGGTGGCGATGGCAATGATTATATCTATGCCTATGGCGCAACTGGTAGTAACACCCTCTCTGGTGGGGCTGGGGATGACTACATTGAAGGTGGTTCTGGCTCAGATCTGCTCACAGGTGGCAGTGGTAGTGATATAGTCTACGGTGGTAGTGGCATTGATACTTTTGCCTTCAATAGTTACACCGAAGGCGTTGATAGCCTTTATGACTTCGATGCTACTAATGAAATCATTCAAGTCTCGGCTGATGGTTTTGGTGGTGGCTTGTTAGCAGGTTCACTGTTTGCTAGTCAGTTTACCCTAGGTACAAGTGCGACCACAGATACTCAGCGATTTATCTTTGACAACAGTACAGGCGCACTGTATTTTGACCAGGATGGTAGTTCTGGCGCGTTTGGTCAGGTACAATTTGCACAACTCTATAGTGGTGCCTCACTAACTGAAAACAATTTTGCGGTTGTTTAACAAGTCGCGAAAGTTCCTACCATAAGCGTTGCAAGGTAGGATAAAGGGGATGAGGGAGTAGGTGAAGAATAATTAATCACTAATTCCCCATTCCCCATTCCCTATTTTGCCGTATTCGGTTTGAGAGCAAACAAAAACTCCAATTGACTGGTGGATTTGTTGGGGCTGGTAGCAGTAGCACTAACACCACGAAGTGAACTTAGAATAGCACTGGCTTCAGGTGAGATGGATTGACGTGCCGCAGAACTATTAACTAGGGACACAGTTTTTTCCATATCTAGATAGAAATAGCCACTATTGGGCTTTTGCAAAGAACCAGTAACGGCTTTGAAGTTTTCACTGTTTTCCAGAGATTGATTTTTGCTAGCTGTAAGGGACTCAGCAATGGGGCCACCTATGGCTAAAAATACAGTGTCTTGATCTAGCCAACCATGAGCCAATAAGGCTCCTTGTTGGGGTATTTGCCATTCAGTTACGTCTTTACCGCCAATTTTTCTTTGGGTGATGTTAAGACTTTGTGTTTTGGCAAGATTATCCAGTTTGGTAAAAGTAGCTTCCGCAGTTTTGCGATCGCTAGTATCAAATACTAATGCTCCTCCAAAACCCAGGCTTGCTAATACACCTTGATTAGATGGAACAGCACCAAAAGCAAATTCTCCATTCATCCAGCCGAAAATCTCTTTATCTAGGTCGATATTGACTATTTGCAGTTGTCCGCGCAGCTGTTGCACTATTTGCTGTAATTGTGGATTATCTTTCGACTGTTCTACCATAGTAGACCAACTACGGCTGATGTCTTGACCATTAACCAAAGCAAAGGTATCAATGGGAAACTGCCCTACTATATTGGCTTTTGTTGTTTGATACTCGAATTTGCTCAGTTGTGGATCTAAATTAGCGATCGCTTTCATCCGCAATCCCGCATCATCCACACCCACAGCCGCTACCATCGATTTTACTTGTTTTAACTGCGCCAAGCTTTGTGGAGGTAATTGCCTTGCCTGGGGACTTGCGGCTATCAATTGCTGTATCATACCCGGATAGTCTGGTATGTAAATCTGGGCTAGAGTATTTTTGACATCTACACCTTTGGCGAGAATATTGCTTGCACCTTCTTTAGTAGCAAAGGAAGGCTGTCCTTTAAAAGTGTCAATGGCATTCTCTACAGCTTGCTTTTCGGGAGCTAATACTAAGTGGCTATTATTTAAAACTACGCTATATGTTGGTTTGCCATTGCTGACAGTTTCTATAATTTTTTCACCTTTGTAGTCAGATTCTTGGCTTTTAACGTTTTTTAGTCCTTTGAGTCTGTTAGCAAAATTTAATGCACTGATTTTATCCTTGATTCCCACTATTAGCAGGTTCTTCGGTTCCTGCTGTAATGTTATGGGCGGATTTGCTGGAGAAGGCACATTAAATTGTGCAGGTTTAGCTGGATTTGGTGGTAGCACTGCAAACATCACACCACCAATCCAAGGCTTGATGTCTTTTTCGTAAGAAATGTCACTGCCTTGAAAAAAATCTTTATTAAAGTCTTGTAAACCTTTTGCTAGTAACTTTTGCGCTTCCGGAGTGCCAAACTGCTGCAACTTTGCCCAGGCTTGTGGGTCAGTGGTGACATAAGTTGCCATTAATGCTGTGGAAGGTACTAGCTTAGCACTGCCGAGAGCGTCTGCACTAGTGCCAGAGGGGCCTGCTTTGAAATACATGTAAGCAACTACACTGCCTGCTACAACTAAGGCAGCACCAACAGCAGGAATGAATAACTTGGATTTACCATCAGACATTATTGTTGTCCTCTTTTCCTCAAATTGTCACCGAGATGAGTAAAAACGTCACTGTAGAGTTTTCGGAATTATTCATCATTTCCACTAATTTGTCGGTATTTACTGAAAAATTTAGTAGTTATACATAGGATGAATCAGAAAGTACTCTTAAAAATACTTCAAGGCATTGAAGAGGAAATCCGCAAATGGTGTGTTGTTGATCTCAAAAATGATCAGCGTAGGGAGCAGGGGAGATGAGGAGCATCATAATTCAGTAAAATAACGTACAGGCTTTAATAGTAAAAATACGCCAAATGCTTTTATTGAAGAAAATGATAATCGTGCGTGGCAAAGGGGTAAGGATGCAAACGACGTTCGCATCCTTACCTCTCTATTTTATTGTCATTAACCTCTCACTGATGGTTAGAGATTACGGACGAAATTGTGAAAATTTTCACGTATCGTTGCAATACCCCATCTGCTGAATCTGAGTAGATAAGATAGTGTTAACAAAGTTTTGTAGTAAGGAAGCAAATAAACGTCAATTTCTTTGTTTTGGAATTTTTAACTTTACCGCCAGTAACACGACTACCAGGGCATAAACCTAACCAAGAGGTAAAGTGCTTAATAGTGGGAAAGCGTGTACGGTCTAAATCAACTTCAGACACTAATACCAGTACAGTTATAGCACCATTACCATCAACAGCAGTAAAATCGACACTGATGCTGTCTTTCCAAGGTACTGGCTCCCCAATTCCCATTCCCAATTTCCTAATTCCAGACTGTCGATGTAGGAAATATTTGCAGATAACGTTATTTTTTTTAATTATATCCAGCTAGAATTTTTAGGATTAAAAGGTCAGTGAACATCAATGTCGCAATTTTATTTTGGTACAGAAAATAACGGACACAAATCTTTTGAATTACCAGGAGCCAGGCCGCACTACAATCCCGATCGCCCAGGACAGGTAGAGCATATTTTTCTAGACCTTACTTTGGATATTCCTAACCAAAGTTACCACGGCTGTTGTAGCATTCGCTTGTTGCCAGTTCGCAGTGGTATTGAGCGTTTGAGTTTGGATGCGGTAAATTTGAATATCCAGTCTGTACAGGTGGATGAAGTATCACAAAATTTTGACTACGATGGCGAACAGCTTTTTATCCAACTTTCCCAGCCTACCCAGGTTGGTAAAAGATTGTTGATTGCGATCGCCTACTCAGTAGAAAAACCCCAACGCGGTATTTACTTTATTCAACCAGACAAACATTACCCCAACAAGCCCACCCAAGTTTGGACTCAGGGAGAAGATGAAGACTCTCGTTATTGGTTTCCCTGCTTTGACTATCCAGGACAATTGTCTACTTCCGAAATTCGCGTCCGTGTTCCCAAAAACTTAATTGCCATTTCTAACGGCGAACTGATTGACACCCAAAAAGATGGTGATGACAAAATCTACCATTGGTCACAGCAACAAGTTCATCCCAGCTACTTAATGACTCTAGCAGTGGGCGACTTTGCAGAAATTCGCGATCAGTGGGAAGGAAAACCTGTTACATATTACGTCGAAAAGGGACGGGAGAAAGATGCCAAACTCAGCATGGGCAAAACTCCCAGGATGATAGAATTTTTCAGCGAAAAATATGGTTATCCCTATGCTTTCCCGAAATATGCTCAAGTTTGTGTAGACGACTTCATCTTTGGAGGGATGGAAAATACTTCCACAACTTTGTTAACAGACCGCTGTTTACTCGATGAACGCGCTGCTTTAGATAACCGCAACACAGAAAGTTTAGTTGTCCACGAACTGGCGCACCAGTGGTTTGGCGATTTAATAGTAATTAATCATTGGTCTCATGCTTGGATTAAGGAAGGGATGGCTTGCTATTCTGAGGTCATGTGGACAGAACATGAGTATGGGCCAATAGAAGCAGCATACTATCGGTTATTGGAAGCTCGCAGTTACTTAAAGGAAGATAGCAGTCGCTACCGTAGGCCAATGGTAACGCATGTTTACCGGGAAGCGATCGAACTTTATGACAGCCACATCTACGAAAAAGGGTCTTGTGTTTATCACATGATTCGGGCGGAACTGGGAGAAGAATTGTTTTGGGTGGCAATTCAAACATTTGTCCAGGATAATGCCCACAAAACCGTCGAAACAATAGATTTGCTAAGGGCAATTGAAAAGGCAACTGGACGCAATCTGGCGTTCCTCTTCGACCAGTACGTTTATCGTGGCGGTCATCCAGATTTTAAAGTGGCTTACTCTTGGGATGGCGATGCTAATTTAGCAAAAGTGACTGTCACTCAAACCCAAGCAAACAACAATGGTATTAAAGATTTATTTGACTTGAGAATCCCCATCGGTTTTGGCTACACCGAATCTCAAGAACTGAAAAGTGATGCAAAACCCATAACTCCTAACTCCCAACTCAAAACTTTTGTAGTGCGGGTGAATGAACGCGAACAAAGCTTTTATTTTCCACTTTCACAAAAGCCCGACTTTATTAGCTTTGATGTGGGGAACCATTTTCTGAAAACTGTGTCTTTGGAGTATCCAATACCGGAGTTGAAAGCACAGTTAGAGTTCGACCCTGATCCAATTTCTCGTATACATGCAGCCTCAGCTTTAGCAGCAAAAGGTGGGTTAGAAGCCATCAAAGCATTATCCGCAGCACTTCAAAATGATTTATTTTGGGGTGTGCGAATCGAAGTGGCTAAACAATTGGCAGAAATTAAGTTGGATCAAGCTTTTGATGCGTTAGTTCCTGGGTTGGAAGATCAAAATGCTCCTGTACGGCGGGCTGTGGTGGAAGCACTTGCTGAAATCAAAACCTATGAAAGCTACAAAGCTGTGAAAAAACTAGTGCAGGATGGTGATCCCAGCTACTACGTGGAAGCTGAAGCAGCCACTGCCATTGGAGCGATCGCAGCTGCTAACTTAGAAGGAAAGCCCAAGGAAGAAAAGGCTATCAAGCTGCTAAAATCCGTTTTAGAAGAAAAGGCGGGTTGGAATGAAATAGTACGTAGTGGTGCGATCGCAGGTTTAGCTGAACTCAAAACTTCAGAAGCAGCTTTAAATTTGGTACTACAATATACCAAACTCGGTGTGCCACAACGATTGCGTTTATCGGCAATTCGTGCATTAGGGAAAATTTCTGTAGGTCAAAGTCCGGTTAATTTGGAACGGATTTTAGAAAAACTAGCAGAATTAGCGAAAGAAACCTTCTTTTTAACCCAAATAGCAGTAGTTGCAGCATTGGGAAAAATGGAAACTCCCAAAGCCAGCGGCATTTTGCGATCGCTAGCTGAGCAAACACCAGATGGACGAGTGCGTCGCAATGCTGAGGAAGCGCTTGCCAATGTTCAAAAGAATATTGGTACAGAAAATGCCCTGCGTGCATTACGTGAGGAATTCGACCAACTCAAACAACAAAACCAAGAATTGCTCAGCCGCTTGGAAAACTTGGAAGCCAAATCTAAATCATAGGAATTAGGAATTGGGAATGGGGAATTGGGCATAGGGCGAGGAACTCCAACCAATTCCCAATTCCCAAAAACTTCACCCACAAGGGCATGGAGTTTCTATTTTTTATAAATCAAAAATACAGAACCAATTGACCCAAAGTTTTCTACATATATTTTTTGATTGTAATATAATCCAGGAGACATCCCTCCATCAAACAACATTCCTTCTTGAATATTACCTAAACAATTATTACGTGCTATACCTTTAAGAACATCATCAAACATATCTGGAAGTAATTCTTGATTAACTGAGGAAACCTCAATCTTTGAATTAGCTTTTAAGTCATTCACTAAAAGAATTACATAACCTTTATTAGTAATGGCTACCATTGACCGATTAGTTGCTTGTTTACAGGCAAATTCCCCTAAAGCTTGACAAATATCTTTGAAAATACCTTGACGATAGAATCTACCATTACCTCCTACCAAATTGTAATTGAGAAGATTAATTTCTCTTCTACCTGCTTGGATAGTAGCCTTGCGCTCTCGCGGTTTACCTCCTGAAATACCGAAAGAAGAACGCTTATTTTTAAAAGCTCCTGAATACTCTACGCCACGAGAAATATTTAAGCCTTGTGGTTGATCATCAGTACCTATATAGTCTGCGTTAATTGCTGCTAAGGGACTTTGCCCGTCTAATGTAGAATTTTCGTCAGTGATGATTTCACGAAAATTTTTTGGCACATATTCTTTACGGAAATTACCTCTAGCATCTTTAGCATAAAGTTTATGAGATAAACCCACATTGACTTTAAAATCTAATGCTGGTGATTTGGGATTAAAAATAATCACATGGTTGATACCGCTTTCGGACTTATTACCCTGATTATTTGTCTTGAAAAACTCAATACTGAAATTGGCATCTTCACCCGGACAAGTTTTAGAGAGTTTCGGCGCTGAATTAGCCTCAATTGCTTTACAACCTGATAATAAGCATATAGGAATGATTAATATAGATAAAAAAACTATTTTTTTGATAGACATATTCGTAAAAAGTAATAGTTTTTGCTTTAAAGTTGCTATATATGTGGAGCGGGGGAGATGAAGGAGATGAGGGAGATAAGGGAGATAAGGGAGAAATAACAAATCACAACTGACAACTGACAACTGACAACTGACAACTGACAACTGACAACTGACAACTGACAAAATAACCAACTAATAAAAACTAAAAACCCGCTACAGAACAACTATAGCGGGGAATAATTCAAAATTTCAATCTGGGGTTCTCTAACAATTTAAGAGAGCCATTCTAAAACAGCTTCTTCCTTAGTATTGGTATTTCGAGATGGTGTTTCACGATTAAACTTCATGTGAATTGATCGTGTTTGTTCACCATCGGCAGCAACAGCCAGAATCGGATAGTCAATTAAACCATCTTGGAAGGACATCTGGAAGCGGAATGTACCATCTGGATTCAGCTTAATTGGACGACCGCCAATTGTTACGGTAGCATCAGGTTCAGTAGCACCGTAAACAATCAACTCAGCATCAGCAATTAACCAGAACTTGCGAGGACGCACTGGTACGGCGGAAGCAGAGAAGCCAACACCCGACATACCTACACCAGATGCAGTCAATCCTGAGACAGTGGGAACTGCCCACAGACCTACACCAGATGGGAAGATGTAAGAACTAATTGCTTGTTCCGGACGTACAGAACCTGCTACGTGCTGCTGAGAACCGAACACAGAACCAGCAACCCGTTGTGCTTCGGCAGATTCAGCTAAGCCAAAGATTTGGTCGTAGATGGCGTTACCGTTGCTATTGATGGAAGCTGCAATCTTCTTGGCAGGAGGTACTAGTTCGTATACAGTCTTACCGCGCAAGTCTTCTTCAAAGTTAACGGTGACGAAGACATCCTCAATCCAGTCAGATGGATAAACAGGAGGAATGTGTACGCGGGTAGAACGAGCTAATACTAACCAACGGCCATCAACAGCACGATAACCGATGTCCATGACATAATCGCGATCGCTCACTGGAACTGGTATGTACCATTCCCTTGCTAGCTCGTCAGCAGGATATTCCTGAATGCTGTGTGGGCTTTGGTGATCGATATCGATGTCACTAACATCGTAAATCCGCAGTGCCAGTTGTTGTCCCCCTTGGCGGCGCAATTCCTCTTTATGTTCATTGGAAACATCCCAGTAAGTGTAAGCCCACTGAGGATCACGGGGTAAAAGTACAATCCGGCTTTCACCGTAACCTTGTGGCAAATCTGCGAGTCCTTCATCAACATCAGCCAGAGAGCCACCGTTACGGTCTTCTTGTCCTAATTCAAATTTTGCTGCTTCCACGGTTTCCTGTGCCTCCAGTGAACGAGATGGGCTAAGCGAAACTTTGTTGCGCTGGACTTCTTGAATCGCTGCCAGCAGTTGAGATTTACGCATTCGGCTATAGCGAGAGATGCTACATTCACTGGCAACTTTGCGTAATTGCCGTAATGTCATCTCTTCTAGCGGTGGGCGTTCTTTTGCCATGAATTTGGCCTCCAGTAGTTTGAAAGGTAAATGATATCTCCGGGTTTTAAGAATGCTGGGCTAATGCGCGTCTAAATTACAGTTTTTTAGTAAAAGTTGTCAGTTGTCAGTTGTCAGTTGTCAGTTGTCAGTTGTCAGTTGTCAGTTGTCAGTTGTCAGTTGCTATTAACTACTGACCACTAACCACTGACTATTGACAACTTTGACGATTGAATATGTACTTTAAATGCGAATAGCTTATGCACAATATCATCCACCCCAGATGAATTTCTTATTCCTGACTCCTGGTTTTGCCCAGTTTGTAACGTTTATCAGTTAACAGTTATTAGTTATTTGGTTATCAGTTTTCAGTTGTTTGCTGGTCGAGCATTCCCCATCATTTGCCTGATAATTTTTAACTTTTCACTGTTTACCAATTTACCAATTTAAAGTTTTTTAGTTTGATTTTAAATTGAGGTTCACTTCCTTTCAATTCCTTATTGATGCCAAAATCAGCATTTTTTTGGGATCGGAGGAGTTCTTGTTGTTAAGTAAATATTAACCAGTAACCCTGTGTTGGGATCAAGGGGGTTGACGGCGTTTTTTACGCTGTTCCACGAATTTATTAGCCCTTCGGGATCATTATGTCATAATTTGATGACATTACTGGCTGTTGGGACTCTGGGATCAGAATTAAATATCATGATTTCATAACAATGCTATTTGGGATGAGCCAAACACCGCAATCCACAAAGGAAGGACAAGGAGTAATAACAGAGTAGAGAGGATGATACTGCTGGCAATTAAGTTACGGTCGAGGTTGTATTCTTCTGCCAAAATCAGACGAGCAAAAGCCGAGGGCATTCCAGACATCAAGACCATTGCTAAGCGGCGATCGCCTGATAAGCCTAGTAAAATAAGTAGTCAGCACGACAAATAGTGGTATGGCTACAACCCTGAGAAAGGCGGGTATAAAAGCAATTTGAAAATTTTGCCAACTCTCAAGTTGACCCAAACGGATACCAGTCAACAAAAAGGCAGAGGCAATAACGTACTTCTGGCAATACCACTTGTTGAGTGAGGATGCCAAAAACTCGGCTTAGTAGACAACTAACATATTCTGGATGTGCCACACACCTTCCTGTCGAATCAAATCATATCGAACGCGCAAAGTTTCATCAGAAGACTTTTTTCTTTGCCCGTTTTCATAGAATTGTGTTGCTTCCTTCACCGTTGCTTCGACGATTACGCGGTCTGAGTTGGTCTGAGATTTATTGAGAGATTCCACCTTAACGCTGTGGTTGTATTTCCGATAACGGTTGTCTGCCCTATCTTGCTGAGCTACTAATCGCCACTGAGATAAAGCTGAACCAGTTAAAATATTCTTTAACTCATCAATTTCATGGTTAGGGCCTAAAGCCGCAGCTTTAGTAGATAGCCAAGTCGAAATCACTTCCTCTGCCGTGGTAGCTGTCAGGGGCCCTTCTGGTGATTGCAATTCGCTGCTACTGTCAGGAATAGGTATTGGTGGTTGGTTAAGTTTTACAACTAATTGTTCACCTTGCAAAGCTGGTGCAGGCAAAAATAGATTTTTCAGCCATCCAAAGGTTGTGGATACTAATAGCCAAAAAACTAATATACCCAACAAAGAAGCAAATACCATCCAAATTAATCGGGTTTTTCCTTGTAGGCTGTTGGCAATGGTTCGCCTTTGCTGAGGATGACGATGGCGGTTTTCCCGATTAACGCTTTGAGTAGGCTTTCGCCTTCTTCGCTTTTGGGTTGGACGGGGTGGAGAAGATTTAGCTGAGCCATTCAGGTTTTGGTTAGTTGCTCTAGCGGTGCGTTCAGCGGTAGAAAGCGGCCCCATAGTTGTTTGTGGTTTGGCACTCCCCGCAGATGAGGGAGTTGGTGATGTATTTGATCTGCTTGTGGAAAAGTTTGAATACTCAGGTCTTTTGTGGTTTGGTGTTTCCGGTAATTCCGGGTCAGAAGTTTGATTTTGATGGAATTGTTGAGTAGCGCCAGTGGAATGACTGCGGTGACGGTAACTATTTGCCTGGGGCTGGGAAAAAGATTGACGGTTAATTACAGCCCACTCATTAGTGGTTTCGGCATCCGTGGGTAAGCCTTCTAAATAAGCTTGTACCTGTTGGTTAGCAAAGTAATCTTTCAGCAAAGCTTGCTGCCTAGCCAAATCTCGAAAGTGGGGAAACACTTCACTCTGTAACCATTGTTCTGCGTATAAACACAATCCTGGCAGCAGGTCGGGAGAGTCTTGAGATTTTTCCCGAATATAAACTAAGACTTCGTACTCTTGAGAGAGTTCTAAAACACGAGTGGCTTCTTCAGTTTGTCCTAGTAATAACGCGCATAACGACTGTTCTAAATGTACATCTTGGCGCTTGCCCAGATGTATAAGCATATGCTTCGCCTGACGAATTAAAGCTGGTTGACGTTGAGTAAATCCGCGTGCTATCAGGGCGTAAACAGCCAAATAAGTGGCAACAGCAGAGGGACGCTTGCTTTCTGCTTCAAACAACTTGTGTTGTTCTGCGACTGTGAGGTGGTTACGTAATTGCTGAATAAATCGCAGAAAATCATCAATGTTTAAACCTGATTCATCATTGCCACTACCATCAATGCCACCGCGATCGCTCAAAATACTATGCAATAATTCTAAGCCTTGGCGGCGTTCGGCTGTCTTTTCTAGCGGCAGTGCCAATAATTCTAAAATCCGATAAGGTCGTAGCTTGTACAGATCAGCCTGTATTTCAGCTTGGACACTGGGGAATAAGCTTTCACGAGCTAGCATTTCTTGCCCAGTTTCCAAGGACACGGCAGCACTTTCATAGTGACCCTGTTGCCATTGCTCACGACCTAGTTCAAGGCAAGCTAGAGCCACAGTTAGCACAATATCTGGATGCTCAGCACTTTGAGTGAATTCTTCAGTTGCCAGATTATTGTCTGTGCTGGCGACTGCTGTACCGTTTTGGTTTGCTAAGTAACCATGACCTAGTTTTAGTACTAGTTCGTATTCTCCTAGCTCTTGGAGAACTAATAATGCACCTACTAATTCCTGTGGGGGAACGTCGATACTGAGACTTTGAGTGTCAGGATCGCTGTTGCTGCTTTCTGTACGGTCTGCCAATGCTATCCTGGCGGTAGCATTGCCATCAGGATCATAGGCATGAGCAAGATAAATTTGGTCGTAACTGCTACGTTCCCTTGGATCTGATAAAACCACGTAAGCTTCTTCTATTAATTGTTTGCGAGAAGAAATAGCTGCTATTGAATACTCTCGTCGCGGCAATTGTACAATGCGATCGCTGTATGCTTGCCGCAACTGTTCATCACTTGCCGCTAATGGTAGTCCTAAAATTCGGTAGTAATCTAGCGGAATTCGCACAGCCTACTTCCCCTGCACCGTGATCAACATAATTAACCTAGAGCATTCCAGGCATGTAAAACCGTGCCATAATAAAACGGTTAATAATACCGTGACTTACTTACACTATAAAGTGTATGTTGCAACAATTAGTTTTAACTCTTCCCGAAATTAGAATCATATTTTAGTACTAACTTTTTGCC
Organism: Nostoc sp. UHCC 0702; assembly: GCA_017164015.1. GTDB lineage: Bacteria > Cyanobacteriota > Cyanobacteriia > Cyanobacteriales > Nostocaceae > Amazonocrinis. The sequence continues at coordinate 6,867,041 of CP071065.1, forward strand.
ATCGCCTAGGAAGCGTTGACACATTGTCTTAATTCTTAGTATTTTCGCCGATGCTAACTAGTATCAAGCCTTCAGCACTATCAAAAAACCATAATGACCTTTGTAAGTGGTATGAAAGTTGTACTAGCACCGAATCTATGAATGATAGTATTCTCGATAACTGCCTGGTGACACGGTGAGCGAAACACCGCCAAGGGTAGATTTTGATAACTTAGGGAACAAGATGTTATCATGATTTGCACTTTAATTACAACTATCCACCTAGAGAATAAGGGTTTTTGGGAATATTTTTTCTAAACTGTTCATGGATATGCAGAAACCGAGATATTCTGTTTGATAGCTTATAAACTAGAGCGGAAAATGGAAAAACTCAACAGTACATCTGTTGCCGTTGGGGTGAGAGCCTCATTGAGCGCGGTCTTAAAAATGAGAAATTCGTACTTTTCCTGCTTCTAATTCTCCATAATCCTTTTTGGTGCATAACTTCCATAAATTTTCGGTTGCTTAGATTGTTGACTCCAGCAAATTATTTGCTTGTGAAAAGCAGATATTGTGTGAAAACAGCCCATTTTTTGAGATAGTAAATTGCAGTTTTACTACAGGAATACTAAAAAATATATGGTTCAAGAACGGACGTTGCCTACATTTAATGCTACCACCACCCAGATTACTAAAGAAGAAGGGTTACGGTTGTACGAGGACATGACATTAGGGCGCTTCTTTGAAGATAAATGCGCCGAAATGTACTATAGAGGCAAAATGTTTGGTTTTGTCCATCTTTACAACGGACAAGAAGCTGTTTCTACTGGTGTCATTCAGGCAATGCGCCCAGGAGAAGATTTTGTTTCTAGTACCTACCGTGACCACGTTCATGCTTTGAGTGCGGGAGTACCAGCAAGAGAAGTGATGGCAGAGTTATTTGGCAAAGCCACAGGCTGTAGCAAAGGACGCGGTGGTTCCATGCACATGTTCTCTGCCGAACATGGGTTGTTAGGTGGCTATGCTTTTGTCGCTGAAGGTATTCCGGTAGCGGCTGGTGCAGCTTTTCAAAGTAAATACCGCCGAGAAGTTTTAAAAGACGAAAAAGCCGACCAAGTAACAGCTTGCTTTTTTGGTGACGGTGCCGCTAACAACGGTCAATTTTTTGAAACTTTGAATATGGCAGCTTTATGGAAACTGCCGATTATTTTTGTGGTAGAAAATAATAAGTGGGCGATCGGCATGGCTCACGAACGTGCTACTTCTCAGCCAGAGATTTACAAAAAAGCCAGTGTGTTTAACATGGTAGGCGTGGAAGTAGACGGAATGGACGTGCTAGCAGTGCGTGCCGTAGCTATTGAAGCAGTCGCCCGCGCCCGCACTGGAGAAGGGCCGACATTAATTGAAGCGCTGACCTATCGTTTCCGGGGACATTCTCTGGCAGACCCAGATGAACTGAGAAGCAAAGCCGAGAAAGAATTTTGGTTTGCTCGTGACCCAATTAAAAAGCTAGCTGCTTATCTTCTAGAACAAAATCTGGCAGATGAGGATGAACTGAAGGCGATCGAGCGTAAAATCCAGGATGTAATCGACGATGCGGTGAAATTCGCCGAAAGTAGCCCTGAACCAGACAAAAGCGAATTGTATCGCTTTGTGTTTGCGGAAGACGAGTAGGTTGGGGACTGGGGACTGGGGACTGGGGACTGGGGACTGGGAAACAATCGAGTTTATGCAAATTAGTGTTTCTTCCTAATACCCAATCCCCAATACTCAATCCCCAATACCCAATCCCCAGTACCTAAACTTAGGACTAAAATTTGTGTTTACCATTGCAGTTGAAGAACAACAATACAAAACCTACATCCTTTCTGATGAAACTGCGGGTTCTCAACTGGAAGTAGTGCCGGAACGCGGCGGTATTATTACTCGCTGGCGCGTCCAAGGGCAAGAAATTCTCTATCTCGATACTGAACGTTTTGCTAATCCCGATTTGAGTGTTAGAGGCGGGATTCCGATTTTGTTTCCTATCTGTGGGAATTTACCAGACAATACCTACACTTACAACGGGAAACAGTACACTCTTAAACAACATGGCTTTGCCCGTGATTTACCTTGGGAAGTAACTGACCAAGTGACCCAGGATAAAGTTAGCCTTACTCTCGTCCTCAATAGCAACGAGCAGACAAGGGCAGTTTATCCTTTTGATTTTCAATTAACTTTCACTTACGAACTCCAAGGTAATAACCTAGAAATTCGGCAGCAGTATAAAAATCTGTCGTCTACAACTTTGCCATTTTCTAACGGTTTCCATCCCTACTTTGTGGCAAGTGATAAAACTCAGCTAGAGTTTGAAATTTCTTCCCAGGAATATCAAGACCAGAGAACCAAGGAAATTCATGCTTTTAAAGGTAATTTTGACTTTAACCTGGATGAAATTGACGTTGCCTTTAAGCAGCTAACTAGTAAATCTGCTGCTGTGGTAGATAACAGCCGGAAGTTAAAGTTGACTCTAGATTACGGCGATGACTATCCGATTTTGGTGTTCTGGACACTCAAAGGCAAAGATTTCTACTGTTTGGAACCTTGGAGCGCTCCCCGCAACTCTTTAAACACCGATGAACATCTAACTGTGTTAGAATCAGGAGCCAGCTACACGACATCTGTACGGTTAACGGGAAATTTTTTCTAAACCCCTTTACAAAACTACAAGTGTTGATGCTATAATGGCAAAGTTGCCAAAGCAAACAAAAGGGTCGCTAACTCAACGGTAGAGTACTCGGCTTTTAACCGATTAGTTCCGGGTTCGAATCCCGGGCGACCCATAAAATAATCAAAGATGCTCGCGCTATGCCGTAAAGATGAAGGCAGAGGTGAGCTTTGTTGTGAGTGAGAAGCTTGAAGAAGCGATCGCTCCAGGGAATTTTGGAAGAGAAAATGATCGCTGGCGGCATTTTATGCGATCGCCAATTGATGGAACTTCAATTTAATGATTTCGCAAAAGAAAAAGTTGCCATTATCTGACTAGAGAATTGAATCAATAAATGTAAATAATTTTACAAATTTGCATAAATCTCTCATCTAGATCTAAATCAGTTGAAATCGACTTGAGTACGGTTAACGCCGCAACTCGGTTGTATGCAGATGAAAACTGGTCAACTCCTTAATTGACTGCAAGCGTTTGTCTATATTTTTGTTTGAATTGAGATCACGCTGACACAATGGAGAGGGCGATCATTTATCTTCGCTCTTCTTTTTGATTGTGGTAAGTGCGACCGTTCTTTTTGATTGCACAAAGGCGATCGCTTTTATTTTTCTAAGTGCGATCGCTTTTTATAAGGAATCCCCGGAGGCGTAGTGTGTGTAGTGCTGTAATACTGAGAGCGATCGCCCATTCATCAGCTTGTTGTGGGTATGCTTGTATTGCCCAGTAATTATAGTTAAGCAAATGAGCTTACCACCAATTGTAGAAGACCCTAAAAACCACCTACGACAAATGATGACTAGTTTTAGTGAGCGAACGTGGTCAGCAGGATGGTGTTCTGGTCTGGAATTCATTCTCTGGCGTCAAGTCAGAGAATGTTCAGAGGATTTGACACTAAGAGAACTAGCTGATTTCAACTTTTGCGCTGGACTAGCCGGCGGTTGGTGGATGTGGGATAAATTTCAAAAAACAGAAGTTTTTGTGCCCATAGAAAAATGGCTAGAAGTATTTACATTTACACAGCAAGGAAATAATTAAACTTCTGTTGGTGGCTCCTCTTCAGGACTGTTCTGCTAGAGGTGAATCCCCTTATTCCCGGTCAGTTTTAGCTTGTATGAAATAAGCTTGAATTCTGAGCAGTTCCTTATCAGTGGCATTAAAGCGCTCGTCAATGTCGTCGAAGCCATGAGCGATCGCCTCTGACATTTGCTTTAAATTGTTTTTGAGATGCTCAAAATCTCGTTGGGCTGCATAATCTTTTTTAGCAGCTTCAGCTGCATTCTGGGTAGCTATATGTTTATCGTAGCGAATCTTATTGATCCACCAGACAATCCAGCCAGAAGACGCAGAAACCGAAGCCAATAAAAAACCTGCCATATTAGCATCGAATTTCATTGTTATTAATGTGATTACTCAGAATCATCAATGATTCTATTAATAGATATTAAAGTCTTGCCTAAAAACTGATAGGGAAAGAATTCTAATTGAAACCTACCCTGTCGTGGAAAGTGAATTTGATAATTCTTAGCCAAATTAATCACTTGAGAACTGGCAACCAGCTTACCTGGATAATCAATCAAAATCTGGTCTAACTTGCCAGCAGAACTATAGTTTTTTGCTGTTTTTGGGTGGTTTTCTAGTCACAGTCGCATCAGGTACAATCTTAAAGCCAAGTTTCTCGGCTACTGACCTCAACATATAAACATATTGAGATTTTGCCCCTTTACCCTGACCTTGACCAGATTTAAATAAGACTGTGCATCTTGGGCCTAATTTTCCTGCCATTATCTCACCTGCCTATCTATAAATTAATTGTTGACAGTTTAAATTAGAGATAATCAATAGCTTTAATGGTGACATCGCCATTAGCAGCAGCAGTTGTAAAAGGAATATTGCCCGATATAGAAGCGCTTCCAGCTTCTAGGTCTATGGTGATCTGAATGTTGTTTGGCTGGTTTTCAACAGGGGTTACAGCCTTTTCAGCCGCAGACAAAAGAGATGCCGTTTCAAAAAAAGCTGCAACAATGTTAGTAGAAGTTAAATCACCACCACCATTAGTAAAAGCTGAATAAGTAACGCCTAAGTAGTCACTGGCTACAACTTTAATGGAACCGTCTGATTCGATATTAGGAACAATAGGAATCGTACCAGCAACAGCAATAGTACCCGTGTCAAAGCTAGCAGTAGTAGACAAATTTCGTCTTGCTGGTAGTCCAGGGTTAGCACCATTGCGTGTATTTTCAGCAGCATCTAAAGCGCGGCAAACTTCAAAAAAAGCTTGGGGAAGTTAGGTAGATTTCAGGCTGCCATTGTTTCCGGGGTCAAATGTACTCATCTTGGTTTCGTCGTAAATAATGTAATCACCGTACTTATATGCTTTTATAGCCGGGAAAAGCCCCAAATTAGAGGGAATAAACTGAGTTAGTTTCTTTGGCCCTAGTGTCGAAGAAACTAACTCAGTTGATGAAACTGGGATAACCAAACGGTTATTAACAGTAACGACGCTCAAAACCAAACGCTCTAAAGCTGCGTTTATAGACGGCGGAAACTGATCAATAGCTGCACCCCAATCGGTATTGATACTGTTGCCAGACGGTGTAATAGCTGCTTCAGCAATTTCATTATTATTTTTATTGTTAAGAATTGATTTTATTGGAGTAGTGGGTAAAAAAATGTACCAATTTTTCTTCCACTTAAAACCTATTTTGATTCCCTTAACAAACAGCTTTTTAATCACCCGCAATAAATAGATATCTGAATAATGCATTAACTTAGAAAAAGTGATTAACTTAATAGCTAAACGCCCATTGATAACAAATATATCATCAAATGTAAGTACTCTCATCCCTTATTCCTTAGCTTCTTGCTCCAGGTAGGAGCCTTATCTTTTTGTCCATCAGCAAAGAATTGACACAAAACGGGAATAACGGGTACTTCTTTAAATCCATTGTAAGTTTTAGTTACATTTGGTGGATTTTTGGATGATTTATTTAAAATCTCTGGATTAACATATCGCTTAAGTGCATTAATCACTCGGACACATTCAGTTTCATTAGCGGCGAAAACGATAATATTTGAACCGTCTACAAGTGTATACACTCCCATGTAATCACCCTTTCTATAATTAGGGAAATTAGGCTTATGATTTTCGCCGAAAGCGTAATGAGGTAAATTCAAAGTCCAGCGACTACGCCCAATCTTGCCATTACCTAAATCCTCAGCATATTGAATAGCTAATTGTGGCTTCTGAGGGCTTCTACCTTTCCACCAATCGGGTACTGAAAGGTAAGCTTCAAATTCTTTGTTTTTAGCCAAACATAACTCAGAATTAGCTTTAAATAATTCCTCATGTTCAGAAATTATTGTGTTTGCATTACTGGCTGTTGACCGTCTCTACCATTACTTCCGGGTAAACCGCGTTGACCGTCTCTACCATTACTTCCGGGTAAACCACGTTGACCATCTCTACCCCCTAACCCGCGTTGACCATCAGTGCCAGGTAAACCTCGTTGACCGTCAGTACTGTTACGCCCATCTTTACCATCTCTGCCATTTTTCCCATCTTTACCGTTACGCCCATCAACGCCATTTCTACCAGATGCCCCAGGAGTGCCGGGACGATTTCTTAATGCATTAACCCCCATTTGTAGAGCATTCACTAAAGTTTATAATTGCAATTGTCCATTTCTGAGTTCATCAAATAATTGCTTTAAAAACAACAAACTATCTACTAAATTTAAAATTTGGTCGATTTTGTTTAAAAGTCCGGAAACTGTAGACACTAACCCAGCGACAGTAGCCTGTAATTGAGCAAGTAAAGCACCTAAAGCAGCTAGAGCAGCTAAGCCAGCAGCTAAAGCTACAAGCAAAGCTTTTAACTCTTTCAATTCTCGCCGTACATCTTCAGCAACATTTAACGCCTCTCCCGCTCTACTGTATGCATCACGGGCTAAATGTAAAGCACCACGTGCTAATCTTCGAGCTTCTTCATCAACAGTATTCCTGTTAGAAAGCCTTGCAATTTCTGCCCTTAAGGCTGCTAATTCGGCTTTAACTTCTTGACAACAATCAGCCATTGATACTCCTAACAGTATTAGTTAAACCCCTAATTTCTGCTGCAATTGATGCACAATCCATACAGCAGGGGGAAAAATCTATTAGTCTACGCTGGGCTGATAAAATTCTGCGGTCGGCAGTCGAAAAAGCGGGTTTGGGGAGTATGAGAAGGTGTTTGTACGAGAAGCTAAGGGATTGAGTGACGTTAGGTTAAGCGTCGGTTATACTTATTGACCTAGATAAATAATTAATAGGTTAAAGTGCGATCGCCATGCTGTGCGCGATCGCTATTTTCTTCCAGGCTTATTGCAACTTATTTTCAATCCTGCATTGATGCAAATCCTCATTGAAAAAAAAGCAGCATGTGTGCTGATTAAGAAAAACTTCGATTTATCAATGCTTCCAACTCCACGATCAACCCCCGCGCAGCCGCGCCAGGAGCTTGTTGGCTGCGGCCCATCGATGGCTATTATTTATTGAGAATGCTTGAGAATATGGCAGCAGGGGAGATGGGGAGATGGGGGGGGTTATTTAAAACCAGCTTGTTTTGCTTGCTCGTAGGCTTAACTCCCAACTCCCGACTTTTGATAATTTTCTCAACCTCACTTGGGGTTGAACCATCTGCTAGAGCCAACTCCACCGCCGCCTTTCTCTGTTGCGCCAGGAGTGATTTTACATTGCCACCCCCAATGTGACAGTGCCGGATCTTCCTGCCCTCCATCCAGCAGTAGCGAAAGTATTTATGCTTTTTGGTGCCGCGCTGCACCCAATACTCCTCAACCCAGTGAGTGTGTTCGGGAGCAACTTGAATAACTGGTTTTTGCTCCCGAACACAAGGTGTAACAGGTGTAGCTGATTTTACTTGCTCCCGAACATAATAATTATGTTCGGGAGCATCGACTGTATCAGTTTGCTCCCGAACATAAAAGCCATTGGGAACATATAACAGTGGTTCGTTTTCACCGCGCCCATAAACATGAATTCCTTTTCCATCAACAACTGAAGCGATTTTTCTTACCAAGTCCTGGGGTGAACAATATCGGTATTCTTTGCTAATTTTTTTTGTACTAGCAGCTTTGGCGCATTTATCTAACCAGTTAGTGTCTAGCTTCACCCAGTCACCAGGTTGTGGGGATTGTTATGCCCTTTCACTCCTTGGTAAAGCTAGACGAAACACTAACTAACAACCATGAAAAACTCTTAAGTTTCACACGATTTTAGTCGCCAGAGTCGAGAAAACGCGACATTTCCTGGGGATAAAACTAGCGGACTAGTGCAGCACTGCGGTGTTGTAAGGCACTCCTCGCCTTGGGTTCAACTCCCTTTTATCCCCACCCTGGATATTAGCCAGTAGCAATCACTGGCTACTGGCTTTCCCTAAACGGAGGTATAAAACTAGACGCAAATCAACCACAACATCACAACAAAATGCACTTTTAACCATCGCCAGTAGAGCTACTGGCGCTTTCTTCTTATCACCAATGCCATCAAAAAAGTTCGTTTTTAGTTTTACCTATGCCTACGTAGAGCATGTAGTAACTGCTTCATTAAACGTTTTGTAATTTGAAAGATAACAACACCAGCATTTGCATGGTGGCTTGTGCTGGTGTTTTTTTGAAACTTTGGATGCAAGGAATTTGAAATATGCGCTTTCACCTCACTGATAAACCGTGGGCGATTTACTGCACGTCTAAAACCTGTCAACACTCTTGTGTCGGGCGTTATCGCAACCGCCAAGACGCTCAAGACCTTATGGAGCGATCGCTTTGCCTTTGGAGGAGAGCGTAGACGCGCAGCGGCTTGTCGTCAGACATCGCGTGTCATCTACCTTGTCAAAAATAGCACAGTTTAAAAATGTATGACTCATTAAACCTTGAAGATTTTCGCCAAATTTTATACATCATGAGGGATAACCATGAAAAACAGCATGACTGGTTAACCCACAAAGAAATTCGAGTTTACTTGCATTGTTTGCGTGAACTGTGGACGGAATGGACAGAATTTACCATGCCTCATTCCTACTTGCTGGTAAATCTGTGGTTAAATTTTTACCTGGTGACGTGAAGCGGGTTAAACGCAACCGCAGCCGCGACGCTTTCAAGCTGAGGTTAGGTATGGGTACTGTTCTGGAGCAGTCCGGCGATAAGCTGGTGGAAAAAGGTAGCGGTTCGGCACTGTGCAGAATGAACTTTTGGCAGCATGTGATCACCAAAATCGAAGTTGACGGGCGCTTGCCTGACAATGACATTGGCAAGGAGATTGCTTTGTATAAGGCTACGCTCAAAGAAAATGTTGATGCTTCTGGTAAGCAGCTGCTCAATGGCAAGCACTTGCAGTCTAAGCTTAGTTCTAAGGTTGCCAATATGCTGTTTCGGGAGTTGAGTAGAGCGATCGCTTTTCAAGAATGATATGATTTTCCTGGTGCTGCAAACAATACAGAGCAACGCAGCACAACAATCAGCAGCATTTAAAACCGAGGGGGGATGAGTATCACTACTCATCCCCCCCAACTTTTGAATTTTATCTTAGCTCCTAGTCCCCAGTCCCCAGTAACTTGTTAGAGTGAATGATTTAGGATTGCTATGGAGGCTCAAGTTAAAAACAGACTATGACACCTGAAGATATTACGGTTACGCTGACAGAATTATTTGGTGCAGATCCTATTCAAGCGGCTCCTAGCTCATGGCAAGTAGACACTGCTAATTTTCGGCTGTTAGTACTGCTTTCCGATGATCATTCTTGGCTACGAGTTTTACTACCGCTCATGCCAATTCAACAAGCTCAACAGTTTTTAGTAGAATTTTTAGAAGCTAACTTTGATGAAACTCAGGAAGTACGCTACGCTTTGTATGAAAACGTAATTTGGGGGGTATTTCAGCATAATAATGGCACTTTAGTCAAGGCAGATTTTACCAGTGCGATCGCCCGACTTATATCTCTACATGAAGCTGGTTTAGATAATGTCTTCAATCGACTAATTGAAAATCGCATCCGGCAAATTGTCCTAGCCGCAAAACAGCAAGGACAAACCCTAGAAGCTACTATGCAAAACTTAGAACGCTATTATGCAGAAGGATTGATGGGTGAACTTAACCAATCATCAGAAGATAGAGAAGAAGTGCTAGCAGCTTGGCGACGGCAATTAGAACGACTGTGGAATCAAATAGATTTGAATCGCTAATATCTCTATGGATCATGGATATTATTGAAATCCTCAAAGAAGACTATCAAAGATTTCCCATTAATCAAACGTACAGTATTTACGCCCCAGACGTTTATTTTCAAGACCCGCTAAATAAATTTCATGGCGTTAAACGTTACAAACAGATGATTAATTTCATCCAAACTTTCTTTCTAAATCCTCAAATGGATTTGCACGACATTCAAAGGTTGGAAAATACAATTAAAACCGAGTGGACACTCAGTTGGAATACACCCCTACCTTGGAAACCACGCATTTCTATCTCTGGCTGGAGTGAATTAAGTCTCAACTCTGATAATTTGATTGTCTCCCATATCGATTATTGGAACTGTTCACGCCTAGACGTAATCAAACAACATTTCTTTTCGTAACTGTTATTTGAACTGACGTGAAATTACGTCTTCACAGGTAAACGGGAAATTGTCCATAAAATGAGCAGGAAGATTAAGTAAATCGCGCCAACCAACCCAAACTCAATCAGAGGGATATAGCTTACTTCGTAAATTCTGACCAAGCCGCGTTCAGTCAGTCCATAAACGGCCAGTACACTCACTAAAAAGGCTCCATAGATAGTACGTTTCATTGAGATACCCACAGGCAGACCGTGGAGCTGGGTAAGCACAAGAATGCCAAGAAAACCAAAGAGAAATGTTGGCCACTTGGTCTGTCCTAGCATCCACGACACAATTACACTATGTAAAAGCACCGTAATTTCCAAAGTGAATGTCCACCAACGGTTTACATGGGTGCGGTTAAAGATCAACGACGATTGCAGCAGCAGCAAGAACATATAGAAAAAACCAATTAAGTGCCCCAAAGTCGCTTCCATTGGATAGTACCAGAAGGTATAGATAGCGGCAATCTAAAATCCCAAATATAAGCGATCGCAATAGCCAAAAGCCTTATTTTTGGTCAGGCTGTATTGATATAAGCTAAATTGTAAATAAATATAAATAATTCTCAGACAGGACAAAATTATCCATGCGTGTAATATTAATGACAGGCAAAGGCGGTGTGGGGAAAACATCCGTTGCTGCTGCAACTGGACTTCGCTGTGCAGAACTAGGCTATCGCACACTGGTTTTAAGTACAGACCCCGCTCACTCCCTAGCAGATAGTTTTGACCTGGAAATGGGACATGCACCGCGAGAAATTCGACCAAATTTGTGGGGTGCAGAACTAGATGCGCTGCAAGAACTAGAAGGAAATTGGGGTGCTGTGAAGCGCTACATTACTCAAGTTTTACAGGCAAGGGGTTTAGAAGGAGTACAGGCGGAAGAATTAGCCATATTACCAGGTATGGATGAGATTTTTGGCTTGGTGAGGATGAAACGCCACTACGATGAAGGAGAGTTTGATGTCTTAATTATCGACTCAGCCCCCACAGGTACAGCACTACGTCTGTTGAGTTTACCTGAAGTTGGTGGCTGGTATATGCGCCGTTTTTACAAACCGTTTCAAAGTATCTCGGTGGCGCTTAGACCTCTGGTCGAACCTATTTTTAGACCCATCGCTGGGTTTTCTCTGCCAGATAAAGAAGTGATGGATGCACCTTACGAATTTTATGAACAAATTGAAGCCCTAGAAAAGGTTTTAACAGATAATACTCAAACTTCAGTACGCCTTGTCACTAATCCAGAAAAGATGGTGATTAAGGAGTCTTTACGCGCTCATGCTTATCTGAGTTTGTATAATGTTGCCACAGATTTAGTAATAGCTAATCGCATCATTCCCAGCGAAGTCCAAGACCCATTTTTCCAGCGTTGGAAGGAAAATCAGCAGCAATATCGCCAGGAAATTCATGATAACTTTCTCCCTCTCCCTGTCAAGGAAGTGCCGCTGTTCTCTGAAGAAATGTGTGGTTTACCAGCATTAGAAAGGTTGAAAGAAACTCTCTACAAAGATGAAGATCCAACTCAAGTTTACTATAAGGAAACGACTGTCAGAATTGTACAAGAGCAAAATCAATATAGTTTAGAAATTTACTTACCTGGCATCCCCAAAACTCAAATTCAATTGAAGAAATATGGTGACGAATTAAACATCACTATTGGGAACCACCGCCGTAATTTAGTATTGCCCCAAGCATTAGCAGCACTGCAAGCTTCAGGAGCAAAAATGGAAGATGACTATTTGAAAATCAGTTTTACTGACAATGCAAGAATTTAATTTTGCTGATGCTTAAATTCACAAAGATTTGAAAGGTGAAACGAATTTATTTTACCTTTTACAAATGTGATAATTAGGTGGGTCTAATACCCTTTATTGCTGAAGATGCACCTATAAAGGTCACACTGCACACTGTAGTTAATAAATTTTAATGTAGGGTCGTTGTCCTACAGCGCAACGCAGCGCCAACAATTAAAGGTGGGTTAGCCTACGGCATAAAATACCCTACTTTAAATTGATATTTCTGCTCATAGATTACTTTGAGTAGAAATTAGTTGTTACTGGAATTATAAATTTTTATAAATAAAAATAAATTTTATTATCAGTATTTTCACCGTAGTATTACTGACGACAAATCAGTTAATTAAATTTACAAATGTCTTTAGAATTCTGCATATTATTGTATATGTAGTTATTTAATTTATTTTTTGAAAAAAAATTTAATTAAAAGCAATGACCCCGATCGCCAAAGTAAACTTGCGGGTAAATATTAATCAAGAAAGTGTACTGCGCCGAATTACAAATCGTATTCGTCAAACATTAGACTTAAAAGAAATTATCACAGCAACAACGGCGGAAGTATGCTCATTACTTGGAACTGACCGAGTAATGATTTACAAATTCCATGCAGATGGAAGTGGTCAGGTCATTGCTGAGTCCATTCATGAAAATCGCTTACCCTCCTTACTAGAGCTAAATTTTCCGGCTGACGATATTCCACCCCATATTCGTGAGCTGTTGATCAAGTCGAGGGTACTTTCTATTGTCAATGTTGATACTCAACAAATTGGTCAAGTTCATCTGCAAGACTTGGAAAATCGAGAGATTTTCTTAGATGATATCCGTTACCGCCCTGTAGACTTATGCCATATTGAATACTTGACGGCAATGGGTGTCAAGTCTTCTCTAGTAGCGCCTATTCTCTATCAAAATGAACTTTGGGGGCTATTAGTATCTCACAATTCTCAGCCATATGCGATACCAGAATATGAACTAGAATTAGTGCAGATGGTAGTAGATCAGCTGTCAATAGCGATCGCTCAAAGTACTCTGTTAACTCAAGCTCGCGAAAAAGCTGAACGAGAAGCTGTTATTAACCGCATCGCTAATTTGCTACATTCATTACCTACAATTGTCCTACAGCCAGCTTTAGAAGCAGCTGTAGCTGCCTTTGATGGTGCTGGTGGTAGACTTTGCATTAGAAATGAAGGCTTTAATTTTCAGAATAGCAGCGTTAGAAGTGTAGCAGAATGTTTGATTCCTGGTAGCGATTGTATCCAGGTTTATACCTGCGGACGGCAACCGATGATGCCGGCAAAAACTATATATCCACTGATGGAACAGTATAACATCTGGCAGGAATACTACAAATCTCATGATTATGATGTTTGGGCAATTTCAGACTTATATCAAACTCCTGGCTTGCGAAGTTTAGAAGCTGCTTTTCAACCTACTAAAATTCGCAGCATTTTGATGATTCCGCTTCAGTATCGTCAGCAATTGCTAGGCTATTTAAGCATTTTCCGCAATGAAATTGACACAGAAATTCTCTGGGCTGGTCAATCTGATTTCGATCAAAGGCAACTCTACCCCCGTCGTTCATTTGAGGCTTGGCGAGAATCTAGAAAGGCTCAACCTCGCAAATGGACAGTTGAAGACATTGAACTAGCTAGAGAACTTAGTAAACACTTTGCCTCGGCAATTCAGCAGCACGAACTATACCAGCAAGTACAAGCCTTTAATGCCAAATTAGAACATCAAGTCAACAAGCGCACACATGAACTCCAACGGACATCTGAACAACAACAGGCCGTATTTGGTGTGATTGCCAAAATTCGTGCGTCTTTGGATACTAATACGATTTTTCAAATTACCACCAAAGAAGTTTGTCAATTACTCAAAAGCGATCGCGTTTCTGTTTATCGGTTTGATTCTGAATGGGGTGGCGAATTTGTCGGTGATTTTGAAGCGGCTAGTCCATACTGGTTAAACGAGTCCAAACTAGGTATTAATCTTGTTTGGAATGACACGTATTTGCAAAACACAGAAGGGGGACGCTACCGCTACAATGAAACCTTTGCGGTGGATGACATCTACAAGATGGGATTCACTCGCTGTCATGTGGAAAATCTGGAAAATTATCATATCTACGCTTTTGTGCTTGCCCCTATTTTTATTGGGCAAAAACTTTGGGGATTACTAGCAGCTTATCAACACTCTGGGCCTAGGCAATGGAGAACTTCTGAAATTAACTTTATCAGTCAAGTTGCTGCCCAAATGGGGGTAGCACTGCAACAATCTGAACTACTTGCACAAACTCAAGAGCAAGCATTGGATTTACAACAAGCAGCAGTACAACAACGGGTATTGTTTGAAATTGTCGCCAAAATTCGGGAATCTCTCGACCTGAATGCGATTTTTCAAACTACCACCCAGGAAATTTGTAAATCACTGCAAGCGGATCGTGTGGCTATCTACCACTTTCAACCAGACTGGAGTGGTGAGTTTATCGCTGAGTTTGTCGGTGAGGGTTGGGTGAAGCTGGTAAATGGCGATATCCATACAGTCTGGGAAGATAGCTATTTGCAACAAACCCAAGGCGGACGATATCGCATTAATGAAACTTTTGCAGTCAATGACATCTATCAAGCCGGTCACTCTGAGTGTCACATTGCATGTTTAGAGCAATATCAAGTTAAAGCATATGCGATCGCGCCAATATTTATTGGACAACAACTTTGGGGCTTGCTGGGAGCGTATCAAAATTCTGCACCCCGTCAGTGGGAAGACTCAGAAATCAAGTTCATCGCTCAAATTGCTAATCAGCTTGGGGTTGCACTGCAACAAGTAGAATTACTCAGACAAACTCAACAACAAGCAAACCAGTTGGCACAAGCTTTACAGAATTTACAACAAACTCAAACCCAACTCATCCAGACAGAGAAAATGTCTAGTTTGGGTCAACTGGTAGCGGGTGTTGCCCATGAAATTAACAATCCGGTAAATTTTATCTATGGCAACCTTTCCCATGTGAGTGACTATACTGAAGATTTACTCAGTATATTGGATCTCTATCAACAGGAATGCTCCAACCCCAGTTTGAAAATTTTTCAGCGTGCAGAAGAGATTGACTTAGAATTTATTGTTGAGGATTTGCCCAAAACTCTAGCTTCCATGAAAATTGGGGTCGATCGCATCCGTCAGATAGTCATGTCTTTACGGAATTTCTCGCGACTTGATGAAGCAGAAATGAAAGCTGTAAATATTCACGAGGGTATTGATAGCACACTTCTGATTTTACAACATCGCTTGAAAGCCAAACCAGAAAGTCCCGCCATTGAGGTCATTAAAGAGTATGGTGATTTGCCATTAGTGCAGTGTTATGCTGGACAACTAAATCAAGTATTTATGAATGTTTTGAGCAACGCGATCGATGCTCTAGAAGAACACCAGAACTCGAAATCACAACCTTACCACGGTCAAATTATAATCCGAACCACTGTTGGAGAACTCAAAGGCAATGTTAAGAGTGTCGTGATTCACATTGCTGACAATGGTGCGGGAATCCCAGAAGCAGTTAAGGCGAGAGTATTTGATCCGTTTTTCACAACTAAACCAGTAGGAAAGGGTACTGGCTTAGGACTGTCAATTAGTTACCAGATTGTTGTGGATAAACACAATGGTGTTTTTAAATGTGATTCGCAACCAGGATTAGGCACAAAATTTTGGATTGAAATTCCTGTTTGCAATGTCACATTTAATTCCTAAATTGCAATTCTTCTCCTGTGGCGGACGCTGTTGTTAGCTTGCTTGTTTGAAAAATTATACTTTTCGTAAACTTAATACCAATACCTATGATTGACACTCTCCGGGCTAAAGCCACGGAGATTCTACATTCACCGTCAGAACTTGCTCTACCAGGCTTTCGCCAAGCAGAGTAGAGGTTCCGACTCCTGTAGCGTTACTTCGGGACTGCCCGTCCCTAGCTTTTGCAAAATTCAGAATATTTATCGCTGCGTTCACATCCCTTTGCAACTGACATCCACAACTACATCTGTGTGTTCGAGTTGAAAGGGATTTTTTAACAATTACACCACAATCCGAACATTTTTGAGATGTCATTCTAGGATTGACAGCAACAACTGTGGTACCGAACTTAGTAGCGAAATATTCTAGCCAACGACGGAAAAGACCCCAAGCCACATCATTAATTGACTTGGCTAAACAGTGATTCCGTACCATGCCTTTGACATTCAAGTTTTCATAGGCGACTAAGGCGTTAGCCTTGCATACGTTACGCGCCAGTACAAGAGCGTGTTCATTCCGTTGCCTGTTTACTCTTAAGTGCTTCCGAGCATATCTGTGTCTAGCTAATCGTCGTTGGTTCTTTCCTTTTTCCTTTTTGTAAATTTGCCTTTGCGCGTGTTTGATTGCTTTGTCAGCTTGACTCAAGAACTTTGGATTGGGTTCATGATGTCCGCTAGAATCCGAGTAAAAATACTCCAATCCAACATCAAGACCTAACTCACCATCGTCTGTTCTAGACTCAGTTATAACTTCAATATCAACTGCAAATTGGCAATAGTAACCGTCAGCTTTCCTGACTAACCGAACGCGCTTTATTGATTTAGTTGAATAGGTCTGGATATCCCACTTTCCTAATAGCTTGACCTCACCAATACCTTTTTTATCAGTAAATCGGATGCGTCGTCTTGTTGGATGTAGCGCCCATCCCGAAGTCTTATATTCAACCGAGCGGTTATCTTTTTGGAACCGTGGATATCCTTTATTCCCAGCTTTCTTAACCTTGCAGTTACTGTAGAATCTATCAATAGCAGTCCACGCTCTCTCTGTAGCTGATTGGCAAGCCATTGAGTTTAAATCTGCTACAAACCCAAACTCTTTACGCAGTGCGGTAGAGTAATTATTCAAAGCAATCTTATTTATTTTTGCTTCTCTTGGTGCATCCATCCAGTATCTAACAGCTTTGTTTCGGATGAACTGGGTCGTTCTAATAGCTTCATCTATAGCTCTATACTGCTGTCGATTACCTTTTACTTTATACTCTAGTACCAACACTGCTTTATCACCTCCTTAATCTTTCATTTGTTACCAATATGTTAACATCAGCATGAAAACGATGGGGGACAAGATGAAAGTTAAAAGATTGAATTGTAGGATTACTGACCGCAGATACTATAAATTAGTCTTATTGTCTGCTCAACTAGACCGGACTATCAGTAGTCTTGTTGATGAGTGGATAGATTCTTTGCCAGAGCCACAAAAAGAAAACATCACGGTAGGCTAAAGCCTACATAGTGGCTTTCATCCCTTGCCTGAAGTACGGAGTACGACACTACGTGTCTGCTCCTCAAGGGTTTTCAGCCTACCCCTTATAATCCTACAGACTAAGAAGATACTTACAAGAATTTACTTTTTATTGATCTATTTTATGTGTTTATACGTAAATAAATGTAATAGATATAGTTTTCCTACTTAAGATAATTTTTAGCGTTCGTCGTTCGCGCAAGCGTCTCCGAAGGAGAAGACGTTGGCGCAGCCATCGCACCTTTTTTGCGCGACTTCACAAAATCGCGTTGCTCCCATGAGAAAGTTCGTAGTACTCCAGGTTGCTTCATTGCAAAGTTCTTATTTGTAAATCGAACGCCCTATTGATGGAGTAACGCCCGATACTGCTCTGTTATCGGACATAAAAAAACCCTGTAGCTCCTATCTGTATCTATATTTGACCTTTCTGGTACTTTGCTTCAGAGAAATCATTTCAGTTCTAGTAAATAATGATATACTGTTGGCATAGTTACATTTACTTAAATTCTCAGTTTACCCACTAATCGGAATTTAAGTAGATAGGTGCAAAAAAACTAACTATGTAAAGAATAGCTGCTCGTTTTAACTGGACTCCACAAACAGTCAGACAAGTTTTGCATAAATGGGAAAAGCTTCGTTTACAAAGACTTTGGGATAAACCGGGTCGAGGAGGAAAATCGAAGTGCAAGGAATCAGATCATAGTTTTTTTGTCAGAATGCCTGAAAAAGGAACCACGCACATACAACAGTTTTCAATTGGCTCAAAAATTTAGAGAGCGATCGCCAAATAAAAATGAGTGCTGACAGATTAAGACGCAATACAGTTCAATTAAGCATTTCTTCCTTCTCTCTGTGTTCTCTGCGCCTCTGTGGTACCCTGCGGTAAGCCGCTGGAGCGTCTACGTTAAAAAAATTGACTTTCATAAAAAGTTTCGAGAGTGGAAGTCTGAAACTAAACTTTCACCCTATGGACAGGGCTGTTTCATTCCCTAAAAGACGCTGATTTACAAGCTTATCAACCAAAAAAATCAAGTGGCGAAAAAATGTGATTTGCTCGTGAGCCTGGCGATCGCACTTAAATTTACTCGCAAAGAGCGGTAATTTTTCGATTACCAACTTCCTCAAATTTCTGGCTCATACTCTTGACAAAATCCCTACCATTACCTATGAAACAGCCCTGCTTACCATAGGGTGGATAACATTACTAAATTGGAGAAATAATCATGGCTACTTACACCCTAACTACCAACGGCGATAATCTTACTGGCACCGCAGGTAACGACAGATTTAATGCGACTTATGATGGTGCGGTAACGGATACGTTTAGTGCTAACGATTTTCTCAATGGTGGCACAGGCATAGATACGTTGTATATTGACCATTTTCTGGATGTTGCTATCACACCGAGTGATGATCTGTGGACTAATTTGACAAATATTGAAAATGTTGTAATCAATACAACAGGTAATGCTGCACAAACCATTACTACAGGTGTTAATTTTCAAGCAGCATTCGCACCCCTGGGCGTAAACTTAACAACAACAACATCCGGGGCTGGTGCGATTAACATTGTCATGACCACATTCACCGGTGCGGCAACACTCACAACAACATCCACAGCAGGTGCTCAAACTATTGTAACGGGTTCAGGTGCTACTACAGTGACAGCAATATCCGCTGCAGGGGCACTGAATATTAAAGGTGTAGGTCTTAACACGGTCTTTGCAACCACCACTGGGGCAGGTAGCCAGACTATTGGTGACGGCACTGGTAATGGTCAAAATCTTGTCCTAGTGATGGCCACATCCGCTGGAGGTGCACAAACTATAACCAGTACCAGTACAAGTGCGGTCGTAGTGAATGCAACATCCGATGCGGGGACACAAATTATTACAACTGGTTCAGGTGCAGATATCATAACGGCATCAACAACAAGTGCTACTAATACAATTGATACGGGAGCAGGCAACGATACGGTTACCATTTTGGCTACGGCTTCGGGTAATTACACTGTCAATGGCGGTGCAGGGAATGACACCATAACAGGTGGAGCAGGGAATGACACTCTGATTGGTGGTCTCGGTAATGATATTCTGAACGGAGGTGCCGGTGTTGACAATATGGTGGGTGGTGATGGCTCGGACGTTTATTATATTGACATCGCTACAGATGTAGTAACCGAAACCAATGCTCTTGTCAGTACGGGTGGCATTGATACAGTGAACAGCTCTCTTGCAGCTTATACATTAGGTGCGAACTTAGAAAACCTCACCTTAACAGGTACATCTGCTATCAACGGCACTGGTAACACTCTTGCTAACCAGATTACTGGCAATAGTGCAGCCAATATCCTCGATGGAGGAACAGGCAATGACATTCTTTTGGGTGGTAGTGGTAATGACACCTTAGTTGGTGGCACAGGCAATGACACCTTGACAGGTGGTATTGGTAATGACAGCTTCAGCTTCACGACTAAGACACAAGGCATTGATACCATCACTGACTTTAGCGTGCTATATGACACGCTGGTAGTTTCAGCGGCTGGTTTTGGAGGAAGCTTGACGGCTGGAGCTATTATCACGGCTGACCAGTTCTGGATAGGGACGGCAGCTCACGATGCTGGAGATCGATTTATCTATAACAACAACACGGGTGGGTTGCTATTTGATGCGGATGGCACAGGGGCAATTGCAGGGCTGCAGATTGCTACTCTCACGACCCAACTAAATCTCACCAATGCCGACATTCTGGTAATTGCCTAGTGTTCCTTTGGGTGACTTCTATTGCACAATCTTGATGCCTGTGGGAGCTTCAATCATAGTAGTGGCTGATTGAGAGATGTGGACTCAGCCCTTTGTTAAGTGTCTCCTGTCTAAACTGTCAGAACGTTTAGACAGTTTTTTATTAGTGGGACTTAGACAAAAAATACCAAAAAAAATAACTCAAATGTATATACAGAGAGACTTAGACATCATTCAGCCTAGTTTCTTGATATATCTGGGTTCCAGGCGTTTTTGGGCATTTGGTGTATTTCCCTTACCCTGCATGGGTTTGAGGCTTATTTTTCCTCAAAAATGTTTAAGTCCCGTTAGAACCTTAAGGAAGGAGTAAGTAGAAACTGTCAAAACGAGAAAGAAATTGGTGATTGCTGCGATCGCATCACATCTGACGACTCTCATCGGTAGACTACTTGCAGTTAGATTGGTAATACCTCTTCTCCACCGGGATAGCAGAATGAGGCGCGAGGTGCATAGAAGCCCCAGAGGATTTCCAGTGGTGTCTTGGGACGTAAGGCGTAGACTGAGTGGCTTGGTTCGAGGAAATCAACAGAGAGGATTTCCCAAGGAGTAACCATCTCAGAGATAAAAGGATAAATTCCACTCACAAATGTGTTATCTACTTTGGTGATATATCGTAATTGACCACGGGACACGCCGCCAATAGTACTGCCTACCCTAGCAGTAGTCCGAATAATAGGGATCCCATCAGATTCAGTGGTAGCAACCAAGCGATCGCCATTGAGAGTAATAGTTGTCTGCCCTGGTGTTGCCGGTACACCGTGTTCTTTAGCGTAGGCGCGGACGGAGGGACTAGAATTAAAATAATGCGTCCACCATCGGCCAGGAATTGCACCATCGGGAGTATCTAATCCTTGGAGATCGGCACCGATATATGTAAGTGAATATGCACCGAAACCTGAAGTTTGTTCTTCAGTATCGACTACATACTGATTCATAAATACAGCACCGTTATTGGCTGGCTTAAGAACATTTGGGACAAGTGCTTTCACGGCTTTAGGATCTGCCGGTATCCACCCGTAGTAAAGCATTCGACTGTTAATGATTAGTTGTGCAGGGACAAGCTTTTGCTGTTTACTCATAAAACGCAATCATTAAGTGGGAACTAACGCGCGAAGTAGTTAAAAATTTAGCACAAATCAGTCATCAACTGAGCTAATTTGTAGCATACAACTTCCCAACAATTTTTTAGCATCAGCTGAACGTAACACTATCTTAGATGAATAGATTTTCATGCATTAGCGATCGCTGTGAGGATTGAATCAGGATATATATTTAATACTGCTTGCACTAGTGGTAGACTACACTAATACCCAAAGCAACAATCAACGGGATTAAAATTGGAATCGCAACTATAAGTCCCCATTTGCCAAACTTAATTTCTTCACCTTCAGATTTTAAGAATGCAATCCAACCTACAACTCCCATTAAAATCCAGATACACCCAAAAACAAGAAAAATAACAAAAACTGAGTCTTCCATTGCCGTTAAAGACCTCTGCTGAATATAAAGTATGTTAGTTGTCTTAAGTTAAAGGTGTAAACTTACTCTTGAGCTATTCAATTAGTCAGAGAAAAGTAGCTATTGTATTCAATATTATTCGCCTAGCGGCAATTCATGAATTGCCGCTAGAAGGTTTAGTCTGCAAAACAGCGCTGAGCCTTAGAAAGGAATATCATCGGTATCTGGTTCTGACTCTGGGACTGATGGATAGTTGGTCAGCTCATAACCGCTTGATTGGGGGATGGGTTCGGTTGTCTGGGGAACTACGCCAGCTGTGGCTTTAGGTTGAGTAGCTACCGGACGACGTGAATCATTACTGGGAATATCACTAGCAGATGATGCTACAGAAGAGGAAGCTGCACCAGATGATTGTCGTGCAGGAGTTTCTACAACTGATGCATTTCTGGATGCAGTAGTATTAAAACCATCTGCTAAAGATTGAATTTGTTGCACTGTTAATTCAGCACGTTTTTCTTTAAAACCTTCTTGACGTTCAACAGTATGCATACCCAAGCGCCCTACTAAAATCACGCGATCGCCTTGATGGTAGTTTTGCTGAATTTCTGTTGCTAAATTTCCCCAACCTACAACTTTCAATGTGGCTGGCTGCTCCTCTGGCTTCTGGGAATTGGGAAACTGCACAAGCATTTCCGTAACTGCCAAGTTATCTGCTGTATATCGGAGTTGCGGCTCTTGAACGATTTCGGCCATCAAAACACAGCTGTTCATTAGATCCTCCTGATTGGAAAAAGTGCTGATTACGAAAGGGGGTTTTTATATGTAGCGCCAATCAATACCTAAGTATGTTCAATTATTTACATTTTTTAATCTTGCCTGAATCCATTTCCTACAAGCAGTTTCGTTTTGAGTTATTTTTAGCATAAAAGTCAAGCGATCGCCTTGAGCAGCATTCAAGATGCCACTCATCACTTTCGCCTGACTGGTACGAGCATTGAATTCTGCATGAGTAGTATGATTGTACCATTAAAATGCTGCTAAGACTAAAACTTCTACTTGGGTAACTCTAAGAAATAAATTATCCCGGTTGAAGTTGTTGACTGATGACTGATGGCTGATAACTGATGACTGTTAATTGTGAACAGTGGAATATTTTTTTATTTGGAAGTCCCTTGTACATGAACAGGAAACACACCCAAGGCAATTAACCGCGCTGGGAGGTCGCGCAAAATGGGCAACTTCAACAAAACAGGTGGTTGGAAGGTACGATTTGAGGTGAGAATTGGGGCGAATACTTGCTTTTGAATAAAAGTCTGAAATGCCTGAATAATCCGCGTGGGTAACTCACGTTGACGTTGTACTTTCGCTAGGTCAGTGAGTTCTACGTGTTGGTTTTTTAGGGGTTTAGTCAGCACATTTGCAGCCACAACAGCATCTTGAATCGCGTAATTAATGCCAACTCCACCCACAGGAGACATGACATGAGCAGCATCACCGATAAGTAGTAGTCCCGGACGATACCAACGTTTGACACGGCTAGACTCTACCGAAAGAAAGGCAACTTGTGACCAATCGTGTAAGTTGGCAATGCGATCGCTCAATTCTGGCACAACTTCCACCACAGATTTTTTTAATTCTTCCAATCCAGCAGCTCGCAATTTTTGATAGCCTCCTTTGGGGATGACGTAGGCAAGTTGCCATTCGTCCCCACGGTCAAGCATAGCCACAATATGACCAAGAGCGAAACGCCCCATCCCTCCTTCAGAGTCTTCTGGCTTTTTAGGTAGGCGGAACCAGAGAATATCCATTGGTGGTGAGGTTTCAATTGACTCAAAGCCACCGAGTTGCCTTAAACGTGAATGGCGACCATCTGCACCAACTGTAATGATGGCTCGGACTTCGTGCCAGCCACCCCCACCTCGATAGCGGACACCTTGAATTACTCCATTTTCTGTAATTAATTCTTGTACATTTGCGCCCGTCACTAGCTGAAAATTGGGATATTTTTGTGCTTCTTGGGTGATGAACTCCAAAAATCTCACTTGGGGAAGCATTGTGATATAGGGGTATCGAGTTTTCAAACGACTAAAATCTGCTAAAGTAACGGTATTTTGAGGAGTTTGAATCCGAATACGGTGCATTTTGGCATGGGGCAATTGTAGCAAGCGATCGCTTAAGCCCAATTCTTCCATAATTTCCATCACCGATGGATGAATTGTATCCCCTCGAAAGTCACGATCAAAATCTTTGTGTACTTCTAAGAGCTTGACGCGAATACCTTGACGCGCTAACAAAAGAGCCAACACAGCCCCCGCAGGGCCACCACCCACAATGCAACAATCTGTTGTTTGTACGTCTACAATGTCATGAGCAGGGTTAACGCTGGGGTCTTGGGAAGGATTTTCAGTTACATAGGTAGTCATCATAATACCTACTGACAGTCCTACAATACAGGGTAGTTTGCTTTTTGTGGTTCAATTGGCTTTTTTAACTTTTCGTATTTCTATAGAACGTGTATCATGGGCGCTAAACTGTGCGCTTCGCAAAGTCCAGTGTCAAAAGTCCAAAGTCCAGAGTTATTAATCTTGACTATTGACTATTGACTATTGACTATTGACTATTGACTATTAATTAACACTCGTGGCCCAAGTTATTTTAGAAAACGTTTATAAAAGTTTTCCCTCACGTAGAGGGGAAATTGTTGCTTCACAAACCCAAACTCCACTCGAATATGGGAAAAAAAGTGATGCAGTGCAAGAACGTGCAGAAGGCGTTAATGTCCTGCGACGGATTAACCTGACGATCGCAGATGGGGAGTTTATGGTGCTGGTGGGGCCTTCTGGTTGCGGTAAAAGCACCCTTTTGCGGTTAATCGCTGGTTTAGAAGTGATGACTGGTGGCAATATTTGGGTGGGCGATCGCTTGATTAATGACCTCCCACCCAAAGAACGCGATATTGCAATGGTGTTTCAAAATTACGCCCTCTATCCCCACATGACGGTGTACGACAATATCGCCTTTGGACTACGCCGCAGAGGATTTGAGCAGGAAAGCAGCACTTCGGCTACGCTCAGTGACCAGGGAGCAAGGGGAGAAATTACTTCCTCATCCCCCCATCTTCCTATTTGGGCAGAAAATCTTTTCGTGGGAGTCACAAGGATACTACCGAAGGGACTCCGTTATATTTCTGACAAAGAACGGCAAATCAATCAGCAGGTGCGTAGTGTTGCTCAACTATTGCAAATTGAAGGTTTGCTGAATCGCTTACCCAAACAGCTTTCTGGCGGACAAAGGCAACGAGTTGCACTCGGACGAGCGATCGCCCGCAATCCTCAAGTATTTTTAATGGATGAACCCCTTTCTAATTTAGATGCCAAGCTGCGTGCCGAAACTCGCACCCAAATTGTCAAATTGCAACGCCAATTAGGGACAACAACAATTTACGTCACCCACGACCAAACAGAAGCAATGACAATGGGCGATCGTATCGCCATCATGTCTGAGGGTAAAATTCAGCAGGTTGCTTCTCCATTAGAAATTTACAACCGTCCAGCCAACCGCTTTGTTGCAGAATTCATTGGTTCACCACCGATGAATTTTATTCCTGTAGAATTTCACGCCCCGTTATTGATTACCAATTCCCAGTTCCGTCTCACACTGCCAGAAATTTGGGAAACTGCTTTACAAAAATATGATGGGCAAACCCTAATTTTAGGTATTCGTCCAGAACACTTGAATTTAAGTGTTCCTGCCACCAAAAATCTGCCAGTGCAAGTAGACTTAGTAGAGAACCTCGGTCACGATTCTTTTGTCACCGTCAGACTTGGGGAACATAGTTCTCAAGCTACCGATAAAGGAAATTATTTACAATTACGAGTGCCATCAGACCGATTAGTTAGGTCTGGTGAGCAAATATGGTTATCATTGACTACAGATAAAATTCACTTTTTCGACCCTAAAACCGAGTTAGCTATATTTCCGAAGCAATAACTCTTGAAGTCATATTTATTTTTGCATACCTGTCTTGAAAATAGGGATTAGGGAGCAGGGGGAATGAGGGAGAAAAAATTAATGACCAATGCCCTATTCCCCATTCCCAGTTCCCTATTCACCATTCACAATTTCCTTTTTCATCAACTTTTCTGTTGCACCATTAGGTATTCTCAACTTGGCATAAACGCCACTCAGTTGAACACGTTCGGGTGGTTGGTGTAAGGCTGCACAACATCTTTGCACTGCGGCTTGGTACTCTCGCCATTGCCTACGGATTGCTACACTAACAGCATCATTACCTAAGTTTTCAAATTTTAACCCGGCCCTACTGAGCCAGGATTCTACATCAGTTGTTTCACCAATTGTTTCTGGTATAAAATTGATGTTTTCCATAGAGTTTTTCCACCTCTTTTAAGTAGAAACTAATTTAAAACTGTTTCCTTTTGCTTAGAAATACCATGAATGAAAGTTGTAAGTGAATTTAGCAGTAATTAATTTAACTTTAACCCTACATAGCATTAAGAGCAAACATGATTTATTCTCAAAATCATAAATAAAAGTGATTAAGATTTACTCCTATAGGCAGAATATTTTTCGGAGTGATCCCGCTATTATCTACCGCTTGCAAAGAGTGCATTCGCTCCAACTTCTAGGCATGATTCAGGCTTTCGTGTACACCCTTTTATTAGCTGATGTATATTTTGGTTCTGCGATCGCTTATGTTTGTAGCGTCAAGGAAAAGATTCTTTATGCTACTTGCGGGTCATTGTATGGACGAAAATGAAAAACTAATCCTTAATTCATGGGAAATCAATGCCAAGTTATGGACACGCACAATTCGTGACAAGCAAATAGAAAGCCGTGCGATCGTTACCGATGCGGCTATCATCAACGCTGCGCTTCAACTAAATCCGCAAACATTCTTAGATGTTGGATGTGGTGAAGGATGGTTATGTCATGAACTTTTTTCTCAAGGAATTGATGGGTGGGGAGTTGATGTTTGTGGTGATCTGATTCAGGCAGCCAAGCATAGTGGTGATTCTCGTTTTCTTGTTTGTTCGTACTCCGATTTAGAGTGGCAAAAGTTTGGAAATATTCGCCATTTTTCTTGCCTGATTTGTAATTTTTCAATTCTCGGACAATCCGCTCTCTCTGAAGTTGCTGAAGCTGGTCTGAACCTGTTAGAAAATCGCGGCTATCTTATCGTTCAAACTCTTCACCCTCTCATCGCCTGCGGTGAATATCCCTATCAAGATGGCTGGAGGGAAACTTCATGGCAAGGAATTGCAGATGAGTTGTTTCACCCTGCTCCTTGGTATTTCAGAACTATCGAATCATGGATTAAAGAGTTCCATGCTTGGAATTACCGATTACTGAAATTACAGGAACCATGTCATCCCAAAACGAACAAGCCTATTTCAATCATTTTTGTCTTTCAGCGACAGTAAGAGACTTCCAGTAAATAGGGATTCGGGTGTCTGAGTTGTGTGGGTTGCGTTGGCAAGATGCGATTGCTTCTCGCGGTGGTGATAGACAGATTAATGTTTCTGGCAAGGGTAGGCGGACTCACGGGCTTGACTGTCATACTTATGAGGCAGTTAAAAATCCCAGTTCAAAGCAAGCTTAAATCAAAGAAAAATTTCTACCTGATAAACGATATTTTGGTTTTAGTTCCAAATTGAGAATACAGACAATCAACCACACTAAACCTATGGCATAGCCAGCTAATACATCAGTCGGCCAGTGTACGCCTAGATAAAGCCGACTAAAACCTATGGCAAGAATTAAGACAATGGTCAAAGCTGAAATCTGTTTTTCCCATTGAGGAAATTCTTTAGCCAAAATGTAGCCGATAAAACCATAAATTACCATTGACACCATTGCGTGACCACTGGGAAAGCTATGGAAACCCACATTAACCAGACGATCCCACAGTGCTGGACGCGCTCTACCAAAAAGCAATTTAAGTAAATAATTTAACCCTACTGCACTGGCTGTAGCGATCGCTAATTTAGTTGTTTCCGGGCGACGCTGATAAAGCAAAACTATTTCTACCCACAAACAAATCGACACCAAAGCCAGTGGTTCACCCAAAAAAGTTACACCCACCATCAGGCGATCCAAAAGTGGCGTGTGCAGCTTTTGAATTGCTAACAAAATAGCTGTGTCCAGTCCATATCTGTGCAGCAGTAAGCTACCCCAAGCACAAGTGGAAACAATCCATGCTACTGGAATCAATTGATTGTTTACTAAACTTAATGGTTTTTGTGCAGGTGCTGGAGCTAATTTTTTGGTTTTTTCTTGTCCTATATTGAGATTAGTTTGATACTTTGTATAATCTAAGACTATATTCTGGAGAAGCAAGGCGATCGCATTGGCACTAAAATCTGGATGGAAAATCACCAGAACATTTCCTGTCAAAGGATTAGCACGAAATTGTGTAACTATTTCCTCCTGTGACAATCTCAATTCTAAGTATCTTTTGCAAGCTTGCGAATGATGCAGTCCACTTATCTTATATCTAGCTCTTCCTTGAACAGCAGTATGTATGGCTCTAATTAAAGGATTTTCGTGAGAGAGATTATTAAAATAAGTGTTCATCTTGCTACTTAACCAATTTTTATGCTAGCAGTTTGGGAGTATTTGACCAAGGGCTGTAGAAACCTCCTCGTCTAAGCTAGCAAATCCCCGCTTTCATTGAGCGTATACATATATTCCTTTGGGATAAGAACCAAACCCAACATCAATTTGTGCTTGAAGTTGGGTTTGACTTTCTCAAGGCAATGCTGGTGGTTCATCATCTATTTTTGATTCTTGATTGCCTATTCTTAATTGCTTTTTACTGTGCTTTAACTGTTTCCATAGTGACTTAATCTGCTGATAAGCTTCTTGGGGAGTCAGTTTTCCAGATGTTTCTAGATTAGAGATATAACCTACTTTTTGAGCAAATTCTTGAAGATTTGCATTAAATATTAAATATTCTGGTCTAACCTGACCATAGTACCGACTGCGGGGGTA
The DNA here is from genome assembly GCA_017164015.1 of Nostoc sp. UHCC 0702. GTDB lineage: Bacteria > Cyanobacteriota > Cyanobacteriia > Cyanobacteriales > Nostocaceae > Amazonocrinis. The sequence continues at coordinate 6,895,746 of CP071065.1, forward strand.
AAGAAAGTTATTTTTATCTTGCTGATTAGATTTTTCCATGAGTCAACCAAGTTCAAAACTGCTGTGATATTTCTTACAAGATATTACTTTTATGTGTTTTGATACATTTAAATACAGTAAATTTCTGCCAAATTGGCATGAAATATTTAGCGCTATTGTTAGAATAGTCGCTCACTGCTAACCAACCTCTGCTGCAATCGTCTGTAATAGTTGCCTGCTAAGGAGTTCGGGGGTAATGCTAGTTCTCTCAAAACAAGACTCGTTAACGCTAAGGCAATCGACCGGAACCAAAGCCACTCCGCAAAAGGCGGAATTTCACGCCATATGGGCGACTGTCAGCAGAGTGCAAGGGTGCAGGGCTTCCCCAAGTGGAGGATGTGACGTTCAAGACAGCGGCCCTTTTACCGCTTTACATCTATCCATTATTGGAAGTATGGCTGGATGTGATGTTGAAACACCTCGGAACACTTCAAGCCATACCTTCATATTCTTGGCAAACATTCTCTAAATATAAATTAAGATTTCCTGATTACAGAATAAATCTCATGAAAGAAGTTATGGAATAATTCTTCGGTGGGTTAATTATCTGTGTTGATTATGCTATTAAAAATAACGGCTGAAAAAGATCATCTGAGAAAAAATATAATTCACATCTTGCGATCGCCATCACATCCACACATGAAATAACAACATAAACTAAAAGCGATCGCCCTTGACTTACTCAATTCAAAACTTGAACCCAAACATTAAATAAACTAATACAATCAACCCACAATCAACAAATTTATGAATAGTCAACTGATTCAGCTAATTTATGAAATTGATCTTCAACCAGAGGAAAAATTGCATCTCCCAGAATCAATAGTGGAAAGCGGAACTACAGGACGCGGGGTAATCACCATCGAACAAAAAGCTGAAGAACCCGAAAATACCCTTAGCCGTGATGGTTTTTGGAACGGCTACCCACCAGAAGATGAAGGACTTTATGAAGACTATCCAAACAGGTGAGTTTGAGATATATAGCAGCCCTAAATCATTTGTGAAAAAACAAAGTATATTTGTAAATCCTTCTTTCCTGTTAAGAGTTCCCTATTCCCTGTTCCCTACCTCAACGATAAATTTCACGATTCATTTAGGAACGCTATAAATATCAAATTATAGCTTATTCAATGATGCAAATCAAATCTTATAAATATGATAATTACAGCAAAATAACCTGAAAAAACTGTATTTTTTTATTTAATAACCTCCTGACTTGAGAACTAGTTCAGGACTTACGCAACTGGCACACATATTTTCTGCGACGTGTGTCAATAGGAGCCAGCGCGTTGCGGTGAGGCAGTCCGGTCTTGGGGTCTCCCCAAGTCGAGGAACTGCCGAACCCGAAGGGAGGTTCCCTCGTTGATTGCGACTGGCGTTCAATAGTCAAGGGTAAAAAGTCAAGGTTTTTGGACTTTTGACTCTTGACTTTGGACGATTTTTGTCCTAAATATATGACAATGCGCGTAAGTCCTATAGTTAAATCAATCCACATTTTCTCTGCATAAATATAGGAATCGTATTTTATCTGCTGCCTCCTGCCCTTCGGCTTGGTGCAGTAACGCTCCTGCGTCGAAGATCGCAATCGACGCAAGCCTTAAGATGTGCGACTGCTTCACCTGCTGCCTCAAAACCTGTAGTTTTTGTACTTTATGTTAACGAAAATTGCTGTATCACCTCAAAACACCCAAAGTCAACACCCTAACCTAAAGCCTGTTGTAAAATAGACAATAGAAGGATTTGGGGGGCCATTTACTGGTCAGAAACGCCTATAGAGACTATCTTCGGAAACTTGCAAGGTCTAAAGTCCAGCCAGCTGAAGCAACTACAGCGGCTGTACCACCAGCGCATACCAGGCGATCGCATCACCACGCCTGAGTTTTCCCAGCGTTTGGCGGCAATTAGTACAGAAATCAATCAACCTGTGTGTGCTTACCTCAACCGTCGCGGACAAGTGATTCGTGTAGGGGTAGGCACACCGCGAATTACGCAAATTCCACCGCTGGAATTGCCCCGTTACGGTGCAGAACGTCTCAGCGGTATTCGTTGTATCGCTACCCATCTCAAATCAGAACCGCCCAATGATGCGGCACTGACAGCTATGGCGCTACAACGTTTAGATGCTCTGGTAGTCATAAATATTACCGGGACAGGATTTACACGTCGGGGAGGAGGCGCTGCGGGGTATGTCAAAGAAGCTTATTTAGCTCACCTGACACCCCAAGAAACTCGTACTTTAATGACTAGTCCTGCTGGATTCAAGATCGAGGAAAACCAAGTCCAATCACCAAGTTGGACTATATCGCCGCCTCTAAGCTTGGATATGCTGGCACAGCAGGATTTTATCGACTTGGTGGAAGGACTCGAAGAGGAATTCCGCCGGGAATTCGTCGCCCAAGAAGTAGATGCTGACCACGATCGCGTGCTAATTGTGGGAGTAATTACCGATGAAATTACTCCCCAAAGATTCCAAGACATCTTGGCGGAATTAGCACGGTTAGTAGATACAGCTGGGGGAGATGTATTACAGACAGTACAACAAAAGCGATCGCGTATTCATCCTCAAACCGTAGTCGGCGAAGGCAAGGTGCAAGAAATCGCCCTGACAGCTCAAACCTTGGGAGCGAATCTCGTCGTCTTTGACCGCGACCTCTCACCCGCCCAAGTCCGCAACTTAGAAGCACAAATTGGGATTCGAGTAGTTGACCGCACAGAAGTAATTTTAGATATCTTTGCCCAACGCGCTCAATCCCGTGCTGGTAAGTTGCAAGTAGAACTCGCACAGCTAGAATACATGCTGCCGCGACTAACTGGAAGAGGTCAAGCGATGTCTCGATTGGGGGGTGGTATTGGTACTCGCGGCCCTGGTGAAACCAAACTAGAAACTGAACGCCGTGCTATTGGGCGGCGCATTTCCCGACTGCAACAAGAAGTAGACCAATTACAGGCACATCGTTCGCGCTTAAGACAGCGACGACAGCATCAGGAAGTTCCCTCAGTGGCTTTGGTTGGTTATACCAACGCCGGCAAGTCCACCTTGCTCAATGCCCTGACTAATGCTGAGGTGTACACAGCCGACCAGTTGTTTGCTACTCTTGACCCCACCACCCGCCGCCTGGTCATTTCCCATGCCGAGACTGGCGAAACCCAGGAAATTCTGCTTACAGATACAGTAGGGTTCATACACGAACTACCTGCATCGTTAATGGATGCCTTCCGCGCCACCTTGGAGGAAGTCACAGAAGCCGATGCTCTACTGCATTTAGTAGATTTGTCTCACCCTGCTTGGTTGAGTCATATTCGCTCAGTTAGGGAAATCCTCGCAGCAATGCCAGTCACTCCCGGCCCGGCGTTGGTTGCCTTTAACAAAATTGATCAAGTGGATAGCGAAACTCTAGCTCTAGCTCAGGAAGAGTTTCCTCTAGCAGTGTTTATTTCAGCAAGCCAGCGCTTGGGATTAGAAACCCTACGCCAGCGCCTTGCACAATTAGTGCAATATGCTGTTGACTCTCGGTAAATACTGAAAATAAATTGAATTTACAGTAAAAAATGCCGTAGTTCATATAACTACGGCATTTTCTATTAACTCTAGTTGACCGTTAACAATCAACATCAACAAGATTATGTGGAATTTGCTGAATGACAATATTGTAAAAGACATGCTATAACCACTGATTAATAAGCAAGGTATTCTTATATTTGACCCTAAACCATTTTCTGGCGGCGAATTACTAATTTATGACAGTAAGATTGAAAATAATTTTTATGTAAATGCAGAGTCTTTTAAAACAGTTGAGCCACGCAACAACAGCATTGTGTTTTTCATCAGCCGATATATGCACGAAGTTAAGCCTGTGATTTGTCCATCTAAAGCTTTTGCCGATAGCCGTTTCACTATCAACGGCTGGGTGCGTCGATAAGCAAATTTAGGTAGCTATACAGTACCTTCGTAAATTACCAGAGGTTAACTTAGGGTTGAGTTTGGTAAATCCACCTGAAAGTAGCTACCCGAAAAAATCTGTGGTTGCCTAAATTATCTCTGGTTGTTGTGGAAAGGATTTTTATTGCCCGGTCAAGACATAGTAGTTGAAAGCTCATATACTATAGGCATTCAAGAGTCGTCGCACTCCAAAGGCTCTTGGATTTATAAAGCAAGCATGAAACTTCAGTTATCAAAATATTAAAACCGTATTTTTTCTGCTAGTACTTATTGCACATGCAGCATATTAGCAGAATTTACATTTAAATATATTGTAATCATAAAAATTAAGTATTCAGTATTTATACTATTGCACATACATTTTTTTATATAAATCAGCCAATAAATAAAGATATCAATAAAACGGTAAAAAACAGAAGCCAGCAAGAAAAACTAAGTAGACAATTAGAATCGAAATTAACAAAAAAATACGCACAGAGCGACTGTTATTTAGTACATTACATCATGGCAAAAGCATTTTCTATCCGACTGGGATCTTCATTATTAGCCGCTGCGGGTTTAGCTGTAGCTACGTCTTGCTTAAAACCTGTTAATGCAGCCTCTATAAGTTTCACTGCCGCTAATTTTACAGGCGATCCGCTGCAAGTTAGATACAGTCTGGATGACACAGTAGCAGGTGCAGGAAAAGTTCAGTTTCAAGTGGAATTTTTAACTGACTCACAGTACCAAAATATTGGCGACATACGCGGAATCTTCTTCAACATTAAGGACAACTCGCTTCTATCTGGACTTCAAGTCACAGGTGTGAGCGGTGGGCCCATAACAACGACTGCGTATGATACTGCTGGACAGCTTCAAAGTGTCGGTCAAGCCAATCTCAACGGTGATGGAAATACTCAGAAATTTGAATTTGGTGTAGAAATTGGCAGCAACGGTTTAAAGGGTGGTAAAGACGACTTTCAAACAACGACCTTTGTCCTATCTCACAGTACAGCAGCCTTAACTCTCGATCAGTTTTTAGGTCAAGACTTCGGTTTGCGTGCAACGAGTGTAGGACTTCTTGGTTCTAGTCGTAATGGAAGTAGCAAACTTGCAGGTACATCAACACCCGCACCAACACCAACGCCAACACCAGCACCAACACCAGCGCCAACACCAGCACCTACACCAGCACCTACACCAGCACCTTACTATACACCTACTCCAACACCGACGCCGCAGGAAGTACCTGAGCCTGGCGCGATCGCAGCTTTAGGTTTATTTGCCGCAGGTGCTTTGAGAATTAAGAGGAAAAACAAACACAATAACTCACAAACTTAAACAATACTGTTGAGTTCTCATACTAGTTATAGCATTTCCCAGTAAGCGTCAAGTATATCTAATAACCTCACCCCCAACCCCTCTCCTTACCAAGGAGAGGGGAGATAAAGCACAGCTTTATTGGGGTGAGGTAATCGTGATACCTCAGTTGCTTAGGAAAGGCTATAGATTGGGTTCAGAAGTGGATAAACACGTCTAGCCCAATTTGTTGCATGAGGCTGAAGCTACGAAGATCGCAGTCGCCTTCGCAGGTAAACCCTCAACGAGTGCTGTCGGACTCACGGCGCTGGCTCATAAAGCTACTAGAACAGGTATGAAAGTTCTAAAATTAAGAAGTATTAAATCAAATTGAGGACGTTATGGCTGCTAAAGTAGAAATTTACACTTGGAGGACTTGCCCCTTTTGCATCCGTGCCAAAAATTTGCTGAACAACAAGGGTGTTGAATTTACAGAATACAGCATTGATGGAGATGAAGTTGCACGGGCTAAAATGGCTCAGAGGGCAAAGGGAAGACGCTCACTGCCCCAAATTTTTATCAATAATTCCCATATTGGTGGTTGTGATGACATCCACGCTTTAGACAGTGAAGGCAAGCTGGATGAGTTACTAGCTTCCAGCCAGACTGTGTAGATTGAGTTCAGTATTCAAATTGCACTTTCAGTAGAACGCAGTGAGATTTGGGATTTGGGATTGAAATATTCAAAATCCAAAATCTCAAAATTGACAATGCAAGTAATTTCAACTCTAGAAAAATCCCAAATCCACAATTTAAAATCCTTCATCCAAGCCCCTGTCTTTAAGTATGGGGTCAATCTAAAATTCCAAATCCCAAATTGATTGGCAAGATGCTCTGCCTCTTGGCAAATTGGCTAAATCATCAGGCGATAATCTAAATTGAATAACTATTAAACTTTCTGGTGATTGAGGCAAACAGCGTGAAACTGGCTTTTATTATTGATCCTATCCATCAGCTTGACCCATGTCATGATACCAGCGTTGCTCTGATGGAAGCAGCGCAAAGCTTGGGACATGAAATTTGGGTGACTCAAGCAAATTTGCTGAGTGTAGTAGAAAGTCAGGCTTGGGCTATCGTACAGCAAGTAGAACTTGTACCAGTGGAGTTGGTGGAGGGACGCTGGGTAGCGGCAAATCCTTGGTATAAGTTAAGCGAACGCTCCTTAATTTCCCTGGAAACAATGGACGCTGTATTCATGCGGACAGATCCACCAGTCAATGATTCTTATCTTTACGCTACCTACATTTTAGATTACATCGACCAAGACAAAACCCTGGTGATTAATAGTCCCAGCGGCATCAGAGGGGCAAACGAAAAAATGTATGCCCTCCAGTTTACCAAAGCAATTCCAGAAACGATTGTGAGTGCTGATAAGCAGTTTATCCGGCAATTTGTCGAAGCTAAGAAAGCAACAATTCTCAAACCACTGGGTAACAAAGCTGGGGAAGGAATTTTATTTTTACAATCAGGCGATCGCAACTTCAACTCTATTGTCGAACTCAGTACTCTCCAAGGTCGAGTCCCAGTGATGGTGCAAACCTATTTACCAGAGGCAAAACAGGGAGATAAGCGGATTATCCTACTCGATGGTGAACCCATTGGCGCTCTCAATCGTCTTTCTAGTGGCAATGATTTTCGTAATAACATGGCAACAGGCGGCACAGTTGCTCAAACAGAAATTACCCCTAGAGAGCATGAAATCTGTGCCCAATTGTCTGAACAATTACGTGAAGACGGCTTAATTTTTGTTGGTATTGACGTGATCGGTGGCTACCTTACTGAAGTCAACGTCACTAGTCCTACTGGAATTCGGGAAATCGACCGTTTAAATGGTACTCGCCTTGGTGATCAGGTTATTAAATGGGTTGAACAAACTCTACAAAGCAAAAACAGCAAATAACTTGCATTTAGCCGCTACTCTTCGTTGCTGACATAACTATTTTCTGAGACTGACAAATAAAAAATATCCCACTGTTCACAGTCATCAGGAGCCAGCGCTTTGCGGTGGTAGCGTAGCGTTAGCGACGTAGGAGCGTCGGGGGTCGCAGACAGGCGCTTAGCGAAGCGTTAGCGAGTCTTCTCCCAAGGGTAGACGCTACGCTTTGCGAGCGTCACCCGTAAAGGTTTTTGCCGATTGCGATCCCCCTTTCCCGTTGGGAGGTTCCCTCTGTTGTAGCGACTGGCGTTCATCAGTCAGCAACTTCAACCGGGATAATTTTTTTCTTGGAGTTCCCTAATTTATCAATTAACCTTGGGAGCGTTTATTTTCTGTAATTTTACGGTCTGCTTTGGTTATTTATTGCTATGGAACAAAAGACCGAGAGCATCAAAGGGCGATCGCACCTGTTAACTAAGTTTTTCCTCTTTGAGGCACAGGTGCTGATAACACTAAAGGAGGCCATGACCCAGGTCAAAACTCTTCGCCCCCGCTTTTTTGTTCCAAACACATACTTAGGCATCAAAGTCAGCAGACTCCTGCCCAATTTCATTTGATATCTGAGTACCATTGACAACTAAATTTGTCAATTAGCTACATCGGCAATGCTCACGGAAGTGCTTATTACTGTCCCTTGCCAAACCCAGACCGAGCAGATTTTATACAGCGCTCAGCCAAACCTGAAACTGCAAATTTCATCTAAAATTTCAAATCTAGAATCAATTAATTCCGTGGTTTATGGCGATTCCGCAGAAAATCAGGAATATCCAATCCAGATTTTTCTTTGGGTTCTGGAATTGGTGGTTGGTGAGTAGTGGGAGTAACTGTTGGTGGCTGTGGCGTTGGTCGCTTTGTGGAAGTTGCTACCCTAGTATTAGCTACGGTTTGTTGTGGTGCTGATTGCACTTCACCTGTGAAGCCAGTGGCAATTACAGTAATTCTTACCTCACCCTGTAGCCTGTCATCAATCACCGCCCCAAAAATAATATTAGCGTTGGGATCAACCACTTCATATATGGCTTCTGCGGCAGCATTCACTTCATGCAGAGTCAAATCGCTACCACCAGTAATGTTAAAGACTACTCCTCTAGCTCCTTCAATAGAACATTCTAATAATGGTGAGGAAATAGCTGCGATCGCAGCTTCTCTGGCTCTTGATTTTCCTGAGCTTACACCTATCCCCATCAATGCCGATCCCGCATCTGCCATCACAGCTCGCACATCGGCAAAGTCAACGTTTACTAAGCCCGGAATCGTGATGATATCTGAAATCCCTTGTACCCCTTGACGCAGCACATCATCTGCATAACGAAAAGCTTCTTGCACTGGTGTTTGCTCTGGGATCACTTCCAGCAGCTTGTTATTGGGGATGATAATCAGTGTATCTACCCGACTTTTTAGCCCTTCAATACCTTGTTCTGCCTGACTAGTGCGGCGGCGTCCCTCGAAAACAAATGGACGGGTGACTACACCAACAGTCAAAGCGCCCATTTCTTTTGCTACTTCTGCGACGATTGGAGCTGCACCTGTTCCAGTACCACCTCCCATACCAGCAGTGATAAATACTAGGTCAGCACCCTCTAAAGCTGTGGCAATTTCGTCCCTTGATTCTTCTGCTGCCTTTTGACCAATGGCAGGATTACCACCTGCTCCTAAACCCCGCGTTAGCTTCTGTCCTATTTGCAACCGACTAGGAGCTCCTGCTAAGGTCAAAGCTTGGGCATCAGTATTAATTGACCAAAATTCGACTCCAGAGACATCAGACTCAATCATGCGGTTAACCGCATTTCCACCACCACCACCAACACCAATTACTTTGATGTTGGCAACCCGACCGGGAACAATCTCGCCAATGCGGCTATTTTCTGTAGTAATCTTCTTACTGTCGTGGTTTTGCCCAAAGTTTAGCCCAGAGTGATTAAAAGGATTGGTCGAGTTAACTGCCAGTGAAAGCCCTGGCTGTCCCAGAGATTGGGAGTTTTTATAGGTAAGCTCTTGGTTATTATCAAGTGTCATTGGATTGTGAAAGGGTAGATAAACGACTTTTTCAGGTGTTCTTCACCTAAGAGTCAACTATAGTTTGACACTGCCAAAATCTATGGCATTGTTCTTTATTGTGACCACTACTTCCAACCTTAACAGGATTGTCAGTACGAAAGTTTGCCATGTGATCAGCCATTAAAGCAGCCGCTCGCACAGCTAATTCTAGAGAAGTATACCTACATTTACTTAAAATAGATCTGTATAACTTCCACAAGATATGAATATTTTCATCACTATGCTGCCAATTGCTCGCTAATTTAGCGCGGTATAGCTTTGGCATAGCCAATTTCCTCCTGCTAATCCTGTTAATGATTTAGATTGGTCATTACTTTGACAACTGTCAGTGTTAGTTTGTTTTTCTTTCGCAATCGCACGCATTTTCTTAAGGTTGTATATTTTGTGATGTTTCAGCAAAATAAAATACTGCAAAAATGAGTTTTTCCTTGCCTAATGCTTGATTTTCAGGTCTAGTTTTTTACAATCAAATATACTGTTATTAACAGTATAAATCTTAAGAGTGCCAAGATTATGAGCAGATGGAATAAGTTGTAAAGGCGCACCCCAAGGCATACAAGATGCCTTAATCGTATAGTTAATGATAGGTTTAACCATTGGAGATGATTGCAATTTAAGACACAAAATAGTCTTCTACTTACCTATAGTTCAAGTTTGGGATCAGGAATACTATGCTTATCAGTTATATAACACCCTGACTGATTTGCTGTTTGGTGTGGCTGAATAAACTTTGCTTGGAATAACACTCTACCCCGTAGTAACCTTTACCAGTACAACTAATCATCCAGTTGTGCCAAAAATATTTAGCAACCAAACTTTGGTTGTAGCACAGAGAACTTGGAGATAACTGCTTAGGAGTAATCCTGACAAAATTAAGAGTAGAATTTTTGATATCCTCTGGGAAGTTTAGGAAACTGTCTTTAGAAGGATATACAGAGTAAAATTGATGACGGTGACGAAAACCATCTACTCTACAGCAATTCTCTAAGAACTTGGCTTTTGCATTACTGGGTTCGTCAAACTCTTGAAAGTGATAAACCTCGACTCTGCCTGCAAGCGTATTTTGGGTGTCTACGTAAGTATTACCACCTATTAGGTGTTTTTTGCCCAAACCGTTTACCCTGGTAGAAGACGCTCCCCCAGTGTCTAAACCAGTGTCCTCAAGTGAGATCAGGCTTTTTTCTCTTTTACAAGCTTGGTTCAGTCGAAGATTGAGTAGGCACAATGGATTTTCTATACCAAACGCCATTATTAGATTGTCTAACATATTGCACCCCTCCACGCTGATGTCAGGGTAACAATTGTAGGGCCTTTAATCTCAAACCATCTTAATTAATTAGAAGTAAACGCTAATTTTTTGAGGTTACTGGAAAATTGAAAATAATCAATAAATATATTTATTTATGGGCATATAACTTATTAATTGAGTATGAGCCTTTGATCCATTACACCTGTTAGATGTTTTTATGGGTTTTGGGATTTGACTTCTGGAGCTTTTTGGATCACATGTACTAATGGAGATTCCGGATTTTTCAGATCAATATACTCTATTTGACTGGTATTAATTTTTGTTGGTAAATTTCGCATTTGGGCGAGTACCTTGATTTGTTCCGGTAACTGGGGACTAGGGGCGCCAAGATAGACATTCCCTATTTCTGTTTTCAAAATTAAATTAGTTGGGTCTTGGCAATCAACTTCTGTGACTTTTACGGAACTTTGGTTTAATGCTGGATAAAGCTGACTCCAGTATTGGCGGTATTTTTCTGGCAACCCAATAACTTTGAGAGTTGGCAATTTGACAGATGGATTGACTAATTTATATTTTTCTAAAGGTATCCAGACCCCGGTTGCATCTATTAAGCCCGTAGACAGTTGTTTTTTGCCAGTATCAGTATTTCGGGTTTTGTCACTTTGAGCGATCGCCACAGGAACTCTTTGCTGAATTTCGATGATTAATCCAGGAGGAAAAAGGCGGCGACTGACGGTTGCTTGGGCAATACCTGGTTGTTGCTTTAGAGAGTCAGCGATCGCACTTGGTTGAATCCGCCATAAAGACTGGGGGTAGGAAAGCGTTAGCAGTGACTCAATAGCCCCTTGTGAGAGTACTTGATTGCCTGATTTCATCACTATTTGTTTGGGAGCCTTTAGCACCCATATTGGTTGGAGTGCCACCCACAACAAACCACCCGCCAGACCACTAATGGCAAAGCTTCGCCAAATAGCCTGAATAATCTTCAACTGCCGCTGCCGACGCAATTTCTTACGGCGCTGGGCTAAATCTGTATGTGAAACTGATACTATACCAGCCATTCAAACCCCTTTCTGGTGTCGGTCTTATTCCTTAGTAGGTTAACAGCACTGATTAATTACAGTAAACCCTGTTGGTCTGTTTTAGCCCCTACCCTCAAGACTTTTTTACTTTTAGTAGTAACACTCTAGACTCGACCAATCCAAAATTGCGCTTGTGAGGGGGAGCAGGGGCAGTAATAACTTTACCAACAATAACTCTGTTTCCCCCCAGCCTCCAACCTAAAGGGCTTGCCACCATGCAGAGTTTGTGTGGCGCAACACTTGAATAACCATACTGAGATTCCAGCGCTAATATTTCTTTACTGTTCAAGTTTGCAGTATTTATAGAAAATCGAATGTAGCCAATTTTGCAGTGATAGATGTGTAAGTCAACAAATAATGATTTTTGACATTGTGTGGAAAAGTTACAAAATATTAAATTAAGAATAAATAGATTCTATCTATTTTATTTGACTAGTAATAATCTAAGTGCGTGCATACTTGACAGATAACAATGGCGATCGCTTGTTTTGTGATGATATCAACCGCAGGCACTAGATTTAAGAGTTAGGAGTTCACAAGTGCAAAGAGTTCTGAATTCACAAATCAAAACTTTTTTCTAAGTTACCAGCTAAATTAGCATCGCTATCCAGCACATCATCGCTGTTTTGCTCCTCTGTCAGCTCTGGTGACAAATTTGCTAAAAAGGCTTGTAGCCTCATGCGCTCGATATAAGGCCAGCCACCCTCTGACTCAATATCTTTCAGTAGGGCGTAAAGTTGCTGGCGATTATCAGGCAAACTCTCTTGAAAAGCACCATCCCGGATTTCTCGGTGTAACTGCTCCAACTGCCGGAGTAAATTTAAAAGAGCTATAGCGTCACCTTGACAAGCCTTGGCTACATCATGTATTGCAGTTGCGATCGCGCTCAGTTGTTCGGACAACTTCTCTAATTCAAAACTCTTATTATTGCTCACACTACCCTCTGTATTTGACACTCCCACTGGCTTTAGCCAATGGGATTCTTGCTTCATCCGTCCTCTCTAGAACTGTCGCCAGATCCCCGTTTGGATACGTCCGCAAGCGCACACGGACTGCCCGACCGCGTTTGAAAAGATTTTTCGATTTTTGTTTCTCTTTCCTACACTATGTCGCACGAAGCTGAGCATTGTAGTTGGGGAGTACCCAATCTTGCTTTACAAGAGCCTTTTAGACTACGGGCATGAGAATAATCTCATACTTTTATGCTGGGTGTCAACAAAGACTGCACTTAAAAGTGCAGTCGCATTCATAAAAGACCCCGTCCTTAAGGACGGGATTTAACAATCTAGCTGCGTAAGTCCTGAGAGATTAAGTTTTTCTTCCCCTTCTAATTTTAAACCTGTATCACACAGGTTCAGCCCCTTTTCCCTTTGCCTTCCCTTCTGTTGGCTATTACTTCAAAAAGTGCGTAGTAACGTTTAGGGCAGCCTCTACGCGAGCTAGATGCGATCGCGACTTATTATTTAAGGTTAGAGTGCTTTGATTTTGAGTTAAAAAAAATCGTATGATCTGGCTGATTTACCCATAAAGCAATGGGCTGTATGTAGTGACGACACATACATAATACAGAACGACTACAGCGATGCTGCAAATGTCATAAGCATTTGCAAAGCGCGATGTGTTTCACTTCGCGCTCCTCAAAGCAAGCACTTATGTAGCTCTGTATTAGGGCATACTCATTTTCGTACCGAAACCCTACGGTGCAGTTTTACAACTTAGATATTAATTTTTGACATTGAGGTTGACCATGAGGTATCGCGCTTTAATTGTTGCATTCTTGGCTTTGTGCCTGGGGTTAGTGACTGCTTGTAGTGATGGCCCTTCTACTAGTAGCAGGGATGTACTCACTTACGAACAAATTCGAGGTACAGGCTTAGCTAACAAATGCCCCCAACTGGCAGAAACCAGGCGTGGTTCTATTCCCCTTGACGCTAGCCAGTCCTACGCCATCAAAGAACTCTGCTTGGAACCAACCAATTTCTTTGTGAAAGAAGAACCTACTAATAAACGGCAAACAGCAGAATTCGTGGCTGGCAAACTGTTAACTAGGTATACTTCCACTATTGACCAAGTTCAAGGTGATCTGAAAATCAACCCTGATAATAGTCTGACCTTTGTAGAAACAGATGGTCTTGACTTCCAAGCTATCACCGTGCAACTTCCTGGTGGTGAGCGAGTACCTTTCCTTTTCACCATTAAAAACTTGGTTGCTCAAAGCCAATCTGGTTCGACCAGTATCAACACCTCCACAGACTTTGAAGGTTCTTTTAAAGTGCCTTCCTATCGTGGTGCTGCTTTCCTAGATCCTAAAGGCCGCGGTGTCGTCTCTGGTTACGATAATGCTGTAGCTCTACCTGCTCAAGCAGATGATGAAGAATTGACCCGTGCTAATGTCAAGCGTACTGAAATTCTCCAAGGCAAGATTTCTTTGCAAGTAGCCAAAATAGATAGCGCTAGTGGTGAAATTGCTGGGACTTTTATCAGTGAACAGCCATCTGATACCGATTTAGGTGCAGGCGAACCTAAGGAAGTCAAGATTCAAGGTTTGTTTTACGCTCGGGTTGAACCAAATCGTGGCTAAATTCTCTTGAGTACAGCAACTTGCTACTACTCAGGAATAAAATTGTATACCCATCAGGCTTCATCGCCAAAGTTAATCCGTTTGCCCCCTTTTTTGGGGGCAAGAAACTGTAACTGAAAATTAGACCAAGATGGCAATAGACTGAATGACAACAAAGGGCTTCTCGCCCTTTTTTTATTGCCTCTACAATTAGCCCGTACCTCACTCATATGAAAACTCCTATATGTTAAAAATTGGGAATATTGACAATAAGTAAGACAATATAAAGAAAAGTAAATATTTTTAATAGCTATTAGTTGTAGTCACTACTCTTTATCTCTTCAATGGCAACCTTAATAGTTATGCTAATTTGCGTTTAGTTACTTAGTTATTTTAAAGATCCATAAATATTCTGTACTAAGTCCAGTATCTTTACGGAGAAACTAACTCTTGATGCTTCATAAAATTTTTGAGAAGCAAACTTTATGATTTATTAATCAAATTAAGTACAATCTCGGTTTGAAATTTAATAAATAATTTTATATTTTGTTTCTATGCAGCTTTCAAAAGCTACAAACAATACCAAATTTAAATAACAAACCAAATTCCCATGTTGCTTATTTAGATTTGACTCGGTTATCAGCCTATTAGAACTTTGCATCCAATAGATTATTACCCCTAGATTTGCATAGGGCTTATAGCATGATATTTGCTTTAATATCACGCCATATTAACTAGGTTTAAAAGCGAAAAATTTACTTGATTATTTGCTAAATAAATGCGCTGCTATGCCTACCACAACAACCAATGAACTGAAGCATGAAATTTGGCAGTTGTTGCGAGAATATCAGCAATCTCGCTCAGAAACTGTTCGGAATCAACTAGTAAAACTCAATTTTGGACTAGTGAGAAAAGAAGCTCACTATTGGATGAATCAATGCCGTGAAAGCTATGATGATTTGCTCCAGGTTGGTTGTTTGGGTTTAATTCGTGCTATTGAAAGATTTGAAATTTCTAAAGGACATGCTTTTAGTTCTTTTGCCATGCCCTACATCCGTGGTGAAATTCAACACTACCTCCGAGATAAAGGTGTGACGGTAAGAATTCCCCGCCGCTATTTAGCACTACAACAGCAAGCAATAGGGGTTTCACGTTCTTTGCGTGCAAAATACAATCGCCAGCCTACTGACTCGGAATTAGCAACAGCACTGGCAATTACGACAGACGAATGGCAAGAAATCAAATTAGCATGGATCAATCGCGCTCCTTTAAGCTTAGATGTCCCTGTTCAGGATGGTGAAGAGGGGGCTACCAGCTTAGGAGAATTGGTTCCAGATCCCCATTACCGCAGTTTTCAATTAGCCCAAGAAGACCAAATTCGTCTACAGCAAGCATTGATTCAACTAGAAAAGCGAACCCGTGAAGTGTTGGAATGTGTGTTTTTGCAGGATTTGACACAAAAACAGGTAGCAGAACACTTAGGGATAAGTGTAGTCACAGTTTCCCGCAGAGTCAAGAAAGGATTGGACTTGTTGAAGAATCTCATGGGTGCGACGGAGGATTAAGCACAAATCAGGTTAAACCGCATTTTCTCTGAGGTAGCAGTACTAAAAATAACCCTTGAAATCTAGAAAGTTAGGTTATAAAGGAAACAGACTTCGCCCATAACACAAATAAGCAAATTTTCTTATGGCTTTTGAGAACGGCTAATGAGCAGAAAATCAAAAATTGCAGTTGCAACTATTTTAATTTTGGCGATCGCTGGATGTGCCTCAGAAGAAACACCACAAGCTACCAATCCTGTCCCGCCTCCACCAGCAGTAACAAACTTGCCACGAAAGGCTCAATCGTTAGTAGCAAAGCCACCATCAAAGACTCAATCATTTAATGATCCTTTGGTAGCTAACGGCAAGAAGGCTCCCACAGGTAGCTCTGCAAATGCTAACTTAATTCAACAAACCAATCCCACAGAACGGGCAATTCTGGTGACAAAAGGTCGCACTGACCCGTTTGCCCAAATTGTCGGGCAGATAGTTCCTCAAATGCCCACAAATACAACTGTCAAACAAGTGCCGAAGTTGCCTCCCCTACCTACTGTCTTGAAGACGGCACGAAAACTACCAACACGCAATACACGCAATACAGTTGTGGCTAAAAACACGACGGTAAAAACTCAAAAACCAAAACCAAAACCAAGTCCTGTTTTGGCTCAAGTCTTGCCCAAGGTTTTGCCACAGGTTGTCCCTAATCCTACTTTGGTATCGGTACTACCACCACCAGCACAACCTGAAATAGCAAGAGCAGCGTTTGTTAGTGGTGTAGTTCTAATTGGTAAAGAACCCCAAGCTATTATCAAAATGCCCAATGAACCGAGTCGCTATGTACAGACAGGACAGCGATTGGCAAATGGTGTGTTGGTTAAACGTATTGAAATGAATGAAGGTTCCAATCCGGTCGTAATTCTGGAACAATACGGTATTGAAGTTGCCAAAATGGTAGGAGAAGCACCTGGTGGTTCAACACCGTCAGGTACAACTTCTGTATCGGTAACAACACCTGCCCCAAGTCCTGTTATTGTCGGAGCTTTATAAAGATGGAGACCAAGGAAAAAATTGAATTTGCTGGTTTACCCTTAGCAGTCTATCGAGAGATAGTGGCTCATTTGCGTCAAGTCGAAGGAGTAACAGCAGATTTGATTCCCCAGTCATCCCAAAAATTTGATTACAATCAAAGCCAAGTTGCTGGCTTGTGGATTTCTTTAGCATCAAACTCTAGTTCAGAAAACCGGCAACGCGTTCAGCAAATTTTGGCTTTCTATCAAAATCGCTATGGTGTTTAATGGCTTGAGTTATTATCAAGTTTCTAACTATATCGATTTGTGTTGACTAATGACTGATAACTGTCATTAGTCATCAGTCAACAACCTTCTCCTGACCTTGTTTATCCAATTATGGTAGTATCTGAATCAAAACATTACATTTGGTGATGCAATTACAGATTGCTGAGGTAAACTTGCAAGCAAGGTAATGGAAAATATTACTCAGCTGCTCTTTGGTCTGGGCATCACTCACAATGGAACAGTGGCAATTTCTGATTCAGAAACAAGGCGATCGCTCTTGGCATGTCCTGGAGTCGCCAAATTTAGAAATTTTGGAAGGTCGGTATCGAGTTTTGGCTCGTTCTAATCTTCCCTATACAGATGTGGAAGTACGGGTGACTCACTCTTCAACCCAGGAAGTTCCACCAAAGCGGCGAATTCAAAAGCGATCGCGACGCACTAATTCAGAAGGATTAATGGCGGTAATTCCCTTCACTCTTCTCAAGCCGGGAATTTGGGAGTTACGATGCTCTGGCGACTTGATGTCGGACATTTTTGGCAAGTCCTGGCAATACAGCGTTCATCTGCAAGTTTTGTCTGTTGAAGCAGATGTGCCCATAGTAGGGAAGTTAAGGTTAGAGGATAGTGTGGAATCTAACTCACTGGATCACTCTGATTCTATTTTTGATCATAACTTGATATCTGCTGCTGTGACAACAGAACTAGCTATTACACAAAGCAATGCTGATGCCAGTAATTTATCAACTGATGAACAGCAAGAGGCTGTTATTGATCAGCCTGTTAGCCCAGTTTGGAGCAAAACAGAACTAGTTACCATACAAAACAACGCTGATACCAGTAATTTACCAACTGACGAACAGCAAGAGGCTGTTATTGATCAGCCTGTTAGCCCAATTTGGAGCAAAACAGAACTAGTTACCATACAAAGCAACGCTGATACCAGTAATTTGTCAACTGATGAACAGCAAGAAGCTGTTATTGATCAGCCTGTTAGCCCAATTTGGAGCAAAACAGAACTAGTTACCATACAAAGCAACGCTGATACCAGTAATTTGTCAACTGATGAACAGCAAGAAGCTGTTATTGATCAGCCTGTTAGCCCAATTTGGAGCAAAACAGAACTAGTTACCATACAAAATAACGCTGATACCAGTAATTTGCCAATTTATGAACAGCAAGAAGCTGTTATTGATCAGCCTGTTAGCCCAGTTTGGCTCAAAGGGGAAACAACGGAGCAGATTTTACAAAATTTAATAGATTTAGCTTTACCAGTTTCTGAATCCTTGCTGGAGGATGAAAAAGCTGAAGCTTCTTTTGCCATACAACCACCACCTCCACTTGTGCTGACCCTAGATCAAGAAAACTACATTACTCCTTGGGGACAAGCACTCACGATTAATGGGCGCGTGGAACTACAACAAAAAACTAATTTGGATCGATCAGATGCAGAAAGTCTTCATGGGCTGGAACTGCGAATTGAACTGCGTTCACCCCTAAAATCAGGAATATTAACCCAGGTACGGCAACCTTTACCAGATCAGTTGTTACCCCTTACCATCAACTCCTCAATTGATATTCCTGCTGATTGTGAATCTAAGTTAATTTTGGCAGACATCAATTTGTGGGGCGCACTCGCGGATGTTGATGAAGTAATGCTGTTAGCTAGCCAATCTTTCACAATTACAGCTGATGTCACACAATTGTTGGCAATCACAGCGGCTGCAAAATCTAGTCAACTAGACTTACCAGATGACTCTAGCGAATCACCGATTGTCGATGCTGGAGAACCAGAAACATCTATTAGCCTTGATTTAGAACTTTTCAACCTGGTCAAAACCGCAAAAACAAACCAGTCTCAGCTTAACGATTCATTGCCAAACAAGCCCCTAACATCGCCAGCTAATCCCAGAGTTCTACAACCAGCTGGTGTTCGAGCATCTAAGGTGAATAAATCAGGGGATTTGCGATCGCCACAGTTGCCGAAGCTACCTGCGAGTGAAACCAGCAAAGCGGTATCTGTTGACTCAGCACTTATTGGGAAGGCCACGGATACTGTAAGCGCAAATACTACTGTTATCAAATCTTATTTACAGGCACAGTCTGTAGCAAATAAACACATTACCCCCGCAGCCCCCATTAACTTAGAGCAGCTTGTTATTAAACCTTATCGCTCGCAGTTACTCACTACTTTTCCATATTTGAAACCTCTTAAAGCCTTGCCTGAAAACCAGGCAGAAGTAGAAAATAATACATTAAATTCCTCAGATGCAGTGGAATCTCAGACTAATGGAGGCTCACCGCAGATAGACACAATAGTAGATGAGTATGCAAATATACCTGAATTAATAGCTGGTGATGCACAATTCCAAGATGACAGTGTGGCAGAAGTTATACAAGCACCGAGTTTGGAATTCATAGATGACACTGTGACAGAAGTCGCACAAGCACCACCGAGTTTGGAAGTTACCCCATCTCCGTTAATCAGGAAGTGGATGGAAAGCCAAGGATATTCCCTACCTGAATCCATCTATTTGCCATACCAAGGTAAAGCTACTGATGTTTTAGAACATCAAACACCGCCTGACAAACAGCCTACTGTTGATGACAACTTGTCATTAAACCCAAATCCAGAAACGAAGATGGCGACAGACTTGAATATAGTGGAAGCAGAGGAAATCAGTCTACAGAGACGTGGCGACACTCCAGAGTATACAGAGACAGACAGCAGTTCTCAGGAAGGAAACCCAGCCCAAGAAACTGGGGTGCTGGAGGGTTTGCTTGATGAGGATTCTACATTAGGCGATCGCATCGTTGAACAAGCAGTTATTGAAGACTACCCGAAGCAACATACTGAGCAATTTTCACTCCCAGTGTCTTCTTCTTCCTCCTTGTCATTGCTTCCACCACCACCACCGCCTGTTCCTTATATAAAAACACCAGCTTGGTTGGCACAAGAAATTGTTGTAGATGATACAGAGAGTGAATTCGAGGTGGAGCCGCCTGAGAGCTATGCTATTGAAGAAAAAGAGCAACCAGAGGAACCAATATCAGATTTATCTGGTTCGCTACCTCTGAGTGCAGCAATCATTGAGGCTTTGCCAATTCCGCAATTACATGTGCCAGATAATGAGTTAATTGCAGGTGAATCTGTCAGAGTACGCGTAGAACTACCTGAGATTTCCTCGCCAGTTGCAATCAAGTTATGGATTGAGGATTGTCAAACTCGTGGTTTACTAGACGGCCCCCATTTACTGAAAGATTTGTTACCTAACCCTTCGGGAGGTTGGGAAGCAATGACTCAATTAAAAATTCCCTTTGGCTGTTTAGAGATTCGCCTAGAAGCGATCGCTTTAGATATGGCTACCCAACAAGAGAGTCACAAAGTCACAATCGTGCGGACTGTGATTCCTCCAGATTTGCCCAACTTGCAGCTAGATGAATTACTGGATATGGATCTTTGAACTGGGGACTGGGGACTGGGGACTGGGGACTAGGGACTGGGGACTGGGGACTAGGGACTGGGGAACTCGGGGCCCCCGCGACCGCTCGTGAGTGGGGATTAGGGGCAATGGGGACTGGGGACTGGGGAATAATGAAGAATTATTTAATTTACCAATGCCCAATTCCCAATGCCCCATGCCCAATTCCCAATATCAGCTGTGTTAAAAATCTTTAGAATTTAAAAAATTTAGCATGATTTGCAGTAAGCTCATCTTGAATTGTAGTGTGATTTAACAGGAATCTTTTCTATGGCCACTTCATTTTTGCCTTCTATCTTGGCGTACAGTTCATTCTTGCCTTCTATCTTAGTTCCCATAATTGGTTGGGTAGTGCCGATTGCGACATTTGCATTTTTGTTGGTATACATTGAAAACGATAATGTCGCCTAATGTAGTTATTAGTCATTTAGTCAACAGTCAATAGTCAAAATATTTCCACTATTGATATCATGTCCTTTGCTTATTACTTATTAACCCCTAAGAACCCCACCCCACCAAAGCGTAGCTTTGTTTCCCCCTCCCCGTTCACGGGGAGGGGTTAGGGGTGGGGTGCAATGACACCGGGAATCATAACTAATTAACCGGACTTGATATGACTGTTGACTATGGACTATTGACCAACAAAAATTAATACCGCCTATCTCTATGAGATAGGCGGTATTTTAATTGTCGATTTCTAAACAAGTGCTAGACAGTCCAAACTAAATAATGTTTGGTTTAGCCTAATTTTTACATCGAAGAACCGATTCCGGCGTAGGCGCCATAGAAGAAAATGCCTAAAACAGTAATTACACCTAACCCTGCGATCGTAGCGACAACCCACAGGGGAATTCTCCCACTTCCAGCAGACACAGCTTTTCTCCTCCCTTAACAACAAATCAACACAGATTAAATAAACAAAGATTCACAATAGTTCCAGTTAGTTAAAGAAGTAACTGGAAAATAGAATCCCTAGAACAAAAACAAGTAATAGTCCCAGGTACAATGAAGTCCGGTTAAGTTCAACCGGTTGATTATTAGGATTGGGTGATTTCTCCATGAGTTCCTCCTAACGTTGAATAAACTGCATTGCAGCGATCGCGCCCAAAAAGAACACAGTTGGCACACCTAAAGTGTGAACTGCAATCCATCTAACCGTAAAAATTGGATAGGTAACTGGTTGATTGATGTTATTACCGCTAGTCATGATTTCAAACTACTTTCCAATAAATTGTTCAACTTGCTTTTTAGCTTCAAAACGGTTTTTCACAATTGGCACTTCTTGCCGTACTTGTGTGTAATACTCGTTGGGACGGGGTGTGCCAAATACATCATACGCCAGTCCGGTGCTGACAAATAACCAACCAGCAATAAACAATGCTGGGATGGTGATGCTGTGAATTACCCAATAACGAATGCTGGTAATAATGTCCGAAAACGGACGTTCTCCAGTGCTACCTGACATTTAGATCCCTACCTTCACAAAGATTGTTATTGAGTTTATTATCCTACAAAGTTAAGAAAGAGTTACAAGTTGCAACGTCGTTCTCAGAATTGGGTAGTGGGGATTTTGAAAACTCTTTCCTAGTCCCCAGCCTCTAGTCCCCATTAAGCTGCTTCTGGTTGAGAAGCTTGTTCCGGATTTGGTAGGTATTTCAGCAATACACCGCGATCGCCAATGATAAAGCCGCGATCGCCTGACAAAAACACGATTTTGTACAAATTCGCTGCTACTTCTTCAATTGCACGGTCTTTTTCCCAAGTTTTACCGCCGTCGGGACTCCGCAGCAAATTGCCACTACCGCCACCTATCCAAATTTCGTCAGGCGTGCGATATGCCAAATCCAGTAAACCCCAGCTTGTAGACAACTCAGGACTTTGTACTTCTTGCCACTCGTCACGTTTATTTGGGTCGCTAAATTGAATTTGACCTCCCCGTGCTAACAACCACAATTGCCCATTCTTAGCAAAGCCCATATTTTCTAGACGGCGAGAACTATTACGGTTATGAGGTTCCCAAGCATTTTGTCCTGGTTCCCAAGTTGAGTAGAAGCTACCCCTAGAGGAAACAGCAATATATTTACCATCGGCAGAACGGTTTAAGCTACGCACCACACCAACTGCTGCTTCTACCTGGGCTTTCCAGTTTTTACCGCCATCTGTGGTTTTGTAAATTGCTCCCACATCAGTAGCCATCTCAGCTGTATCTTCTTTTAGTGCCTTGACAGCGATCGGACTACCGGGTAACTTTTCGCTCAAGGGAATGCGCGACCAAGAACGACCTTCATCAGTAGTATGTAGCAGTAACGAAGGCTCTCCTACAATCCAGCCTTCTTTGCCCGCAAAACTGACTGCATCAAAGCGAGTCCTGGGTTCATCCAGTACCAGTGATATCGGTTTCCAGGTATCACCACCGTCATTTGTTTCCAAAAGCGTGGCATTGCTACCAACTAAGAAGCCATGCTGAGGGTTATCGGTAAAACCGATATCCAGTAGCTTGGCATCTGTTGGCACAGAAATCACTTTCCAAGGATTGTAGCTGACGGAAGGAACTTTGCTACAACTTATACACATGAACACTACTATCAACAAGGCAAGTATTCTTTGCCAACCTTTCACAATACCCATTGAATGCATCAGTATTTCTTAGTTGTTTCTAAACTTGTGTAATGGTTCCCTAGATTTTTAACCTCAAGGGTAATGGAAATCCCTTAGACTGGGTAAAAAAGATAACGGGTCTTATTGTAAACCGTAAAGACTGATAAAAAACAAGAAGGCAAGAGCCAAAGCACCAAAAATTAGGAGATTCTTTTGAGCTGGGGTGAGCTTGTTGACACCCAAACCATAACCAAGATTTTCTTTGAAGCCCGAAGCTGTACCCGCAGGCCCAATGTTGGCGAAAGCGGTCTTCTTGGCAGTACAAACTGGACAGCGCCAATTTACAGGTAGTTCTGCAAAGGCTGTTCCAGAGGCAATGTCATGGCTATCATCTCCCTTCTCAGGTTCATAAACATAACCGCAGGCGCGACACTCGTAGCGGTCTAACACCGTAGTCTCAACAGCTTGTTCGCTCATGGCTAAAGTCTCGCAGAGGCGAATTATTAAATATACGTTAAAAATTATGACATAACTGTTAGACTTTTCTATCACTAGCAAAAACGAATCAAATACCTAAAATGCTTCTGTTTCCCAGATTTCAGAAAAATCAAAAAGATATAATGTAAAAGAAAGTAACGTATTTAGGGGATTGGGGATCGGGTACTGGGTACTAGGTATTGGGGATTGGGTATCGGGTATCTGGCATCAAGTATTGGGAAAACTCTTCCCCAGTCACCAGTCCCCAGTCCCCAGTCCCCAGTCCCCAGTCCCCAGTCCCCAGTCCCCAGTCCCCAATCCCCACTTCGATTACACCATAAGCGGTAGATATTCATTGTGTTTGTCCTCAGCGGTTACGAGTACTTTCTAGGCTTCCTAATCATCTGTAGCCTAGTGCCTGCCCTAGCGCTTTCAGCGTCCAAGCTCCTACGACCCACTGGTAATAGCCTGGAACGTCGCACCACATACGAATCTGGCATGGAACCAATTGGGGGAGCCTGGATTCAGTTCAACATCCGCTACTATATGTTTGCGCTGGTCTTTGTCGTCTTTGACGTGGAGACTGTGTTCTTGTATCCTTGGGCGGTTGCTTTCCATCGTTTGGGGCTATTGGCATTCATTGAAGCCTTAATTTTTATTGCAATTCTTGTAGTCGCCCTAGTTTATGCATGGCGTAAAGGAGCTTTGGAATGGTCTTGAATTCTAACTTAACAACCCAGGACAAAGAGCGCATCATCAACCCCATTGAGCGTCCTACAGTCACTCAAGACCTTTCAGAAAATGTGATTCTGACTACGGTTGATGACCTCTACAACTGGGCGAGGCTTTCGAGTTTGTGGCCGTTGCTGTTTGGTACGGCTTGCTGTTTTATTGAGTTTGCCGCTTTAATTGGTTCTCGGTTTGACTTTGACCGCTTTGGGCTAATTCCCCGTTCTAGCCCCCGCCAAGCTGATTTAATTATTACGGCTGGCACAATTACGATGAAGATGGCACCGCAATTGGTGCGTCTTTATGAACAAATGCCCGAACCCAAGTATGTAATTGCGATGGGAGCTTGTACCATTACAGGTGGCATGTTCAGCGTGGATTCTCCTACGGCTGTACGTGGAGTTGATAAACTGATTCCCGTAGATGTGTACTTACCTGGTTGTCCTCCCCGTCCAGAAGCAATCATTGACGCGATTATTAAGCTACGGAAGAAGATAGCTAATGATTCGATGCAAGAACGGAGTCTAATTAAGCAAACCCACCGTTTCTACAGCACGACTCATAACCTCAAGCCCACAGAGGAAATTTTAACTGGTAAGTATTTGCAGTCAGAAACTCGCTTTACACCGCCAAAAGAATTGGCAGAAGCAATTGGTCTTCCAGTACCACCTGCGTTGCTGACAGCACAGACACAAAAGGAGGAACAAAACCGTGGCTGAAGAAGAATCTAAACCAGTACCAGCAGCCCAAGAGTCTTTAGTCAAAGCCGGTCAAGTTTCCCAGTGGTTGACAGAAAACGGTTTTGACCACGAGTTTTTGGAACCTGACAAAAATGGGGTAGAGATAATTAAAGTGGAGCCAGATTTCTTGCTCCCCATCGCTACAGCCCTGTATGCTTACGGGTTTAATTATCTCCAGTTTCAATGTGGTATTGACCTCGGCCCTGGACAGGATTTAGTTAGCGTTTATCACTTGGCTAAAGTCAGTGATAATGTTGATAAACCTGAAGAAGTGCGGGTAAAGGTATTTTTACCACGGGAAAATCCCAGAGTGCCTTCAGTGTACTGGATTTGGAAGACCGCAGATTGGCAAGAGCGCGAGTCTTACGACATGTACGGCATTATCTACGAAGGACACCCCAATTTGAAGCGAATTTTAATGCCAGAAGATTGGGTCGGTTGGCCTTTGCGGAAAGATTACGTTTCGCCTGATTTCTACGAGTTGCAAGACGCTTATTAAAGTTCTGAGTGCTGAGTTTCAGCAGTGAGGATTTTGATAAACTCACACCTAACCCCTTTCCGTCGGCGGAGAGGGGTA
Organism: Nostoc sp. UHCC 0702; assembly: GCA_017164015.1. Classification (GTDB taxonomy): domain Bacteria; phylum Cyanobacteriota; class Cyanobacteriia; order Cyanobacteriales; family Nostocaceae; genus Amazonocrinis. The sequence goes on from CP071065.1 coordinate 6,921,387, forward strand.
ATGTTTTTTATTTTTACCACAACAGTACAAAAGTATTTTTTAACGAAACGAGAAGGACGCATTAATGGGAGCATCTCACTTTTGTAAAAACACACCTGCCCTGGCGAATGGAATTCGCGGCTATAGAATCCATTTGATATCTTTTTTCTAGCTAGCAGCTAGTCGTTTAAGCATCAATCGAATAAAACAAAGCTTAAGCTTGGCATTGGCACGAGCGAGTGTCCGGTCAAAATTTTTGACTAAACTTTTACATCGCTCCACCCAAGCATTGGATCTCTCAATCACCCATCTAGCAGCCACTGGAACAAATCCTTTCGACTCAACACTGGCATTACAAGTATTTTTGACCGCTTGTGAATCAATCATGATTAGGGTCGTCCACTGTGGTTTTTTTTTACTTGTTCACGCACTCGTCCATGTAACTGAGTCATAATTAGGTCGAGGATGCCATCTTCACACCACTGCTTGTAATGCCAGAATACAGTAGAATAGGGCGGCAAATCTTTGGGTAAGTCTGCCCAATTGCAACCATTCTTAAGTTGATAAAATATCCCGTTCAGAATTTGTCTGTTTGTCCACACAGGGGGTCTTGTTTTCTTCTTAGTCGGCAATAACGGCTCGAAAATTTCCCACTCTTTGTCTGTCACGTCGCTTGAATATGCCATTTTTCGCCCTGACCTGATTCTGTTCCACTATTTCTGCCGATTTTACCTGCTCGCCTCAAAGATCTCAAATGGGTTCTATAGGACTAGTATTTGATTTCTGAAAAAGCTCCGTACATTTGAAGAGTGGCAAAATCAAAGGTAGTGTGCTGGATAAACCACTCAAACATCCATTTCAGATGAGAGAACGAAGGAATCAAAGCACAAAAACGCCGTACCCATGTTTTAGCTTGTAACCAAATATCCTCAATTGGATTTTGTGACGGGCAATTAGGAGCAAAGCGAACGCAGTGAATTTTCCATTGGTCTTGAGACAAACCTTGGTTTATGTCGCCTAAAAAGTTTTGAATCAAATGTGAACGATGGTAAGAAGCACCATCCCAAAAAAGAAGTAATCTTTGGTTGGGGGACTGATCTAATAAATAACGTAGATAATCAATCGTATTTTCTGAGTTACCTGCGTTATATGCTTTAAGTAGTAAGCCTCCCTGGAGATAGTCAACTGCCCCGTAGTATGTCTGTTTATCGCGGACATTAACAACTCTCACTGCTATCTCTTGGTCAGTTTTGCCCCAAACATATCCGCTTAAGTCTCCCCACATTAAATGACATTCATCCAGCAGCAATACTCTCAACTTTCCTGTTTCGATTTCCTCTCGATTTGTTGCCAACAGTGTTTCAATCTCTTTTTTTTTTGCAGCAACAGCTTCCTCGTCAGCTTTTGGATTTAAAGAAGTAGTTTTCTTCCAACTAATTCCTGCTGCATCAAATAAGTCGTAATAGCTGCGTTTTGACTCATAAGTTACATCATATTCAAAAGCTAATTTATATTCGAGTTCGCCAAGTTCCCAACATTCCTTTATTTGCAACCAACTTAAGACTTCTTCTCGTTGTTGAGCCGTTAAGTAGCTTTTCCTTCCCTTGTGATTCAGGCGCAGTCCCGAAATTCCATATTCCTCGTAGGTTTGCTTCCAACTTGTTATTGAACCAACCGACACATCTAAAATCGTTTGAATTTCCTCATACTTGTAGCCTTGATAAACCAGTTTGACTGCCAACGCTTTCCTCACAAGAGCGCGCATCTGGGCGATAATCTATAAATTCTTGTAGTTCTGCGATCGCGGCTTGTAGATGCTGGTTTATCATTGTTCGCTATTAGACAGATATATTTCTCCGTATTATCTCGTAGTTTTTTTCAGAAATCAAATATGACTCCTATATAGTACGGAACGCAATTGTCATATTTTTTTCTTTGTGGGTTGTCAATAGTCAAAAGTCAATAGTCCAAAAAAGCTTGATTAAAGACCATTGACTCTTGACTATTGACTGCCATCGCCAAAAATATGTGTGCCAGTTGCGTAAGTCCTGGTTTAAACTCGGTGAGGGAATGTATATCTCTGGAAAGGTTGATCATGGTGTTAGCATTTTATTAGCATCTAATAGAATGTTAATAAGTGTTTGTCAATTTTGTTAATAAAATTCTGAAACTTCAAAGTTGAGACTTTGCTTAAACCTGGTTTGAGGGAGCGATCGCTATTTTTGATAAACTTTCAATAGCAAATTCACGCCGTGTGCTGAGAAGCCAACGCGTTCAACTTAAAACCCCTCTTCACGTCAGCAAAGAGGGGTAATGTTTTTGAGTGTAGAGTCAGAACATTTAACTTTAGCGCTTATGCAGTTTGCCTCTAGATTTATTTGACAAATCACCTCTAACTACTAACTCTACTCAAATAACCTGAAATAAGGGTAGCGTACAGGAACTCCTGGCTCCTTCTCCAAATCAAAATTAATCACTTCCCAGGAAGGATCTTCTGAAGAGTCGGGGCTAAATTCTACAGGTAAGCCATAAAGACGCGCAGATGAGGCTTCCGGCTGTCCAGAACGCCAAGGTGTGCTGCGTTCTAAATAGCCACTCATCAATTCCTGATAACGTCTAGCAATAATTACTCGTGTTGCTCGGTAGCCCTGAGTATATAACTTATCTAGCGCTTCGTGAATTTCAAAGCGAATGCCATCGGGATGAGTATGTTGTCTATACCATTCATTATTCCACCTCCGCCAATGACGCCCAGACTGGAGATGGATCAATTCTCCATTTTTCGGATTAGCTTCAAAAGCGCCATGACGCGGACACAAATAAGTATCAGTTAGTGTCAGTGCCGGAATAGTCTGACGACAGTGGGGGCACTGAATTTCGGGGCCAAATATGGGGTACTGCAAGCCTGGATTCATCATGAAGTGCGTACAAACATAGTTTCGTATTCACCAGCACCAGTGGGTTGGATTTTACACTTCGGCTCCTATACTTTGGGGAATTTATTCACCGCAGCAAACACATAAAGTTGCAGCGGGGACAAATTTCACCAGTATCTTCCTCAGTGTAGAGGGTTGACACCATGATATTCTGGTTGTGCAACCAGCCTCAAAGGTTGGAGTTTCTCCAGTGTTCCTGGGTACCATATTCATATTCTATCGTGTCTACTGCTTCTTACTGGCCATCTCCCGATTTTTCCCAAGCAGCCTTTGTTGCAGCCAATGCTGTTGTTATCGGTTCGGTAAACATCGCCGCAGGGGCAAGCATTTGGTATGCAGCCGTAGTTCGGGCTGATGTGGAGCGGATTGACATTGGCGAATGTACAAACATTCAAGATGGAGCAATTCTACATGGCGACCCAGGTTTACCAACAATCTTAGAAGATCATGTCACTGTAGGGCATCGTGCTGTGGTACATTCCGCCCACATTGAACGTGGCACTTTGATTGGCATTGGCGCAGTGATTTTAGATGGGGTACGAGTGGGTGCTGGTAGCATTATTGGCGCTGGTGCAGTGGTAACTAAGGATGTACCCCCCTTATCTCTTGTAGTCGGGATTCCTGGAAAAGTGTTACGTAAAGTAACAGACACCGAAGCCGCAGAACTAATTGAACACGCCGAACGTTACAAAAAGTTAGCTTTGGTTCATGCTGGTAAGGGGAGTGATATTGGCTTTAATTAGCCCTTGTGTGGGTGCAGGGGGGCAGGGGTGCAGGGGGGCAGGGGTGCAGGGGGGCAGGGGAGATGAGGGAGATGAGGGAGATGAGGGAGAATGACAACTGACCACTGACAACTGACAATTGACTCTTACTTTAAAGATTCTTTACATATAGGTCTGGAAAAAATGCCCAGTTCAGCTAAAAATAAAAAATGAGAACAGTTGACAAAACTTTAATTTCTACTTAAAAGAGGGGTTCTAGATATGGATGGTATTGATTTTCGTGTAGTGATCGTTTTAGCACCAGTGATTATTGCTGCTAGCTGGGCTGTATTTAATATTGGCGCTGCTGCTTTAAGGCAAATTCAAGGCTTTTTGGATAAAGAAGCCTAAATCTCAGTTAAAATCATCGATATTTAGCCGGCTGTTTCTCTGTTAATGGGGCAGTCGGTTTTATTGTTAATTGTCAGTGGTCAGTTGTCATATCATTAGGACTTACGCGCATTGTCATATATTTTTGACAAAAATCGTCCAAAGTCAAGAGTCAAAAGTCCAAAAACCTTGACTTTTTACCCTTGACTATTGAACGCCAGTCGCTACAACGGAGGGAACCTCCGCAACGCGCTGGCTCCTATTGACTGCCATCACAGAAAATATGTGTGCCAGTTGCGTAAGTCCTGATCATGTCCGGTTAATTAGTTATGATTTCCACAGTCATTGCACCCCACCCCCAACCCCTCCCCGTTCACGGGGAGGGGAGCAAAAGCGCAGCTTTGGCGGGGTGGGGTTCTTCGATTTTAATAAGTAATCAAGCGGACATAATATCAGTTATCAGTTGTTCTTATCCTTATTCTTCTCATCTCCCCTGCTCCCCCGCTCCCCCGCCCCTCTGCACCCATTGTGGATATCGATTCTTTACTACAATCATTTCAACGCTTTGGTGTCCATCTGGGACTCTATCGCATTGTCAAACTCTTGGCAAATCTCGGCAACCCCCATCACCAAGTTCCAATAATTCACGTTGCTGGTAGTAATGGCAAAGGTTCAGTCTGTGCCTATCTTTCCTCAGTACTCACTGAGGCTGGTTATCGTACAGGACGCTACATTTCTCCGCATTTAGTCGATTGGACGGAACGCATTTGTCTGAATGAACAGCCGATTTCTTCAGAGGCATTGAGCCAATTATTACAGCAAGTGCAAGCGGCGATTCGTCCTGATGAAGAATCACCAACTCAGTTTGAAGTAATTACCGCAGCAGCTTGGTTGTATTTTGCCCAGCAGCAAGTTGATGTAGCAGTGATAGAAGTCGGGTTAGGAGGGCGCTTAGATGCTACCAATGTCTGTTCAAAGCCTTTGGTTAGCGTCATCACTTCCATTAGCCGCGAACATTGGCAGCAACTAGGCCCTACTGTGGCTGACATTGCTAGAGAAAAAGCAGGTATTCTCAAACCTGGATGTCCTGCTGTGATTGGGCCATTGCCACCGGATGCTCTTTTAGTTGTGCGATCGCGTATTCAAGAATTACAATGCCCAATTGTGACACCGCAACCTGCACGTCAAATCGCTTTTGGTTGGGCAGAATATCAAACAAGTAAAAGCGACTGGGGATTAGGAACTGGGGACTGGGGATTGGTTGAAGATACTAAAACAATTAAATATCCTCTACCATTACAGGGACAAATTCAACTAACTAATTCAGCTATAGCTTTAGCCACTTTAGAAATTCTCCAAAAACAAGGTTGGCAGATTTCTGAAGAAGCCATAATCAACGGTATGGTAAAAACCAAATGGCCAGGGCGAATGCAATGGATTACTTGGAGAAACCAAAAATTATTAATTGATGGCGCTCATAATCCTGCCGCTGCCCAAGTTTTGCGTGATTATGTAGATACCCTAGATACCCAAACAGTAACTTGGGTGATAGGAATGCTTTCTACTAAAGAACATGCTGATATTTTCAAAGCTTTACTACGACCAAATGACCGATTATATTTAGTGCCAGTACCAGATCATAGTTCAGCCGAGCCAGTTGAATTAGCAAATCTAGCTGGTGAAATTTGCCCTGAATTAAGCCTTTGTCAAACAGATGTAAATTTATTATCAGCACTAGAATCAGCTTTTGCTTTAAAAAATACTTTAGTGGTTTTGTGTGGTTCCCTCTATTTAATAGGACATTTTTTAAGAATAAATAATGGGGAATAGGGAACGGCGAATTGGTAATTAATTATTAGACTTCTTGCATAAATCTTTTTTTGTCTCACGCAAAGGCGCAAAGACGCAAAGAAAAGAACGCTAAGAACGACTTTTGCAAGAGGTCTATTTTCTTTTTACTCCCTCATCCCCCTCATCCCCCTCATCTCCCCTGCTCCCCCGCTCCCCTGCCCCCCTGCTCCCCCGCTCCCCCGCTCCCTATTTCCCATTTGCAAAATCTATCTATTATTCCACTCTTGCGCTGCATCTTCTACAGCTTTATCTACAGTTTTCTCCCCTAACATTGCTGCTTGTAAGTTCTCGTAAATTGCCTTTTGAAGTTTGTTAAAATCCTTCAATGTCGGGGTTAAAATTTCTGCTTGTTGCAGTTGTTTGGCACTAATAACTCTTGCCTTTTCCACTGTTGAAGCTGTTGCTGGCACATCTTTAAAATAACTATCAGACAGTGCTTTGACTGTGGATGGCAAGACATTAGCAGCTTTCGCAAAAGCTAGCTGATTTTCGTCATTGGTGACAAATAAAGCAAATTTAACAGCCGCATCTGGATTTTTGGTTGCACGCGGTACAACTATGTTCATTACAGCGACATTTTTCTTACCTGTATCACCTGTAAGTTGGGGTGCTATGGCTGACGCTTGAGCAACTTTTGGGGCATTATTAGCAATGGTTTTGAGAAACTCTGGCCCAGAAGCCAAGAACGCTGTCTCTCCAGCTTGGTATAAATCAATTGCATGGCGATGTCCCTGTGTTAAGGCCTCTTTTGGTAGTAACCCTTTTTTGTACATATCTACCCAATACTGAAACGCTGCTTTCCCTTGTGATGAGTTAAAAGCTGCTTTACCCTCGGTATTTACTAGAGTCACTCCCATTTGTACCAATGATTCCATCACCTCACCGGAATCCTGCGGTACAAACGTCACAAAAAAGGCATATTTGCCAGTCTTATCTTTAATTTGTTGCGCCGCCTGTGCTAGTTCTCCGTAAGTGCTAGGTACTTTAGTGATACCTGCCTGTTTTAATAAATCAGTGTTATAAATGGTTAACCTTGTGGTGAGATACCAGGGAACTCCAAAACTCTTGCCATTGAGTGTACTTGCTTTCCAGATATTTGGTAGATAGGAGGAACGGACTTCATTTGGGACTTTTGTATCTAGATCCAACCAGGCATTTCGTCCAGCAAGTTGGGAAGCAAAATCTGGATTTAAATTAACAACATCAGGTGGCGTATTTGCTGAGACAGCTGTTAAAATTTTGTTCTCCATAGCAGACCAAGGTATATCTTGCCAGTTAACCTTTATACCTGGATTTTGCGATTGAAAATTCGCAATTAGGCTTTGGAAGTAATCGGTAAATTGAGGTTTGAGTTGCATCGTCCAAAACTCAATAGTTGGCGTGGGCGGACGATTAGGCTCAGGGCTACAACTTATCATCCAACTGGTTAATAAGCCAATGAGTGCCAAAGCAGCCAGTTGTTTAAATTTTCGCAATTGAATCATTTTCCCAGTGTTTTTACGCTTGATCAAAGTGAAAAGCTTATGCAGAATTGTCGAGATTATAGGCTAAAAAAATTACCTATTGCCAAGAGCATTCTTTAGTATCGTTTAAATTTTCAATTTAGCAGTCCAGCGGGCACAACTGTGGTAAAAAGCTTCAATAGTCTGTTTGGTAAATCTAATAAAGGGGTGGGCATTGAACTTGCACCAGAACGGGTGAATATAGTTCAACTACGTAAGCAGCGCCAAGGCTTGAAAATAGAATCCTTGACATCAGTACCAGTTCCAGAAGGCATTGTTGCTGATGGTCAAATAGCTGACCCCGCAGCAATGGCGCAATTAATTCAGCAAGGACTGGCTGAGAGTAAAATTAAGGTTTCTCGTGTTGCCACGGGTGTACCGGGACGAGATGCAATCATACGTATAATACCTGTACCAGCTGAATTAGATGATAAAGAACTGCGGGAAATGGTGTTAAACCATGAAGCAGGTTTGTATTTACCTTATCCTCGTGAAGAAGCTGATGTAGATTATCAGAAACTTGGGTATTTTGTAGATGAAGACGGTATTGAAAAGGTACGGGTACTTCTAGTTGCCACTCGTAAGGAGGTGACAGATACATATATTAGTACGTTTGAGCAGGCAGGATTGCAAATCGACGTTTTAGAGATTAGCAGTTTTGCCCTGATTCGGACAATTCGCGAACAACTGCGGCAATTTGGGCCAGAAGAAGCAGCAGTACTAGTTGATATAGAGTTCGACAGCACAGAAATAGCCATCATCGTTAATGGAGTGCCGCAATTTACGCGCACCGTACCTATTGGTACATATCAACTGGAAACAGCTTTAGCCAGATCAATGAGTTTACCCACCTCTCGTGATATGGAACTGTTACAGGGAATGGTTATTACCCCAACTTCCATAGATGGTGGAAAAACTGGCGTTACAGAAATTAATCCTAGTATGGCAGCCTTGTTGAGAGTCTTAGGAGAACTCACAGATGAACTGCGCCGTTCCATCGATTTTTACCTCAATCAAAGTGAAAATTTGGAGGTAGCGCAGATTTTCCTAGCTGGCCCAGGAGGCGGACTGCAACAGCTAGATGAGTTTTTTACTCAAAGATTGAGCTTGCCTGCCACTCAGGTAGATCCTATTGGATCTTTATCCTTGGAAGTCGATGCAGAAAAGTACCCGATGGTACGACGTTCTGGCTTAGGGATAGTACTTGGTCTAGGCATGAGGGAGGTGTAACAGAATGTACAGTTTAGATATTAACTTTCTTAAAGACCGCCCAATTTACCAGGATAACCCTGGGAAAAAGCCAGGAATTAAACTTCCATCTGGAAGCTTAACACCGATTTATATAGGAGTTACTTTAGGTTTGTGTCTTCCAGTTTTTGTGGCAACTGGTTGGTGGATTTTGCAAGCGAAAAATAGTGAATTGGAGCAGAATATAGCACAACTAGATCAGGAGAGCAAGAAATTAGATGCAGAAATAGGAAATATTAATAAAATCCGCGAAGAGACGAAAAAAATTAAAGCAGAAACACAAAGTTTAGTCACTGTATTTGACCAGATTCGTCCTTGGTCAGCGATGTTGCAAGATTTACGCGATCGCATACCAGCAACAGTGCAAATTAATAATGTTAAGCAAATTCCACCCACACCAGCAGCAGAAGGGAAACCACCAAATAATCCTGCTGGGGGAATTGAAATTAACGGATTGGCTCGCTCTTATAATGATGTCAACGATTTTCTGCTGGTACTGCAACAGTCTCGGTTCTTGAAGTCCTCAGAAAGCAAAATTATCTCAGCAAACTTAGTAGATGCACCATTACCGCCAACTTCCAGGACATCCACTACTGTACCAATCAAACCACCTCAAATCGTTAATTACACTATTCAATCGAGTCTAAGTGATGTTCCCGCTTCTGAGTTAATCCGAGAGTTAGAGCAAAAGGGTACAGTAGGTTTAGTGACTCGTATTCGCACTATGCAACAGATAGGAGTCATTCCAAAATGACGGTAAGTGATGATTTCAATTTTGCAGAACAAGCCGGGGAATTAAATTCAGAAACACCAGGTAACTTTGTTCTATTTGGTATTACCTTCACCCCGAAAATTATTGGTATTCTGGCAGGGTTATTTGGAACTGCTGGAGCAGTTTATATACTGCTAAATATGGTGATGCCAGCTTGGGATAACTATCAACAACAGCAAGTGAAAAGCGGCGAGCTGCAAGGACAACTTGACCAAAAGAGAGCCTCTATCAAACAAGCTGACAAGGTAAAAAAAGAACAAGACGAAGCAAAGCAACAAAAAAGCCAAATTTTAGGTTTATTTGCTAATCAGAAAACTTTCTATACCTTGCTATTGGACTTGAATCGCTTGGTTGAGTCTGGCAATGCTCAAACTCCTGTTAATGGAGTCAGAGCCAAACTACAGAAGTTTACGCCATCTTCACAAGAAGCAGAAATAATTACTGATAGTTCTCTAGGGCCACTGGTCAACGGTCAACTCAAACGCAGCAGTGTAAATCTCGAAATAGTGGGAACTTATGAACAAACACAATCCATTATTCGTAATATCGAGCGTTTACAGCCTTTGTTAATAGTTAAAGACTATCAATCAGCATTGGCTCCACCAGATCCGCTGAGAATAGCAGGGCCAGCACAGATTACTACATCGTTCCAACTACAGGCATTGATGCCCCTTACTCCAGAGGACATAGCTGCCGCTAAAGCAGCAGCACCCAAGAAGTAATGACGAAAAGTACTGAGTTTAAGAGAGTTAGGAGTTATACGATTTTGGATTTTAGATTTTAGATTTTGGATTGTGAAAGAGTTAGTGGCTAAGCTTTTGGACAATCCATCTGTCGCAATCATTTTTCAAATTGGTATTAGAAGTTAGGAGTAGGGGCACAAAGCATTGCGCCCGTAGAGGAGTTAGGAGTTGAAAGAAAAATACTCAGCACTCAGCACTAAAAATTGTTGATTAACAAGGTCTTATAAGGTGAGGAATGAACTGTGAAACAGCTTCACGGTAATAGTTTAATATTGGGTGCTGCCGCTTTCGTCTTTTTGGCAGCTCAACCAGCATGGGCACAGACTACTCAAATTAATCAAGTACAGCTAAATCCAGTTGATGGCGGACTTAGCGTTATTTTGAAAACAACCACAGGCGATCGCCCGCAAGTTTTCACGACAAAAAGAGGTAAAACCTTAGTTACAGATATTATTAATACTCAACTGCGCTTACCGCAAGGTAATAATTTCCGTCAAGATAACCCCGCTCCCGGAATTGCCTCAGTTGAAATCGGTCAGCTTGATGCCAATAGCGTTCGTGTGACTGTGACTGGCAGTAACGACACACCTGGCAATCAGCCTGTGGTACGACAGCAAAACGCCATTACCCTCGGTTTTACGCCCTCGGCAGGTACTACAGCATCAGCACCAACACCCACAACACCCGTAACACCAACAACACCAACAGCGCCGCCTGCTTCTACACCAGTCCAGTCTGGTACGAAGCCGGATGTTCTCGTCCCTAACCCAGAAGTCACAATTGACGGCAAAGTTGCTCAGGCAGCTGGGCCAGGTCAACCTGTCAGCCAAGCTCCTCCTTTCTTACCTAGAGCCGTCGCCCCACCAGTAGGAGATATTGCCATTTCTACATCTGATGCTTCTCCTAGCAACATTGACTTGGGTACTCAGGAGCGCGTTCCCCGTTTAGTATTGCGAGATGCACCAGTGCGTGAAGTGTTATCACTGCTTGCTCGTGCTGCGGGTTTAAATCTGGCTTACGTAGGAGGCGCAGCAGCAGGGGGCCAATCTACTGGAGGTCAGCAAGCTACTCCTGCAAATGACGGACAAACAATCTCCCTAGATATAGAAAATGAGCCAGTGCAAGATGTTTTTAACTACGTCTTGCAAATAAGTGGTTTAGAAGCTAATCGCAGTGGTAGGACTATTTTTGTGGGAACTAAGCTACCCAATGCCACCCGTGATATGGTTATGCGTAGTCTGCGACTTAATCAAGTAACAGTCGGGGTCGCCCTCAACTATTTGGTTGGAATGGGAGCAGAAACTGCCGTTAGTCGTGAACGTCAAGTTACCAGCGTTAGTGCTGTGCCTGTGGGCGCTGGAGCATCTCCAATCACCCAAACTCAAACGACCACAGAAACCAGACTGGAAATGCAACGCGCTGATTTTAAAGACTCTAATCCATTACTTAGAGGTTTACAGGCATTAGGAGACGAGCGCACTAATTCCCTGACTTTAATTGGGCCTGCGAGGTTAGTTGAGATGGCAATGGGTCAACTCACTCAGCTTGATATCCGCCGTCGTCAAGTAGCAGTCAACGTCAGAATTATCGATGTTAATTTGTTGAACACCCATGACTACAACGCTAGCTTTTCTTTTGGCATTGGCAAGAACTTCTTCACTAGTGATAGCGGTGCAGCATCTCTGAATTTTGGCGGTTCGAGACCAGCTACTGGTGCTGAAGCGACAAACAGTGTAACTAGTACACCAGTGATCGCAAATCCAATTACAGGACAGCCTTTCCTTGAGCCAAATAGCTCTGTATCGATTCCAGGAACTACCCCAGGTACAGTAGTAGTAGACGCTAACGGCAACATCACTAGAATTGAAAACCCAGGAAGTGGCTCTTTCTATAGACCTGTTGCCCCTACTGGAGACCCCCTACAACCAGGTTTTTCTGATATTACTCCGGCAACTGATAATATTATTACCAGGAACGCTGATGGCACGTCGAGTATCACACAAGGGACTCTTGGTTCAGCTACTACATCTCTTCCCTCTTTATTCCAGTTCCCCAAACGTCTTTTAGCTAGCTTGCAGGCTCAGGTACAAAGTGGCAACGCCAAGATTTTGACTGACCCAACCTTAATTGTGCAAGAAGGGCAAACAGCTAATGTCAACCTCACTCAAGAAGTGGTAGGCAATATTAAAAGGGAAATAGTTCGCGACGCGAATCTTGCCACAGAAACAATTTCAGCTGAGAAAGACCAAGTAGGTTTAACCCTAGCTGTGAAAGTTGAGCGGATTGACGATAACGGTTTTGTTTCTCTATCGGTAGCTCCTGTTGTCAAAGCGCCCCAAGCTCCAGCTACTATCAATGTTGGAGGGGGCGGTAGCCAACAAATATTTTTGGTGTCTGAGCGCTCCCTTAATTCTGGCTTGATTCGCCTGCGAGATGGTCAGACCCTAATTCTCTCAGGCATCATTCAAGATTCAGATCGCACAAGTGTCTCCAAAATCCCTATCTTAGGCGATCTTCCGCTCATTGGTTCGCTGTTTAGAAGTACAAATAGACAAAACCAGCGCAATGAGGTGATTGTCTTGCTTACACCTCAGATTATGGATGATACAGAGAACTCGGCCTATGGCTATAATTACACCCCTAGCCCACAGGTGCGGGACATTCTTGAACGTCGTGGTTTGAACACGCCTAAGCGTTAACGTGTGAGCTTGGCGAAGACATCGAGTTTCTCACCTCAGCACTTAGTACTACAGTTATATTTTAGGACTTACGCACCCAAGCCTGAAACCTAGATCCCCCCTAGGGCGTGTTTTCAAAGTCTTAGATCCCCCCAACCCCCCTTAAAAAGGGGGGCTAGGAAATTCTTAAAGTCCCCCTTTTTAAGGGGGATTTAGGGGGATCGAGAAATTTATGAGGCTAAACGAGTAGTTTGAAAACACGCTCTAGCCCCCCTTAAAAAGGGGGGAACTTCCAAAGCCCCCTTTCTAAGGGGGTTGGGGGATCTGAGTGCGTAAGTCCTGATATTCGTTAAAGCAGCCACTAGCTCAAGAGCTTTGTGGTGCTTTTTTTGATTGCTATAAAACCAAATAAGGCTTATCTGTAGTATTGAAGGATAGGATGCTGAGGTCGTAAGCACATCCTGGTCGATATCTAAGGCAGAACTGAACTATGGTGGCGACAACAACCGCAGAAACTAGGGTTTTACTCCACAACATCAGCTGGCAGACATTTAAAACCATGCTGGCTGAGATGGGTTGTGAGCGTAACTCTCGACTGGCTTATGACAATGGAACTATTGAAATTATGACCCCACTGATGCCCCATGAAAGCTCAAACCGCCTAATTGAGGTTTTTGTTGGGGTGCTGTGCGAAGAGTTGGGTTTGGAAATTAGACGGGCTGGTTCACTGACTTTAACACGGGATGATTTAGAGAAGGGAGCCGAGCCGGATAGTAGCTACTACATCCAAAATGAATTGCTAGTCCGAGATCAAGAAAATATTGACCTAACCATCGCCCCGCCCCCAGACCTTGTGTTAGAGGTGGAATATTCTCGGTCTGCAATAGACAAGTTTCGGCTTTATGCGGCGATGGGAATCCCCGAATTATGGCGTTATAACGGCAGTGTGTTACAAATTTATAAGTTGGAAGGTGGGCAATATTCACAAGTCCAAACCAGCCCTACCTTTGCACCTGTGTTAGTCAAGGAAATTCCCCGTTTTATCCAAGAAGCCAAAAAAAATGGAGAAATTGCTACTACCCGTGCTTTTCGTGCTTGGGTACAACAGAATATTTTTGGTACAGAAAAATTTCGATAACTAAAGCGAAGTTGTTGACTGATGACTGTTGACTGATGACTGTTGACTGTTGACTGATGACTGATGACTGTCAGCAGTTTGATATTTTTTTATTTTGACTTGGAAGTCGTTAAAGGATTTTAGGTAACTTTTAGCAACATCACGAATTGTAACTTTCAACAGATTTTTACTAGTTCGTTCTCCTCTGTCACCCTAACAACAGGGGTATTTACTAGGTATTTTTTCCTACTTTCAGTATGTTTTGAGAGCAACAATCACCTCAAAATTACAAAAAATCCTGAAATCTATATAAATTAATGGTTTCATATATCCACTTCAGGCTACTACACCTTAGAATGATTCATTGAAAAGTCGAGCCGATGGGATTTACAGCGATTTTAAGTAAAAATACTCCCAAAGAACGATTTTTGTATTTCTCCCAACAGAGATTTAAGTAAAGATGTACTCTGATACATCTGTAAAACATCTCAAGTAAACCTTAAGGAGTTTGACATGAACAAGGGTGAATTGGTTGATGCTGTAGCTGAAAAGGCTAGTGTTACCAAAAAACAAGCGGATGCAGTCTTAACTGCCGCTTTGGAAACGATCATTGAAGCGGTTTCTTCTGGCGATAAAGTGACGCTGGTAGGATTCGGCTCATTTGAATCACGGGAACGTAAAGCTCGTGAAGGTCGTAACCCCAAAACCAATGAAAAGATGGAAATTCCAGCGACTAAGGTACCTGCCTTCTCCGCTGGTAAGCTTTTCAGAGAAAGGGTAGCACCCCCAAAATCATAGGTTCTGTCTCTAGGAACCTTGTTTTGATGCATCAACAGGCTCATGGGGGAAATTTAGCCTGGGCAGCAGCACTGGCTGGCTGTCCCCCTGAGGCTATTCTGGATTTTTCTGCCAGCATCAGCCCTTTGGGGCCACCAAACAGCACGATCGCTGCTATTGTGTCCCAAATGGGTAATCTTAGGCACTATCCTGACCCTGATTATAGTGAACTGAGACTTGCTCTCAGTCACTTCCATCAATTGCCGCCTGAGTGGATTCTGCCTGGTAACGGCTCAGCAGAATTACTGACTTTGGCAGGTAGGGATTTAGCAGAATTAGCCGCAACAATGTTAATAACTCCAGCCTTTGGCGACTATTACCGTACTCTGGCAGCGTACAACGCTAAAGTACTGGAGTTTCCTCTAAATCTGGAAAATACACGTCATTCGTCATTAGTCAATAGTCCTTTGTCAATAAAAAATGACAAAGGACAAAGGACTTTTAACAAGGGACTGCTGCTCAATAATCCCCACAACCCAACGGGAAAGCTATTTTCGCGAGAGACAATTTTGCCCTACTTAGAGCAATTTGCTTTGGTAGTAGTGGATGAAGCGTTTATGGATTTTTTGCATCCTGATGAAGAACAAAGCCTGATTCCGGTGGTGCAGGAATACGCGAATTTAGTAGTATTGCGATCGCTAACGAAATTTTACAGTCTGCCAGGACTCAGGCTAGGATATGCGATCGCCCACCCCGACCGCCTTCGGCGATGGCAGTTGTGGCGCGACCCATGGCCCGTAAACACCTTGGCGGCAGCGGCAGCTACCGCCGCACTCCAGGATCGAGAGTTTCAAGAGCAAACTTGGAAATGGCTACCACCTGCACGAAACCAACTCTTTGAGGGTTTAGCCGCAATCCCAGGATTGCAACCTTTTGAAAGTGCTGCTAACTTTTTACTTGTTGAATCACAACAGTCGAGTTTGCAGTTGCAGCAACAATTGCTCCAAAATCACCAGATTTTAATTCGAGATTGTCTAAGCTTTAAAGAACTAGGCGATCGTTTTTTCCGGGTTGCTGTACTTTCCGAATCTGATAACCAGCGTTTAGTAGAAGTGCTGATTACTGTGTGCTAAGTCAAAAGTCAAGAGTCAAGAGTCAAAAGTCAAAAGTTCATAGTCTATTTTCCCTTGACCATTGACCCTTGACCACCTCCCCCTTCCCCTTCCCCTTTTAAACTCTTGACCAATGACTAATGACTATTGACTACGATGTGGTGATTATTGGTGGCAGTCTTGCCGGACATTACGCCGCCTTGGCTGCAACCCAACTACGCGCCAAGGTTGCTTTGGTGGAATCTCAAGTAAGTTATGGGTTTATTCATCACCAAGCTATGAGCGAAATCGCCAAACTAGCTCAACATTTAGGTGATGCGGCTAGTTTTGGTATTCATGCCACCCATTGCCATACAACAGACAAATGCAGCGTTTCTGTGGAATGGCAAGAGGCAATGCTGTATGCTGACGGTGTTGCCTCAAATATCCAAGAACAGAATTCCCCCGCCATCCTAGCCGCGCTAGGAGTCGATGTCATTCTGGGCAAGGGTGAATTTCAATCCTCACCCCATTTGGCATTTGCTGTTAATAATCGGTTGTTACGTGGACGCACCTATTTACTAGCTACTGGTTCCCGCCCAGTAATACCAGAGATTGACGGTTTACAAACCACTGGTTATCTGACCCTATCTAATATTTGGCAGTCTATTAAACTATCGACACTACCGAAAAATTGGGTAATTATCGGTGGTGTTCCCCAAAGTATTGAAATAGCTCAAACTCTAGCACGGTTGGGTTGCAGCGTGACGTTGGTGGTCAAGTCTGCCTCTATTTTGCCCTGCATTGACTCAGAGATAGCTCAACTGCTTCAGGCGCAGTTAGAAGTCGATGGTGTGCGCGTCCTCACCCAAACCCCAGTCACTCAGGTGATGCGTATTGAAGATAAAAAATGGATTCAGGCAGCAGATAAAGCAATTGAAACTGATGAAATTTTAGTAGCGACAGGACAGCAGCCTAATATTGAATCTCTGAATTTGGCAGCAGTAGGAGTTAAATGGCATCGGCGTAGCCTAGCCGTGAATCATAAACTGCAAACTACTAACCATCGTATTTACGCTTGTGGTGATGTAATTGGTGGTTACGACTTTGCCAGTGTTGCTAATTACGAAGCCAGAATCGCCCTGAAAAATGCTCTGTTTTTCCCTAGGTTCCAAGTTAATTATCAGTACGTTCCTTGGGCAATATTTTCTCAGCCAATGTTGGCACAAGTAGGTTTAACAGAAGCACAGGCTAAACGGCAATTTAGTCAAGATGAAGTTTTAGTCTTGCGGCAGTATTATAAGTCAGTGACAGCAGCTCAACTACGTGACGAAACTACAGGTATTTGTAAATTAATTGTATTAAGTAATGGAAAAATTTTAGGAGCCGCCGTGTTGGGGGCAGAAGCTAGAGAGTTAATAAATCTGATTGCTGTTGCCATATCACAAAAGATTTCAGTCAAGCATTTAGCAAATTTATCTGCTGTCTATCCTAGTTATTCAGAAATTCTCGAACAAACAGCAAGAGAGTGGACTAAACAAAAGTTAAATAGCAACATTGCTTTGCAAGACTTTTTAGAAAGTTTCTTCCATTTTCGCCGCAATTGGAATTTGTAAGTAGGGTAGCTGTTTAGTCATTAGTCATTAGTCATTAGTCATTAGTCATTAGTATTTAGAGGTTGTTTGAAAAGTGTTTCGTTGTGACTTTAGGCACTTTTAGTCCCCCCCCTTTTTAAGGGGGGAACCTGAATCAAAGTCTCCTTTAAAAAGGGAGGTTTAGAGGGATCTAAAACTTTTGATACCAACAAGAGGATTTTTCAAACATCCTCTTACAAAGGAAAAAGGACTAATGACAAAGAACGACCATATGAAGTAGTTGTACAAATTAAATGTATAGCTGTCGCCATTAGTGTTAGGACATCAACAGATGATAAAACCTAGACACAAAAAGACTTTTCACCCAGTCCCCAGTCCCTAGTCCCCAGTCCCCAGCTATATTTTAATTAAATGTGTTTAAGCTTATCCATGCTACCCCTGCGGCTACCAAGGGGACACTCAGGTTATCTGTGCCGTGAGGCGAGACAGCCTCAGCTAAGGTGGCAAAAGTTGCACTGACGATCGCTGCCAAACAGGCCCTTGCTATAGCAATAGGCTGTGCTAGAGGGCTGAGTGATGAACCAGGTAATAACAGCAGCACCAAGAATATTACCACTGTACTTACCAGCAACATTGCTGCTGAACCTTCCCAGGAACGCACAGAATTTCCTACTTGGTATTTATGCTGGCCAAAGCGTCTCCCAATTAACGCCGCTAGGGCGTCCCCCCAAGTCATGGCCATGACTCCAGCTACAGCAATAGGAACGTTATCTACTGGGCCGTCTGGTCGCCAGAATAACCCGAACAGCAGTGTCACCGAAATAGCAAAATAGACTGTACCTAGTGAACTGTCCTCAGTGTCCATTGCGCCTATAAACCGATAGCGGTAGAACAGGTAGTTGAGTCCGATAAATGTGGCAAAGGGCACAATACCGATTTCCCAATGTTTAAACAGCAGCAGTACACCGAAAACCCACATTCCCGCACCGATATGGATAACTTTGCGCGTTAGTTCTGGTTTGATATCAAACAGCCTACGCAGTCCCTCACCTAAGATTAGTAGAGCGATCGCGTAACCATAAGAAACTATAAGTCCGATAAAATCGTTATTAGTCATTTGTCAGTGGTCAGTGGTCAGTTGTCAGGAGTTAGTTATTTCTCCCCATTGCCCCCCAACCCCAGAGGGGGCCCCAATGCCCCCCATCTCCCCATTGCCCCCCAACCCCAGAGGGGGCCCCAATGCCCCCCATCCCTCATTTTGGCCGCTCATTGTTTCGTTTGAAGTTTTTATCTTGTAACGATACACTGCCAATACCTTGCAGAATACCACGACCAATTAAACCCAAACCCCTGCCTATTATTTGGGTGAGAACAAACACAATACCACTTCCTACAAAAGATAATAGCGATCGCAACTGTGGAGCGATCGCATCTCGAAATTCTAAAATCAGCGTCACTCCTAGAGGAATTCCAGAAAGCTGTGCTAATTCCTGACCACGGGGAGCATAAATCGAAGTTTTAGCAATACCGCGAAGCGTTAATACAAATAATTCATAGCGGCTTTCAAAAATTCTTTCAGCTTCCTTAACATAATTATTCCACCGGTATTTCCACGACAAACTGTTTCTAAAACGTTCAATCTCTCGCGTAGAAATCAATTTTATATCATAAAAATCTTGCTTAATTGCTTCTACATCTGCTAGAGAGTTTAGCAACGGCTGCATCACACTATTTGCCACCTGAATCAACATATTTTCTAGGATGTTTTCTGCTTGTAGCTTGGCTTCGTTGCTCGCAGCTGGATAAAAGGTATTATCAACATACAAATCTGTTTGAAATACTAAATAAGAAAATAATTCAATAACTAGAGGAATTTGATTTAAAATCTCTATCTGCACAACTTTAGGATTTTGCAGCAAGACATTGACAATTTCTATATTTTGCTTACCTAATTTAATTCTAGAGAATTTACCAAAAAAATCTGTAATTGTTGCTTGCCATAAATCAATTAATACGGTTAATCTAAAATCTTCTAATTGATTAATTGTGATTTGAGCATTACGCAGTTCATCTAACTGTTGGGCTAATTTTTGGAGAATCAGGTAAAGTAATTCTCGTTTTTTATCTTCACGGAGGATATCAATTTCCAAAGGAATATCTGTCAAATTTTGTAAAGTAAATTGTAATTTTGTTACACAAGATGAAAACAAAGCAGCTTGCAACGCTCTTGGGCTAAGTACAGGTATCACGGTTTCCTGATCAAGATTGCTACTCAGTGAACTAATTGCAGACGGTTGCTGCTCAGAATAGATGAATTCTCGCTGTTGTTCCTGTTGTCTTTCCTGTGGTGAAACCAACAAGCGATTTAGCAGCCAACGAGCCGCCAGCAGTTCTCGTCGTTGTCCAGCCATAACTGCTCGATCTAGTAGCGGTAATCCAGGGGTTTGTAACTGTGCGGTAACTTCCCTTAAAGTGGCATTAATCTGGCCAATTCCTGACAAACGCCAATTCTGCCGCAACCTACGGAAAGGGAGTGGTGAGTTAGGAGTTAGGAGTGAGGAGTTAGGAGTTAGGAGTGCTTCCCCTGCTCCCCTGTTGCCCCTAATCCCCACTTCCTTCGGTCGTGGGGGCCCCGAGTTCCCCTGCCCCCCTGCTCCCCTGCCCCCCTGCATCCTCTCGTCCAACCAATAAGAACCGCCAGCTGCGACTTCTTCCATAGCAGCAACTAGTTCCGACACAGGAGTGCCTTTAGGACAGTATCCTTCTACACCAATAGCTTTAGCTGCCAAAAGTAGTTGTGTTTCAGTGACAGAACTGAGGAGCAAAATCGGCAACTTGGGGTATAACGCTTTCAGTTGACGAGAGAGTTCTAAACCTTGCTGTTGACTGTAACTAAAGCGACCATTACCTAATTCCAAAACCACCAAATTTACTTGGTCAGATTCTTGTGTAGCGAGTTGCGCTAGTATCTGCAAGGCAGCTGTATCTGTTTGTACTGCGGACACCACTTGCAAACGAGGAATTTCTGACAAAGTGACCCGTAATCCCAGCTGGAAGATGGGGTCTTGGTCGATTAATAATAATTTTAGAGGGCGATCGCTCATAGTCCGCTCAAATACACGAGCATTATTTTTTTATGGTCAACAAACAGCTTGGCTACTTAGCTGAGTTCCTACCATTGTTACTTGTTTTCGCCAAGTAATAAATGGATGATAATTGCCATAGGCAGATATTAAGTATGTAACTAAATGAACTTGAACATACGGCATTGGTTGGCAGAACGCCATATCCAAATCAAACAAATCAGAGAATTTTCATCTGGGCAATTGGCAGGTATTGCCTACCGTATTGTTCAGGATATGGAAGTCAAAAGCCTCATGCCGTTTGACATCTGTACTTTAGTAGAGGTATTGGAACTGTCTAGTGGGGCTGTTTGGCAAGAAATTTCTGTAATTGCTGTATTGAGTGAACATCTGTTGCGTAGCCTGAGCCAAAAAAAAGCTCTAAAACGTAACGAGGGTACATGGCTGGCGTTTCAAATTGCCTATCTCCAAGCTCTACAACAAGTTTTAGACCAAGAAGAAAGCCTACAAAGACCTTGGCTAAACCGGGCGATGATACCCGCCCAACTCAAAATAGCCAAAGAGGGAGTCGGCAAACTTCTTCTCCAGGATGCCAAACTGCAAGGCTTATTGAAAACGCTCAGCCCTGGTAAATTGACTGACACTCAAGCTGAACAAGCACTTAGTTTAATGGCAGACTCATTACTAGTGCAACAGATGAACAACGCCACTGTAGCTTGGTTTGTCGCCAACGGTGCAGAAGAATTAGAAGCTAAACTGTTAACTCAGCGCTTGTCACATGCCCTTCCTGGATACCTACTAACAGTTATTGCCCAAAATGCCCCACCTTTAGCCCAACTACAAAAATTTGTCCGCTTAGGTGCCGCTAGCGATATGCAAAATTCTGTTTCTGGGGTGTTAGCAACATCCTCCAGTTCTTTGGTAGGTGACAAAATTGATTTGCACCGAGAAAATTACCGAGCAAGTTTGCTGCAAAGCCTTAGTACACCCTTGCTGATGGAATCCTTTGCTCTTAAGGATATTTATGTTAACCTTACAGGTTTGCCAGTAGAGGAAAGTAGTTCAAAGCCAGATCCAAAGATTGCTTCACCAATTAACTTAAAAGCATGGGCACAGCAACAACTAGCTGATTTAGAAACTATTGCCGTCATTGAATCGGAATCTGGTTACGGTAAGACGAGTTTCTGTCAAATTTGGGCAGCACAAGTGGCACAGGAACTTTATCCTAACTGGATGCCCATAATCATTAGACTGCGTGATATAAAGTACGGCAAGACTTTAGGAGAAACTCTCAATTCTGGTTTTCTGGTTAATTCTCACACTCACCTTAGCACTTGGTTGGAACAACAGCATCCCCGCTGTCTGTTACTGCTTGATGGTTTAGATGAGTTGCCCGCTTCTCGACAGAGTAAAAAAGCAAAAGCAAATTTTATTCAGCAGTTATTAAAATTTCAATCTGAGGGACGACATAAAATAATTTTGACAAGTCGAACAGCGATTTTGCCAGAAATCGCCCCGGATATACTGCTACAATTCAAACGAATTTCTATCCAGCCGTTGGATGTGGAAGAACTTAAACAATGGTTTCAACAATGGGCAAAAGTGCTATCTTTACCTATTGCTCAAAACTACTTTACTTTCTTAAAGCAGACGGGGTTATTTGCTAGCAAATCTCAGTCACCAGAACTCTCTGCCCTTGTCCACCAACCTTTAATGCTGTATTTGTTAGGCGTTTTGCACCGTGATGGACTCATTGATGATTTGGTCTTGCAGTTAACCACTAACAGTCCTAAAAATACCAGCGCTGTCTTAGTATGGGAAATTCACCACCGCCTCAGCCAATGGTTATTGGGCTATCCGCTAACTGGCAAAATCACAACAATGCTATTGCGGTCAGGAGCAGCTCATATCCACCGTACACCAGAAGCGATCGCTAATCTACTTAATGGTCGCCATCCCCAAGATTTACTTGATGTGATGCAACAAATCGCCCTCAAAATTTTACACAGCGATCGCCATCAAGTTATCCTACCTGAAGAATTTAATCCAAATACCCTACCAGCTTTTTATTTCAGAACTTTCTCCACTCCCGACTCCCGACTCAAAACTGAATTCTCCCACCCCAAATTAGGAGAATACTTGTGTGCTGAAGCTATTGCTGCTCAATTGCAAAGCTTGACTGAATGCCAAGAGGATGCTTATGGAACGCTTAGTTTTATTCTTGATTCTCCCTCTAGCGTTGCCCAGCACCTCTACAATTTACTCGGTTTTGGCATTCTCACTCCAGAAATTGAAGAATTAGCAATTGAAACTTTACGGCATCAGCAAAATAGCAATTTTTCTTTAGAAGTTTTATTGCAACGTCTTGAGTCTTTCTGGCGTGCTTATTGTCAAGGTCGCTGGTTAGATGAAGGCATAGTACACAAAGCCTTAACTAATTTTCACACATTGCAAAATCCGGTGAATGTAGAGCAAATCAACGCCAATGTGGGAGTAAATATATTTTTATTACTGAGTGCTTGTCACCGTGAAACAAAAGTCATCTTTTGCCCTTGCGGGAATCCAGCCAATATGGCAGAGTTCTATCCAGAAGCACTGCTGGTATTGCTTGGTAAAGCAGCAGTTTTATCTAATAACAGTTTCATCAAGCGAATATGCTCCCAATCCCTGGCTGGAATCAACCTCTCAAAAGCATTTTTATCGCAAGTAATGTTAGCTGGGGCAAATCTTGAACAGACCAATTTATCTGATGCTGTGTTAACTGGGGCGAATTTAGCAGGCGCTAACCTCAATGGTGCTAACCTCATCGGTGCTAACCTCGCTGGCGCTAACCTCACCGGAGTGGATCTTCAAACTGTTAATCTGACTAATGCCTGCTTAGTTGATGCCATTCTTTCTGAGACTAACAGAGAAACTGCCGCCCTCAATGGTGCTTTGTTCTCCCTAGAGCAGTTTCAAATGCTGAAAAATATACTTCTACAGCAATCTCTTCTCAATGTCAATATTTCTACAGCCAACACAGATATTTGGTTTAAAAATACTTCTAATATGCAGCTAATTGAAAGCTTGGAAGGAGAACCTATTTCGCCAATAGATTTATATGATGATGCTTCCGAGGATGAAACAGTTTTTGGTGTTAATCCTGGTGATTATGATCATGAGTAGTTGTCAGTTGTTAGTTGTCAGTTGTCAGTTGTTAGTTGTCAGTTGTCAATTGTCAGTTGTCAGTTGTCAGTTGTTAGTTGTTAGTGGTCAGTTGTCAGTTGTTAGTTGTTAGTTGTTAGTTGTCAGTTGTCAGTTGTCAGTTGTTATACCAATTTGAACAATAATTTTTACATATGCAATGTTCAAAGTCATTACTAATAACTCTTTGACAATCCCAAATCCTAAATCCCAAATGGTGTTAAGTAGGTGGACATAATTAAATATAAAATACCAATCAGAAAAACCCTCTTCAAAAGGCTTTTCCCTCCTGCTTCATGCCTCCTACTTAATTGTGATTGACCACTGACCACTGACCACTGACCACTGACCACTGACGTTTTGTTATACTTTTTCTTGCAGATTGCGATATCCATAAAAATTAATACTGTATTCAGTAATCCGCACTCCTGTTTGTTGTTCAACTTGACGGATAAATTCTTCTGGCAATTCTATATGCACATCCAGAATTTGATTGGTATCAATACAGTTAACATGGCTGTGAGAATCACTGATATTGCCGTATAAACGCCCGTCACAGTGTTCAATACACTCGATTATGCCTTGACTTGATAAGGCTTCTAGGTTTTGATAAACAGAAGTATGACCAATGTCTTTACCTTGGTGGTTGAGGCGATCGTAAATCTCTCTAGCAGAAAGATGTTCATTTGCTTGCCACAGCAGTTCTAAAATAAAGCGACGCTGGCGGCTAACACGCATACCCAGTATCTGACACCGCTCAAGCGCATCTTCTAACGAACGAATTGGTTTTGTAGATATTGCTTGTTTTTGCATAGTTAAATCTGTTAACTACTAAGGGAATTTTCCCATTTCAATGTTTATTAGTTTTTTTATATACAAGGATATTACACGCCACATTATCGCCTTTAGCTGTGTTGTTGCTTGTGGTTGCTGCGAAATTCACAGTTTGAGGTGATGATTTTGGTTGCTTGCTGACGGTTACTTCGCCACACCCTAATCTAAAACAAACTCATTACAACTTTAACTTAAAATTGTTAAAAATGTCCACCACATGGCAGGTGTTGCTGCTGCGAAAGGGAGGTGAGAGAGATTAAATGTTAAGTTGGCTGGTGATAATCGTACCTTTGGTAGTTGTTAGCGATCGCGCTTGAGAATGCCTAGAGTGACGATTTTTCTTCAAATGTTGACAAATCGTATTTTGATTTTGCTATGCGGCAAATCTAGCGTGAATCGCTGAAAGCTGTTACTGTGGATTCTCGATGCTACTGTTGAGCATAAAAAAAGTGGCTGGTGAGTCAATGACAATCACGATCGCAATCAATACTGACTCCATTAACAATCTGGATCTGTCGCCTGCATTAACGATAATTGAGCAACTGCTGCAAGAGGGAGTCGCTTCCCATGAACAGCAGGTACAGTTTGATATTGACTATCCGCTAGAACCTGGCGATCCGCGAGAACTTTCAGAAATTCCAGAGTTGCGGCTGTGGTTCGTCCGTTTGGATGCCAAATATCCCTGGTTGCCATTTTTACTAGATTGGAAAAAGGAATTAGCTCGTTATACTGCCATGCTAGTACCACACCAATTCAGTTCTAAAGAAGGTATTCAGTACAATCCTGAAGCTTTAGAAATTTTTTTGATGCACAAAATTTTTGTTTTGGGTGATTGGTTAAAACAGCAAAATATTCCGTGGCAATCGCGGCTGAAATCTATGTCGCAAATGCTGGGATATGAATTAGATGATGCTCTGTTTGAGATATTTTAAAAAATTGGGAATGGTGAATTGGGAATGGGGAATGGGGAATTGGGCATGGGGGATGGGGAATTTATCAATAGT
The DNA here is from genome assembly GCA_017164015.1 of Nostoc sp. UHCC 0702. GTDB lineage: Bacteria > Cyanobacteriota > Cyanobacteriia > Cyanobacteriales > Nostocaceae > Amazonocrinis. Next base: position 6,946,871 of record CP071065.1, read on the forward strand.
CAAATATCAAGCTTTTTTGGACTATTGACTATTGACTATTGACTATTGACTATTGACAGCTTTTCTCTAAAACCTTATTTAATAAAGCTTTGCTAGATAATTTTTTGGAATAAAAAAACCAAAATCCGCTAAATTTAGCGGATTTTGGGTGGTAATAGCACCAAAATTGGGTAGAGGTTCTAAGCTCAAGACTAAATCTGTTCGATGCTAGTATTCGCCAGCTAAGACGCACTTACCAAACTAGGAGTGCGATGAAATTTCTGCATTGCCAGGATTCTTGGGAAACCTGCTGGTTTAGCCACCCCAGATTTTCTCTAAGACAGTTTTGGGCGAAATATCAGCCACGCTACCAGTGGAGGATTTAATGGCAAGGAATCTATCGTTTTTGGGTAACAACTTTGCTGGTTCCGTGGGGCCAAATAATCCAATGGTATAGGTTTGCACTGCCACACTCAGGTGTAGTGGTGCGCTGTCTGTAGATAACATCAAATTCGCTCCGGCGATGATGGCAGCCAATTTACCGATATCATCTGGGGTAGTCACTTTGATTTCTGGAGAATACTCTAACAGCGATCGCACAAACTGCTCATTTTCAGTTCTTTTAACGACCACCACAGGCAAATCTGGTTGCTTGTATTGAAAGTCTTGAATAATTTCCTGCCAATTATTCACAGGATAGATTGTATTTTCACCTGTAGCCAAAGATGGTTGGTCAGAACCGTTATAAATTAGAACATACCCTGTTTCATTCACCCCTAAACGTTTTTGTTCCCTTTGCCCCCACTCAATATCTGGTTTGGGGACATTCAGTGCTAACTCCGGGGTAGCAGACTTAATACCTAATGGTTGCAGCAAGTCGTGGTAAACTGCTGCCGCATACTGAGACGGTTTAAACGTGACCGGATCGGTGAGAAAAATGGCTCCTTTACCCTGATAGCCAATGCGTTTGGGAATTCCCGTTAACCAGAGCAAAAGACCCACCAGCCAGCTTTGCCCAGCAGCGATAGCGACATCGTACTCGCGATCGCGAATTGAGCCTACCAGGTTGCCCCAATCTGCCAAACTGTTACGGTCTTTGAAATCAAAGACCAGTACATCGTTTACTGACTTGCTCACCCGGTAGGCAGCCTTTGACCGGGGTTCAACAACGACATCTATCTGAGCGTTCGGGTAATAGCGCTTCAGGTCATCTAAAGTTGGAAAAAACAGGATTTGATCGCCAATCCCGCCAGGTACAAGGGCTACTACTCGCATAATATTTATTGACGCGTACTCGCTCCCTATTTTAGGGGAATATAGGTATTAGGGATTGGATATTAGGGATTGGGTACTAGGGATTGGGTATTAGGGATTGGGTATTAGGGATTGGGTATTAGGGATTAGGGAAATTTTCCAGTCCCCAGTCCCCAGTCCCCAGTCCCCAGTCCCCAGCCCCCAGTCCCCAGCCCCCAGTTTTAAGATTGAGGAATTCTGTGTATTTACTAATTCCAGCTGCGGGAATCGGAAAAAGAATGGGGAGTAACCGTAATAAACTCCTACTTGAAGTGCGATCGCAACCAATTATTGCCTGGACTCTGAAAGCGGCGGCGGCGGCTAGTGCAATCGAGTGGATAGGAATTATCTCCCAACCCACCGATTGGCCAGATTTCAAAGTAATTCTCGCTGACCTCAAGCTCAGTAAACCTGTAGAATTCATTCAAGGCGGTTCTACCCGGCAAGAATCAGTTTACAACGGCTTACAAGCGCTGCCACCAGCCGCAGAGCAAGTATTAATTCACGATGGTGCTAGATGTCTGGCGACACCAGATTTACTTAACTCTTGTGCTGAAGTTATTCGCCAATGTCATGGTTTAATTGCTGCCGTGCCTGTGAAAGACACGATCAAAGTTGTAGACGAAAATGGCATAATTCAAAGTACACCCGACCGACAACGACTTTGGGCAGCACAAACCCCCCAAGGATTTGATGTCAAGTTGTTGAAACAGTGTCACGCTGAAGGCGTTCGTCAGGGCTGGGAAGTAACCGACGATGCTGCTTTGTTTGAGATGTGCGGTATCGAAGTGCAAATTGTCCCAGGTGAGGAGACAAATTTAAAAGTGACCACTCCCCAAGATTTAGCGATCGCAGAATTTATCCTCAGCAGTCGAGGCTTGTAACAAGTCAATTATGTTACAAAAATTTTGGACGAGCCACTAACCAAATCTGCTCATGTCAACACATAGCTTGATTTTTTTCGTAAATTCTAGTATAATCCCACACACCAGTTATCATCCTGGTCAATTGTCAGTTGCTAATGATAAATGACAACTGACAATTGACAAATGACAAATGACTAATGACAAATGACTACAGTCACAGCGACTAAGATAGAAGCGATTCTCTACTTAAAGGGTAAGCCCTTGTCGCTCGGCGAAATCGCCGAGTATGCCGCGTGCGATCGCGCCACAGTTGAAGAAGGCATAATTGAGCTGATAGACAACTATGCCCGTCGAGATAGCGCCTTAGAAGTTGTAGAAACTCCAAATGGTTACAGTCTGCAACTGCGGCCTGACTTCCATGACTTAGTACAAACGCTAATTCCCGTAGAATTAGGTTTAGGCGCATTGCGTACTTTAGCCGCGATCGCTCTCAATAGCCCCATACTGCAAAGCGAATTGATTGAATTACGCGGTTCAGGAGCATATCAACATGTTCCAGAACTGGTCGAACTCGGTTTTGTACGTAAACGCCGAGATAATGATTCTCGCTCCTACTCGTTACAAGTAACGTCAAAATTTCATCAATATTTCCAAATCGAGCAGCTTCCTCAGATATTGTCCAATAATCAAAAAGAACAACAACTAGAACTAGACCTCACACTCAAAGAACAACCAGAAGCAGTAGCAGAATAAGGGACTGGGGACTAGGGACTAGGGACTAGGGACTAGGGACTAGGGACTGGGGACTGGGGACTGGGGACTGGGGAAGAAATAGAAATATGGTCATCAATTCTTCCTAATCCCCGATCCCCAATCCCTGATCCCCGATCCCCAATCCCCTATCTGCCTACTTTCCTAGGGCAGAGGCAAAGGGTATACCCGTGGAGAATGCATAACCCTTGTACTATGGTTTAAAGTAGAATTAGCAACTCAGCTAAAAAAAATTGCCAATGGTGTTTGATCCTAACTTTTTGAATGACAACTCTGAGGAACACCCTAACCAACTTCTTAACGACCACTTTGAGGAACACTCTAATCCGTTACTCAAATATTTGCAGCATCAGTCTCCTGAAGTTCTAGCTCGCGTCGCTCAGTCCGTCAGCCCCGAAATTAAACAAATCATCTCCCAGAACGTCCAAGGGCTGGTGGGAATGCTTCCCCCGGAAAATTTCAATGTGCAAATTACTACAGATAGGGATAACTTAGCGGGGCTATTAGCATCAGCGATGATGACAGGGTATTTCTTACGTCAGATGGAACAAAGAATGCATTTAGATCAAAAGTTATGAATTATGAGGTGGGAGGGGCGCAAAGCTTTGCGCCCGTACAGGAGGCGCGGAGTTAAGGAAAGCTTTAAAAAGCAAATTCCTTGTTCCAAACTTCAAACCACGATTTCTCATTCTTAACTCCTCACTCCTCACTCTTAACTCCTAACTATTTGCTGGGATAAGTTCCTGACTCCACTTTGAAAGTCTGAATTTTCCCGTTGCGATTAACTTCGATTGTCAAGATATCGCCAACTGAACTGGACTCTACCAGCTTTTGCACTTGGGCTGCTATTTTAACTGGCTTACCGTTAATTTTTTGAATTAAGTCTCCAGGAAGCAGTCCTGCCTTTGTTGCTGGCGAATTTTCCATGACTCCTTTAATGACAACGCCCGTGTCCTGTTGAATGTTAAGCTTGTTTTCTTGATTTATCTGCTGTTTTTTAGTGGGAGATAAATCTGCCATTTCGATTCCCAAAAAAGGATGTTCTGCACGCCCTTTGGTAAACAGATCATTAGCAACGCGGGCAGCAGTTTCAATAGGAATGGCAAAACCGAGTCCTTGAGCATCAGCACGGATAGCAGTGTTAACACCAATAACTTCACCTTGGGCATTTAACAAAGGGCCACCGGAGTTACCTGGGTTAATTGCCGCATCGGTTTGGATAAAACTGACTCGCTTATCTGGGACACCAACTTGAGCGCTGGTGCGGTCTGTTGCGCTGATGATGCCGATGGTGACAGTATTATCTAAACCCAAAGGATTGCCAATTGCGATCGCCCACTGTCCAGGAATCAAATTTTGGGAATTGCCCAGCTTTACAGTGGGCAATTTATTTTCGGGAATTTTTACTACTGCCACATCTGTGATGGCATCAACTCCCACCACCTTCCCCTCAAAAGTCCGACCATCTTTGAGGGTCACTTGTACTGTATCTGTATCAGCGACCACATGAGCATTAGTCAGCAATTCTCCATTTTCACTCAAAATAAATCCTGAACCTGTACCACGTTCAATCCTCTCTTGGGGAATTGGTTGCTCATCCTCCCCAAAAAATCGGCGGAAGAAGGGATTTTTCAAAGCATCAGAGATGGGATTGGGAACTTTGCGGGTAGCATTAATTCGTACCACCGCCGGGCCGACCTTTTGTACAGCCGTGGCAATAAAATTCACATTATCGCCTCCAGTAGACCCATTGATTCCACTTACAGAATTAGGTACTACTGATTCTGGAGGCAAAGCCACTGTGACATTTTTTAACTGTTGAAACGAGCGATTTTGTGGCAATAGATAGCGACTACTTAACAAACCTGCACCGCCACCGATCGCCAGTATAGATAGATAAATAGCCAGTTGCTTTAAGGATAATTTCATAATCATTAAGTTTAAGGACAGCAGTGCAGTTGCTAATTTCTAAGTGTAGTCAAGCAAACGGCAACTTGACAGATGCATTTAGATAGAAAAACAAAAGATTTTGGAATTGGGAATGGGGCATTGGGCACTTGTACTCTCGCACTTGTGCCGAGCTTGTCCTGAGCGTAGCCGACTTGTGCCGAGCGAAGCCGAGGTAAGGGCGAAGTCGAGGTAAGCCGAAGTATTGGGCATCGGGCATTACTTATTTCCCTCATCCCCCTCATCCCCCTCATCCCCCTCATCCCCCTCATCCCCCCATCTCCCCATCTCCCCTGCTCCCCTGCTCCCCTGCTCCCCTGCTCCCCTGCTCCCCATCTCCCCCATCCCCAGGCTTGCCATCTAAAATTTAAAATTAGCGCTCTCTTGAAGTATATATATGACTTTTCCCTATCGTCTGTTTTTGCTCTGTACCTTGGTCGGCGCTGTCGGGCTTGTATCGACACTTCCAAACTTCAACAGTGCTGATGCTGCTGTACCGGGTTGCCCGACTCCAGCCCTATCTCGCTTCCAGCGTCATAAAGTTGCTCGTGGTGAAACTTTGGACAGCATAGCCCAGCGCTACAATCTCAATCCTGCAACAATTATTGATATGAATCCAGCTTTGAGAAATGGCGGTCTTACTGTTGGTAGCGAACTTCAAATTGCTCCCTTCAACGGGATCGTTGTGGAAGTGCCCAGTGGACAAACTTGGCGACAACTGGCAGCAAAATATAAAGTTCGTGCGGATACGCTCTTTGAGGTGAATGGTTGTCAACAAAACCCTAGAATCGTGTTTATTCCGTCGGCAATTACATCACCGAATCGCCCTGTTAGGGCGTCTGTTGCGCCTGCTGGTAGAGAAGCAAGCAGCAGTGTATCTATAGCAGGGTATCCTTTAGCACAAACGACAACTGTAGTATTACCTTATGGCTGGCAGGTTAATCCTAGTACTGGTGAAGTGTTCTTTCATAGTGGTGTAGATTTATTAGCAGCAGTAGGCACTCCCGTAGAAGCGATCGCCCCTGGAACGGTAGTATTTGCTAAAGACCAAGGTACTTACGGCAAATTAGTAATTATTAACCACAGTGGCGGACTTCAAAGCCGCTACGCCCAACTTGAAAGCATCAAAGTTAGCGTTGGTCAGCAAGTCAACAAAGGAGACTTGCTAGGAACAGTCGGTACTACTGGACAACCCACTTCCAAACAACCTCATCTTCATTTTGAAATGCGTGCTAGTTCAGATTTAGGTTGGGTAGCAAAAGATCCAAAAGATTATCTGAAGTAATCAAGATCATAGAAATTAGAGAGTTGGAAAGATGAGAGAGAAATAACTCTTAACTCCTAACTCCTAACTCCTAACTCCTAACTCCTAACTCCTGACCTATGCCCAATTCCCAAATTCAGTAGATTTGACTATGTGCATCCCGGCTTCAGCAAACCTTGTAAAAGCTGCATCTGCCTGTTCTGTGTAGTCAACAACACCCGGAACGACAACGGGGGAAGTGCAATCTTCTAGCAAATAAACTTTTTTAGCCAAGGTAGCATCTACCTGTTTAATTTCTGTTAATAAATCCTCAATTGTCCAGGCTACACAGTGACTTTTAGCTTGACCGCCAATAATGACAGCATCAAATTCTAAAAGTTGTTTAATCAAACCTGTATTTTTTTGGGCGAGTGGACGTTGCTCGAAATCTTCCAATACTTCTGGACGTAAAATTGAATAATTTTCTGTTAAGGGATTCTCACCTTTAATTTCAAATTGCGTTTGACTCTGACGAGCAATGCAGTGAAAAAATATTGCTTCCTCTACCGATGAAACCAAAGCATGACCAATGCCACCTAACATAGAATGATAAGGCCAAACTATGAGAGGATATTTACCATCTTGAGTGAGTTTTTTTACGTAAAAATAAGCATGTTTTTTTAATAATTCGTAATCACCATTAGTAATACTATAAGCAACTGCTGGGTTAACTTTCCAGATACCCTGTTCAATATCTGCTGGAGTAATACTAGTAGCTGCTGGTGTAGGATGTTCGCCTGCGGCATTCACCCAAAAAATCGGATGAAAAATTTGCGTCGCTTTGTGGGTGTCTAATGTTGGTATAATTGTCGTAATTTCTTGCAAATTACGATAGATAAACTCACACAAACGTCGATTATCATCTACTGCACCAGTTCCAGATTTACCACCAACAAATAATTCATATTCTGGAATGCAGAAGGTATTTTGTACATCAATTAAAAGGAGGCAAATCCGCGTTTTATCTAAAGATGCGGGTTTGATATCGTGTTGTTTTGCCCATGCTTCAGCTTTTACGGCGCGTTGTTGGTAAGGTACACGCCAGACTTCGCCGACCTGATTGGGGTTAAAGTGTTGGGGAATTGGTAGTTGGGTTGTTCTTTGTATGTTCATCTAAAATTTGCGTTTATTTTTTAATTACTACGATTGACTTAACTGAAGACAATACTTCACTTAGTAAACATTATCGTCGCAACCTAAAGTTAACAACAATATTTCTTTCTCTACGGATTCAGGATTTGTCACAAACTTAAATAAAATTCGATTTAATAGTTAATCGAAGATGAGTATATAGCAATATTATTTGATTTGTGAGAATTGAAAGCTTGAGATACCCGACTTCTCAAAGAAGTCGGGTATCTTGTTTCTCACGAATGATTTAGGACTGCTATATATATATTAAACAATTAGCTTATAAGTCTATACTAAACTAAGTGCAGCACATAATTTTTCATCGTAAATTGCTTTTTCGCAGTTTTTAGCAGATTTAACTAGTTCAGGAGTCAAAAACTGAGCATTAATGAGAATAGCTTTGCTAAGGTCAGCATTTATAAGGGTGGCAAGTTGGATTTCACCATTGTTGATTCTTCTACCGAAAATTACATTTTTGAGATTGGCATTGCTGAGATTAGCATCTGTGAAGTCTGCATTGAAGAGTTCAGCATCGCTAAGGTCAGCATTACTGAGATTAGCACCTGTGAAGTTAGTACTGGCGAGGATAGCATTGCTGAGATTCACATAGGTAAGATTAGCGTTCATGAAGCTAGACATAGGAAAGTTAGCCTTACTAAGGTTGGCTTTTGCCAGATTGATCTCGTCTAAATTAGCGTATGTTGCATCCAGTCCTTTTAGGGAAATACCGTAATTGTTTAAATCTTGAAGTGCTTGGACTCTCGCATAGCTAGTTAATACTTTTGCCGCTGCTGCATTATCTATTATCTGCCAAGCTTTGTAAATTGCTTCTTGTTTACGTTGTCTACTTTCTAATAGATATAAAGAGGCTGCTGCTAAAATACTAAAACCCTCAATATTATCTAATCTTATCACAGCTAATACTTGGCTAGAAGAACAGTGCAAAATTGATTCTTTAATTTGGCATAAATTTTGATTTTTCAATAATTGTTCTATTAAACCGACAAACAATATAAAAGTGTTAGCTATCAACAGTGAAAACAATACACGAAACGAACTGTTATCTAATACTTTATTAATTGATTTATTGATACTCATTTTTTATAAATTGAATATACAATATATTTATTTTTTTACAATCAAAGAGTAGTAACTCTTCAAAATGAATCTCTTGCTTATTCATCCAGCTGCACTGAAAAAACTGCAAACTATAGTTTTTCCCTTCTGTCTCTACAATAAACGTATAGTCTAGACACGGTTTGTATAACTTGCATCTATCGATTTGGAAATTGGATACTGATCTTGAGGACAGTGGTAATTAAAGCTGCACCCCCAGAAACTGAGTGAATTAAAGGACTTGAAGGTTGGAGCATAAAATTGTTGTCCCTGGTGATAACATTTATAACTCAGTAAGAGAGCGATCGCCCATTCAAACCAAATTAGAATTTTGAATTGCTGATCCTTCCTCACCTGAGTCTTTATTTTATTTTTTGCGATCTCATCGTCCACAAAAGCTCCTACTGTGGCAATCTGAGAGACAGAGATTTTTCCATTTGATATTGAGCTACAGCAAATTCACCAACTTAAGGTTATGCAAACTCTGCCAACCCCCACAACATCCGACACCACATCAAGCCAACCAACATTTGATACAACTATCAAGCGGCGTAAAACCAGACCTGTAAAAGTGGGAAATGTCACCATCGGCGGTGGCTACCCCGTGGTGGTGCAGTCGATGATTAACGAAGACACTCTTGATATCGATGGTTCCGTTGCGGCTATTCGTCGTTTGCACGAAATTGGTTGTGAAATTGTCCGCGTTACAGTCCCAAGCATAGCTCACGCTGTGGCATTGGCAGAAATCAAACAAAAATTAATTAAAACTTACCAAGAAGTGCCAATTGTTGCCGACGTGCATCACAATGGCATGAAAATTGCCCTGGAAGTCGCCAAGCACATAGAAAAAGTACGGATTAATCCAGGGTTGTATGTATTTGAAAAACCAAACCCCAATAGAACAGAATATACTAAAGCTGAATTTGATGAAATTGGTGAAAAAATCCGCGCAACCTTAGAACCTCTGGTGGTTTCTTTACGTGATCAAGGTAAAGCGATGCGAATCGGGGTCAATCACGGTTCCCTTGCTGAAAGGATGCTGTTTTCCTACGGCGATACCCCAGAAGGAATGGTGGAATCTGCTTTAGAATTCATTCGCATTTGTGAATCTTTAGATTTCCGTAACATAGTCATTTCCATGAAAGCCTCGCGGGTACCTGTGATGGTAGCCGCCTATCGCCTGTTGGCAAAGCGCTTTGATGAACTGGGTATGGATTATCCTCTGCATTTGGGCGTGACAGAAGCCGGTGATGGTGAATACGGACGCATTAAATCCACGGCTGGTATTGCCACATTGCTCGCTGATGGACTTGGAGATACAATTCGGGTGTCACTAACAGAACCACCAGAAAACGAAATTCCTGTGTGCTACAGCATTCTGCAAGCTTTAGGGTTGCGGAAAACAATGGTGGAATATGTTGCTTGTCCTTCCTGTGGACGCACTTTGTTTAATTTAGAGGAAGTCTTACACAAAGTCCGCGAAGCCACCAAGCATTTGACTGGGTTAGATATAGCAGTCATGGGTTGTATTGTGAATGGGCCTGGAGAAATGGCTGATGCCGACTATGGCTATGTTGGCAAGACCCCTGGTTACATTTCTTTGTACCGTGGTAGAGAAGAAATTAAAAAAGTTCCAGAAACACAAGGAGTTGAAGAGTTGATCAACCTAATTAAAGCAGATGGACGCTGGGTAGAACCATGAGGGGGCTGGGGACTGGGGACTAGGGACTGGGGACTGGGGACTAGGGACTGGGGACTAGGGACTGGAGAAAGGTTTTCCAAATACCCAATCCCCGATACCCGATACCCAATGCCCGATACCCTAGTTCGCCGGATTGTCAAGTATTTTAATGAAGAAATTGAAATACATGCTCGACCGTTACAGTAGTACCCTGTGTTAGATTGGGCATACTGACTATAATTTTTTCCCTCTGACAAAGCTGTCATTATGGTGATTACAAAAAATAGGCTTGTTTTGGGTGCTACGGCAGTAACACTCTCCACGATCGCAGTTACTAGCCTTGGCATTCACTCACGAGGTCAAGCTTTATTTAAAGCGAGTCCCAAGGAAACGGTAGACGAAGTTTGGCAAATTGTTAACCGCCAATACGTAGATGGTACTTTTAATCAAGTAGATTGGCAGGCTGTTCGTAAGGAATACTTGAACAAGTCCTACAGTAGTCAGCAAGAAGCTTACAAGTCCATCCGGGAAATGCTGAAAAAGCTCAACGATCCATACACCCGGTTTATGGATCCAGAGGAATTCAAGAACATGCAAGTGGATACCTCTGGAGAACTCACAGGTATTGGTATCACAATCAGTCTGGATGAAAAAACCAAGCAACTAGTTGTGATTGCGCCAATTGAAGATACACCTGCGTTTAAGGCGGGAATTCTGGCAAAAGATGAAATTCTGCAAATTAACGGCAAAAGCACCAAGGGTATGGATACTAACGTGGCAGTATCTCTAATCCGAGGTGAAGCCGGAACAAGTGTCAAACTGACAATTAGGCGTAACAAACAAATCAAACAATTTGATATCAAACGGGCGCGGATTGAAATCCATCCTGTTAAGTATTCCCAAAAGCAAACACCAGTGGGCAACCTTGGTTACATTCGCCTGAACCAGTTCAGCGCCAATGCTGGCAAGGAAATGCAAAACGCCATTAAAGATTTAGAATCGAAAAAGGTAGCTGGATATATTCTGGATCTACGTGGTAATCCAGGTGGCTTACTATTCTCTAGTGTGGAAATTGCCCGCATGTGGCTGAATAAAGGTATAATTGTTTCCACAATTGACCGCCTAGGTGAGCGAGAACGAGAAGTAGCCAATGGGCGCGCTTTAACGAATAAACCTCTGGTAGTGTTGGTGGATAAAGGTTCAGCCAGTGCCAGCGAAATTCTCTCAGGGGCGTTGCAGGATAATAAGCGTGCAGTTCTAGTTGGGACTCAAACCTTTGGTAAGGGGCTAGTACAATCAGTACGTCCTTTGGAAGATGGTTCAGGAATAGCAGTGACTATTGCTAAATACCACACGCCCAATGATAAAGATATTAATAAGCATGGGATTGATCCAGATATTAAGGTAGAGTTGACTGATGCTCAGCGACAGAACTTATGGCTCAATGAACGCGATAAACTCGCTACACTAGCAGATCCCCAATTCGCTAAAGCAGTGGAAGTGGTAGGCAAACAAATTGCTGCTAAAGGTACTACAAATGCAGAAAAATAAAAAAACCATGCCCTTTGTGGGGCAGGTTTTTGGAAATGGGAGATAGAGAGTAGGGGTGCAGGGGTGCAGGGGTGCAGGGGTGCAGGGGCGCAGGGGTGCAAGGGAGATGAGGGAGAAATAATTGCCAATTTCTAATTCCCAATACTTCGGCTTCGCTCAGTACAAGTGCCCAATTCCCAATTCCTAACTCCTAACTAAACTGGTTGGCATTTGCCAGCCCTGATTAATCCAATGCGACGGGCGATCGCTTCTTCTTGGGAAGTAAAAGGCCCCCATTGTTCTATAATGTCCGGATTATCGTCCCCAACCAGGTTGCTGGGGACGATTTCGCAATTTCCAGTAGGGCGCTTGACAATATACAAAGCTTGTGTATTACTCATATGCTGGAAATGAAAATTTTGTTTTTTACAGAAAAATTTTACGGCATACTCAAGACATCTACACATAAACCAGATTACTAGGATTAAGCTTCCCTTGCTTTAATTTGCACATGAAAAACGTTGACCCCTAACCAAATCAAACCTACGGTTTGAGAGGACGAGGGGTCGAGGAGGAATCGCTATTTTCTGTATTCGGCAGCGAGTCGATCGAGTCTTCAACAATTTGAGTAATTGTCTTGTCTTTGTTCACTGCATATTGCCGTAGTTGATTCAGCCTATGACCCTTGAATCTTTCATGAATGTGACCCAACGTCTACCCGCTATGAGATAATACTTTTAATCAAGGGGGAGCAATTGTGAGGACGGCTTACCAGTACCGACTACGACCAACAAAACAACAGGCAGCAGAGATAGACAGATGGTTGTCTATGTTATGCACCCAGTACAACTATTTGTTGACTGATAGATTTAACTGGTATGAAAAAAATCGTTGTTCGATTAATGCTTGTCCTCTTGTTTGTCATCTTCCAGAGTTAAGGGATAATCCAGATTACTATTCACAGAAGAAAACCCTACCCAACCTGAAAAAAACTCATCCTCATTATGGGGATATTTATTCACAAGTTTTGCAGGATGTAGTGAAACGGGTTCAGGCAAGTTTTGACCGTTTTCTTCAAGGTGATAGTAACGGGAAACGTAGCGGTAAGCCGAGGTTTAAACTACGTAATCGCTACCGAACTTTGACCTATCCACAAATCAAAGAAACCTGTTTGCAAGGCGATTCAATTGATTTTCCAAAACTGGATAAAATCAAAGTGATTTGGCATCGCCCAATACCCACTGGGTTCAAAATTAAAACTGCATCTATTACTAAAAAAGCTGATGGCTACTATGTAACTCTCAGTTTGGAAGATGCGACTGTTCCAACAATTAAATCTGACTTTGACCCAGATTCGATTATTGGGGTTGATGTTGGTTTAAAGGAGTTTTTGACTACTTCTGAAGGTGAAACTGTTACCATCCCCCAACACTATCGCAAGTCTCAAAAACGTTTAAGAGTCATTCAAAAACGTGTTTCCCGACGCCAGAAAGGGAGCAACAGAAGATTAAAAGCGGTAAAACAGTTGGGAAAACAGCATAAAAAAGTTGCTGATAAACGCAAAGATTTTCATTTCAAAACTGCTAACAACTTATTGAAAAAATATGATGTCGTTGCAGTTGAGGATTTGAATGTAAAAGGACTTGCACGTACTCGATTGGCTAAATCTGTACTTGATGCTGGATGGTCAAGCTTTCTGTCGATACTGACTTTCAAAGCCGAAAATGCTGGTTTGTTGGTTATCCCAGTTAAAGCCTCTAGGACGAGTCAAGATTGTTCTAATTGCAGCCTCAAAGTTCCTAAGAAACTGCATCAGAGATGGCATAACTGCCCTAGTTGTGGGTGCAGTCTTGACCGTGACCATAACGCAGCTATAAATATAAAGAATAGAGCGGTAGGGCATTCCGTTCTTAAAGCCAAGAGCCTCCTAAGCAGTAGCCGGATTGTCTTGGAAGCCTACACTTACTGCGAACCACAAGTGTAGGAGATGTCACTATGAGCATAATTAAGATGAATAGAGTGAGATAAACCGCTTTTTGGGAATGTTGCTGATCAGGCTCTAGATGAGGATTCAAAGCAAGTAATTGACTGGGAACAAACAGAATATTTGGAATTATTTTGAGTTCAGCCCCTCTTGCCAAATCAGATAAGATAGTTCTATTCCTCAGCTGAGGGTGAGCTTAGAAAATTAAAATTGCAACTTAATCATAATTCACCGAACGTAATATCCTGGGTTGGCGCTTTTGTAGCTTAATCAGCTAAGATGCAAATCAATCTTATCCTTGGTAAATCTGATGAAAAGAACCTTTGTGATTGGTGGGATGATTTTTTTAATTGCTGAATTGGGATTACAGCCTTCTGTCACACCAGTTAAAGCAGAAACTCCATTAGCAGCCAAACAAATAGTCAATAATAGTACGAAAATTTCCTTCGCTGTCAAACAACCTCAAATAGAATTGCTCAATGTAGGAACTGGAACTAAACAAAAATTGCGTTTCCAACCAGCAGCCAACTTTAAGCAAAGTGCAGTTATGACTGTAAATATGGACATGGTAATGTCGATTGCAGGTAAACCCTTACCTCCGTTCAAACAGCCAGCGACTGTGATCACGCTACAAACAACTGTCACCAAGATTGATCCCAATGGAGATATTCACTACGAGTTTTCTTACTCTGATCTAGATTTTACAGGCGATACAAATCTGCCGCCACAAGTACTTAATAAAATACGTTCGCAACTAAAAAAGATAGTTGGCACTAAGGGTTCTGCAATTGTGGATAATCGCGGCTACACCAAACAAGTTAAGTTGGTTTTGCCACCGGATTTAGATCCAAGCCTCAAACAAATGATGGAGCAAATGACGGATTCTCTAGAACAACTTTCCTCACCAGTTCCTCAAGAAGCAGTGGGTATAGGATCTCAATGGCGAGTTTCTTCGACACTGAATGTCGGTGGCATGAATCTCAAACAGACAGCCACCTATCAGTTAGTAAATCTGAAAAATGGTGTTGCTAACCTCAACATTAGTGTAAAACAGGTGGCTTCACCATTCCAAAAGTTGACTACGCCAGGACTGCCTCCTGGAATGACACTAACTCTAAAATCCTATAATGGTACGGGTCAAGGACAATCAACTATCGCACTGAACCGACTGATGCCAATTAGTTCAACCATATCCTTTGATAGTAATACAGAGATGATTCAAAAATCTCAAGGCAGTGCGGAACAAACAATAATCAATCAAAAATTATCTATGGGAATGACCATTGAGTCAAAGTAATTACCTCTTTTGAATCTGTTGCCTTGTTTTGGAGAATTGGTATAACTTGAAAATCTCGGCTTCCTGATAGGGCAACTTCTGTTAAGTAGGTGGGTGCGAATAAAGTTAACTGGTGAGGATCGTCAGTTGTCAGTTGTCAGTTGTCAGTTGTCAGTAGTAAGGGTAAGAGCCATATTTACGTTTTGTAACATAGTTTGGTTTATTCCTGCCTACCTACTTACACTGTTACGCGATTTCAAAAAATAGTGTCCAAATTCCTTTGGTTGATTGGGCTAATAAAAATCACTGCAACATAATTTATTAGAGATTATTTTTGGAAAATACAGATGTCAACTTGTAGCAATCTGTATATATTTTTAATCTCCCAGAAATCATCATATTACTATGTCGCACCAAAATAAAAAGCCAAATGGATGTGGATGCTCAAATATTCCGTTATCTCTAATCATACTGATTTTTGGAGGTGGTTATTGGTGGTTCAGCCAGAAAGGAAATCTAGACATCAGTAAATTTTTAGCTAATATTCAACGAATAACTATTCCAATTTTGAATCCTACTCCAATTACTTATTCAACTCCCACTCCAATTACTTATTCAACTCCCACCCCATCTTTATCAAGCACTACAAATCTTCAATCAAATCAGAAACAAACTGCAATTCCCACAATCACTCCTTCAAAAACGCCATTACCTCAAACTCCTTGGGAGAAAAAAGTAATTAGAGGAATTTATTTAAGTCGCTACCAAATCACCAATAATGCTGATGAGCAAACTATTCGCCAAAGAGTACGTTACTATCGCTCTCAAGGAATTAATACGATTATTCACGGTGTTTGGGGTAATGGTTGCACAATGTACAATAGCGAAGTTATGCAGCAAACGCTAGGGTATAAAAGTTGCCCAAATCAGTTTCAAGACCAATGGTTAGATTGGTTGATTGATGAGGCACACAAACAGGGGATGCAAGTTCACGCTTATTTCGAGAAAGGGATTAAAATAGACAAAAACAGTCCGATTTATGATTTAGCGATTTCTCGCTAATGGATTGTTCCCGGTGTAGATAAAACCTACGTTGGTATCGATCATTATGTCCTTGATGTACAGATTCCTGAAGTTGGTAATTTATTTAGGAATATCTTAGTAGAGTTTGTCCAAAAGTATCCCAAGATTGATGCAGTTCAATGGGATGATTATCTAGGTTATCATGCAGAATTACCTGGCAAAATTGACCGCACCGCTAACTTAACTAATTTTTTGCAGCAAATGATAACTGCAATGAAACAAGCTAATTCTTCAGTTAGTTTTGATATTTGTCATCATAACCCTTATTGGGCTAAACGATATTTCGCAGCTGATTGGCAAAATTGGCATGTGGATCGAGTGTTTATTCAAGCTTATAATGAGGCAAATTTCAAAGAAGAATTAAATTATGCTAAAAATTATGCTGGAATTGCTATTACTGACCAACAATTACATCGCTTAAAAGAATTAGTAGATAACCAGGAAATCAAGAGTATTTTAGTTTTCCCTCTCTCTGGTAAACCAGAAGAAACAGCTGCTAGATTAAAAATATTGACGCAATATGGGGAGCGGGGGAGCAGGGGAGCAGGGGAGCAGGGGAGATGATTTGTAGCTAAAAAAGCAGCCAGAATCATCCCCAAAGTTTCAGATTTATTAGACTTTTTGCAAAAATCATTCTTTGCGCCCTCTTCTCTGCGCCTCTGCGCCTCTGCGTGAGACAAAAAAAGATTTATGCAAGAGGTCTATTAGTAAGCTTTTGGTCTAAATCAAGAAGCGTTTTCTAATTAAACCAAGCTGCGAACTGAAAGAATTGCCCTCGAAAAACCTGCAATAATTGCCGCCAAGTATCTGCGTTTGTTTGTTTGCCAAACTCAAGATAGGGTGCAGCAGCAGTTCCCTGTACCCACAGCACTAAATCAAACTCACTTGGTTTGGTAAAAACTCTGTTTAAATTAATACTTCTAACTTCGCGTTTTCTCCAGAACGGAACTAACTTTTTACCTGTGAGTAAGGTATCAGTTTCATTTAAAAAACTCAACCAGCCATCAATCATCGGTTGGGTGACTACTGCATTGGGAATTACCGCTTTTTGTCGAGGGTTAGGTAGCCATTCGCGGTCATTATCGGTTTCGGCTAAAATTAATTTCCAGGATTCACGACTTAAGGCTGTCACTGATTGTAAGTTTTCCAATGCAAGTGTTAAACGCTCTGGTTCCACAGCCGGAAAATTAATCAGATGAATGAACGCAACGATGTCGCTAATATCAATATTATCCCAACCAAATACTCCTGTACCATTAGCTAGAAATCCATAAGGAGTTTGGGGTTTGGCAAAAATCAAATGAGCAGTTGAGTCAAACAATTTACTTTCATCATATGCCAAAACAACCTGAGCGATCGCAGAAAGTAAATTGCAATATCCCTTGAGCCAGACTACATCACCGGCATCAAATGCGATCGCAAAATTTTGTGCAGCTTTTTCTGTTGCTTGTATCCCTGTCAATAAGCTGAAGGTTTTCCAGAAAGATTCATTTTCTTCAAGCTTTCCATTGGCGTTGAAATCCATCCGTGTTAAACCAATCCGCAGCGGCAGTTTGACTTTATTATCTTTGATAGGTTCGAGAGTATCTTTGACTTGAGTCAGACCATTAAGTAACTCTTGCAGAATATTTCGAGTATCGTTGTACGTCACTGGCTGCGGTTGGGGATTTATCGGAACGGGAAGACGCAAAATTGGAAAAAATTGGGTGATACCATTTTGCTGCAAACCATAACGGTAGAGTGATTGCATTAACTTTTCGGCTGCACCCATTAGTTGCACAACTCCTAATGCAAATCGCGTATTATCATCATTCTCGTTTTGCTGAAGCTTCGCAACAAGAGCTTCTTGTCCCGGTTGAAATTGAGCGTTGATTAAATACTGCTCAATGTCTGAACTTGGTGTTGCTGATTTAACTAGCGGTGCTAGTGGAAACGCAAGGGCGAGAATTAATAAAAAAGTACATATAAAAAGGCGCATAAGATGTTATTTCACCGCAAGTCTGCTGATGTGGACTAGTGAAAACTACCAACAGCATAATTACAACAGTTTTAGTACAGCAACAGTACTAAAGAGCAGGTGCGGTTGATAGAGAAAGCTAATTCAAAACAAGGCCAGTATTTTGGAATTAAACTGGTTTATTTACAAGTTTGCTATTGATTTTGGGATTATTCACTACTTTAAACAAATATTTACCCAATATAGGCAAGTTGTTCAATTGTAACTACTGTGTTTAGATGGTTTAGAAGTTTACTTACAGCAAATATTGGGCTGAAGCATAGGTAATGATGGGAACAAAGAATCATAATATCACTTTAGGTACTCTTTTTCTTACCAGTGTTATGCTGGGCATTGCTACACCAAGTCAAAGTTATACAGTCAAGCGATCGCATACATCAAGTTACGATCGCCAGATTGCACAATCTACCATCAACACTGCTGCTTTAGAGGATTCAGTTTTCCAACAAATTAATAGTTATAGAGCTACCCAAAAGCTACCATCTCTGTTACGTAATGATGCGATCAACACTCAAGCCAGGACTCATAGTCAGAACATGGCAAGCGGTAAAGTTGCATTTGGGCACGATGGATTTGTACAGCGAGTTCAAGCTACCCGTCTTCTCTACATATCGGCTGCTGAAAATGTCGCTTATAATCGAGGATATCAAGACCCCGCTAAACAAGCTGTGGAAGGCTGGCTCAACAGTGCAGGGCATCTCAAAAATATCAAAGGACAATACAATTTGACTGGAATTGGTGTTGCTAGCAATAACAAAGGTGAAATCTACTTCACACAAATTTTCATTCGTGTATAGGTTCCACAAAATAGAATTCTTCTGAAATTGAGAGTACTATATTTTTGAATATAGTGCCAAACTTGCTTTAAAATACTTTGTGTCTTAGTGGTAAAAAATCTTAAACCACAAAAGACACAAAGGAAAAAAGGGTTTTCGTTATAGTGTAGGTAGTTGATGACGGCTATTTATTCAGAGAAATCTATCAAAAAGAGGATGAAATTATGACTGAATTAGCGCAAAACAAATGCACTGCTTGCCACAAAGATGCTCCTCGTGTGACTGAGGATGAAATAGCAGAATTCAAGCCGCAAATTCCTGATTGGAAGATTGTAGAACAAGATGAAGTTTCCCGTTTAGAACGGATTTATACATTTGATGACTATCAAACAGCACTTGCGTTTACCCAGCGTGTAGGGGAGGAAGCAGAAAAGGAAGGGCATCATCCTGCACTGCTTACTGAATGGGGAAAAGTAACAGTGACCTGGTGGACGCACGCAATTAAGGGATTGCATCGGAACGATTTTATTATGGCAGCAAAGACTGATCAAATTGCAGAAGGGTTTACTGCTAAGAAATGAGCAGGGGGGCAGCACTTCGGCTTCGCTCAGTGACCAGGGGGCAGGGGAGGAACGCTTTTAATGGGTAAACCAGCGGCGAATTAACTCTACTTGAAAGCGGTAGCTGTCGCCAATTTCCTCAATTAACTCACGTTGCAATAGCAAGTTGAAAGTAATATCAGCATTAGGGAACTGTTGCAATAAAGTTTGGTGGCTGACTATTGCCCCTTCTCCTTGAGCGGCGATAAAGCGTAGAATAGCTTGTCCAGCAGCATCTACTTGGTTGTTTTGAATGTCGGCAAAGAAAAAGCTGCCACTTTGCAATGCTTCTGGGATGGCGGCTTCCACATCGGCTAAGGTTGCCAAGCGACGCATAGCAGGGTCTTGCTCGTTTTTGAGGACGACTATTTCCGCGCAGAGTAGTTGTACTAAGAATGGGTGACAGCGGGTGAGTTGCAGTACTCGCTCAATAGCTTCAGGTTGATAGCGGAGGGTAAAATCTTCGACGGGACGCTCAATTAATTTTCGTGCTTCTGCTTCTTTGAGGTAGGAAATATGCACTACTTGCACATTAATTAGATAACTAGCCCAACGTTGATATTCTTCGATTGTATGGGAGCCAGCCAGTAACACTTTGAAGCGGGAACGATGTTGGATAAGGTGACGCAGCATTCCTAAAACATCTTGTTCATCAAAGCGTCCTTTAGTTATGGCATTATCTAACACTTCAAATTCATCTAACATCAATAAAGCAGTATTTTCTTCGAGTTTCTCCTCTACCTGATCTAGCCATTCATCAAAGCGGGTGAAGGGATCATTGTCAACAGTTTCGCGGCTGAGGGATGGTAAGGTAAACTTTTGTTTTTTGGCTGAGTTAATCATTCCTCTAGCTAGGTTGTAGAGAAATCCTGTATAGTCACTGGCTGATGAGGGTGCGCCTTGCAAGTCTACAAACATGGGGATGATGGTATTGGGTAGTAACTTGCCGATGTTGTTGAGTAGGGAAGTTTTACCCATACGTCGCTGACCGTATAGTAGCAGAGGTGGACGACGGCGATCGCGCCATCATTCCTCATCGAGAATCTGCTGAGAGTATATCAGATTTTATACTAGCTAAATAGTGGCAGTTGGTAGCGATCGCGTCCAGCACTCTACAAAGTCAAGTCATCTTGAAATCAACCGATAATCAACTAAAAAGTCATCTAATAGGTGACTTTTTCTCAACTCAGTTCTCAGCTAGCACCAAGTTGTAATGAGAATGTCAAGAGTTTGAGGGTTTGAAAATGAAACGCGCATTACAAGCATTACACATTACCTTATCACTTTGTGGAGTGGTGATGTTTGGTACAGTAACTTACGCGGCTATTCACATGGTTAATGGTCAATACCGAGTTGAAATAGGGCTGAATAATAAAGGACTGATTATTAAGTCAGATATTGACAAAAGGCAATGTCTAGCAGAAGAAAATCCTACACAAAAGCAGCAAAGCACAAGTTTCGATCAAAAGACAATTAATTAAGAGTCAAAATAAGTAATGAGTTATATCAAGTTCGGCTAATTACTTACGATCTAGTCGGTTTGCTTGGTAATAGGTAATGGGTAATGGGTAATAGGTAATACTCCAAACCAATTACCAATTACCAATTCCCAATTACCGACCTCCACAGATATCATAAGTGTTTAAACGGACATGATATAAGTCTTTAAGACTCGCGAACGAAGCTTTGAAGTTTGTGAATCAGACCTTGAGCTTAGTTAACTAGTAAATAAAACACGGGGTAGGGGCTGCTAAATCAGTGTCTACGAATAAAACCAGCTTGTTCAATTAAATCTTGCCCTTCAGCCGTCAACAGATAATTAGCAAAAAACTCACCGGCTTTTTCATCATCTTGATTATTTTGTTTAATAATCACAAACAAGTACCGAGTTATGGGATATTTATTATTTTTTAACACCTCAAGATTCAATTTATTGTTTTGCCAAGGACATTTTACACCTGGTGTATTTCCAGGCTGATCTACAGCAATTAATTTGCTACTTCCAAGACTAATTGGTAGGGTTTTAACACTACATTGGTGAATAACTTCCGCAGCTGAAGCATAATAGATACCCCCTTGATTCAGGTTTTGTCCTACCTGTTTTAAGGCTTCAGTTGTAGTGGTAATCAATTTCACATTTGCCCCAAAATTATGGGTTCCTAAAATATTATCTTTGACAAATTCTGTTGTTCCACTGTCATCAGGACGAGAGTAGGGTGTGATTGGCAGATTGGGGCCACCCACCTGTTGCCAATTGGTGATTTGACCTGTGTAAATACCTTTGAATTGTTCTACACTCAAGCCAGATATATTTAAACTGGGGTGAACTGCGATCGCAATGGCATCAATGCCTATAGGAACCTGTTTCAGCTTGATTCCCAAAGCTGTGGCCCGCAGAGATTCATAATCCCGAATATATCGTGAAGACTCTGCAAAAGAAATTTGTCCATCCAACAACATTTTGATTCCTGTTCCTGAACCTGGTGGTAGAGTTGGATGTGAATAATAGCTTAATTTAAATTGCGGCCATTTCTCTTGAAGTTTTTTCTCCACTAAATCTCTAATGGGTGCCCAGGATGTACTTCCACCGTAGCGAAATGTTCCCACAGGAGGCGATGAGGAAATGAAATTCCAAGCTAAATATACACCACTACTAATAACTAGACCAACTAAGCCAGTTAATAGCCAAGGTTTAATGTTTTGCTGGGGTTGATGAATTGATTTTTCTGGCTTTTGAGAAGCCGGTTCTGCAACAGGAACTCTATGTAGTCCTTGCCAAGTCAACGGTTCTACATTCGGTTCAATACAAATTGTCGGTAGCCAAATTGCACCAGGATAATCAGACTTAAAATGTTCCAAGCGTTTGCGGGCTTTTTGCACAGAAGTAAACAAAGAATTGTTGCGGGTAAATTCTTGGAAAAAGTACTTTAAAAACTCCACAGCTACCATATCTGGCACTGGTTCCCGCATGACAATAATCTGAGGTAAATGTAGTTGTGCCAGTTGGTTAGCTAACCCCAAACCATCGCAGGAGTTAAAAATTGCTAACTGCAATCCTTTGTGAATAGCTTGCTTTAAAGCTTCTTTAAACTCTTCAATACTCAAACTATCATTTTCGTTGACTTCAATCCAACCTATCTGCCCATCTTCTTGACTACCACTATGTCCGGTAAAAACGAAAATATGGTAGCCTTGTTCGTCCCAAAGTGCATCACACAATTCTTTGCGACTAGGCTGCATTAAACAAACTACTTCTACGCCATCTTTTTCTAATTCTTGAATTACCTTTAAGTCATCTTTTGTATTAATGCCATCGCTTCTACCAACAGCAACTAAAATTCTGATATTTTGACTTTTAGGAATTAGCTGATTTCTCTGCTGATTAACGTTTTTGGGCGCACTCAGGGCAACTTCAGTATGGGGATAGTGTTCTTCAAATAAATTCCATTCTTGCCAAGGAAGACGACGTAAATCGATATCTTTAGCGTCGATGATCACGCGAATTTCTTCATTTGACCGATGCAATTGTTGAGCGATCGCAATTAATCTATCCCGAATCGGCCGCCACCTGCTATCTCCAGAATTTAGCCATTGATTGAGGTAGTCTTTGACTGCCACAGTGTGTTCTGCATGGGAATAATTTGTCGCTTTTTTGGGTGTGAGACGTATTCCTGGTGCAGGGGCAATACAAGAACGCACAGCCTCAATTTGACGATAAGCTAACTGCCATTGATTAAAAGATGATTCTAATTCTGGTAGTAATGGAGGTAGAAACCCTTCTGTTTCTTCTTCCAAGTTCTTTGCCCGCAGAATCACTAAAAATCCTTCCTGTGAATTGCCTCTGAGTTTCAAGTTGACGATCGCCATTACTGTCTCCTTTTGTTTGTCTTAAACAACAAACTCTTCGACCAAACTTGTGTCCCCTAACACTATTTTGACACTGAATTTTTCTTCGTGTTGACAGCTAAACTCTAGTTGTATCCAATTATCTGCACTTCTTGCTTGCACTTCCATACCAGTGTTTCCCGCTTGATCAAGGACAATCAGTTGTAAATTAGATGGCAAATGAATGGTATCATCACCTGGATACATCCGTAGGCGAATATCGAAAACTTCGCTATCTGTGGGGGTTAACTGCACCAATAACAATACTTGCCTTCCCAAGTCAATCACCTTCGCCCGACTAATCGAGTTGGAGTAAGAGTTCATTGTCGGGCGAGTTATGGTAGTACTACTTTTGAAATTGCTGGCTAATACTAACTCTGGAGGTTGCCAATCTTGATCGAAGATACCCGCAACCCATTGACGCAGATTTACTAATAGGGTACGCCTATGTATGATCTCGACAATCACATCCAGAGATTGTAGTTGTGCTATTTGCAGTATTTGTGGTGATTGGGCATTTGCTACAAAGGGAGAAAATCCCAACAACTCTACAAAATCTAATTGCTGATTAAACTGAACTGCTACATAACCAATTCGGTCTTGTGTCACACTCAAAGGCAAGATCATCTCAGTTTCACCCGGAAGCACCGGACGACATTCCAGCTTACCAACACGAGGTAACACTAAGTCTGCAACATCAAAAATCGCCCTTAACCCTCGGTGCCAACTATCACCTTGATTTAGTGCTGTCTCTACATTCAGCCATTTCAAATAGCTGTGAACGGCATAAACAGCCAGAGTATTGAGATAAACTTGTTTTCCCTTTTCGGGAGTATCTTGTTCTGCGGCAAACTCCTCAGCGTAACGATGGGCATTTCCAGGAAGAGGGACACTTAATATATGTGTTTGTGTGTTACTCATTTTTCATAACCGTAATTGATAGCAATTTCTCTTAATAAAGTCAGGCAATGACTCTTCCAGTGAGAGTAAAGAGTTTGATTGCTGATATTTAACTCTCTAGCAATATCAGCAATTTTATGAGGGGGATTTTGCACAAGTAACCGCATTGCCAACAACTGACAATGGCATTCTGGATTTTTTCGCGGATAACTGGTTGTTAATTTACCCTCTTGGTCTTGTTGTATGTATTGCTTGATGCGTTTGCCAATACTTTGGCGCTGGGCTTCCTGAATTTGGGCTATCTTCAGATCCAGCAAATCTAAGGTGATAGTTGGTGACTGGGGGTCAGCTATGATATTCAACAAAGTTGTTTCGTCGCCCTCTTCGTTACGAGTAGGTTTGTCTAAACTGAAGGTGTAGTTGCTATCTGGCGTATACAAATCTTTAATCCGCCATTTGAGATAGCCATTAATCCAGATTATTAAGCTTTGTTGCAACGAAGGCGATCGCGCTTCAAATGTGCAAATTTTCCGGCTAACCCATTCCCAAGTGAGATTCAAGGCTTCTAAATAGTCTTGGTGCGAAGACTTATAAACGCCAGGGAGTTGTTGAATCACCATCAATAGTTTATTTAATGCTTTCTGTCTCTCTAGACTGGGGTCTGGGTAACGGCATACTTCGCCAATAAGTTTTTTAAGTTGTTCATCCACAACGGTTTTACTCCCAAGCTTATGGGCCTGCTAATTACTGAATTCAAGGACAACAAAGCTTTTGCAGGTTGAGTTTACCTGATTTTGAATTCACTTATGGCGTGTGGATGTTACAAATATTCAAATCTTTTTATCCCATTGTCAGAGAAAAATTCATAACGGACTTCCATTCTAAAAAATATCCCAAATTTTCTTGTGGGGTGGGCATCCTGCCCTTCAGACAAAGGACGGGTGGGGACACCCATCCCACAATTGAGGATAATTTATTTCTTGGAAATCCCTCACTCATTTCATAAAGATAGAAAAACTGGATGTAAATATAATAAGAGCAGCAAGCATAAAGAAGCTGTATCTGAGCAACACCATTCTCAGTGAGACTAATTTTAACAATGATTGCGACAGATGCAGCGCTAAAAGCGACTAACAATAAATGTTCCACAATCCAAAATCGTATTAAATAGGTGTATTGTATGAAAAAAGTTGTGTACTGGTTAATGGGTGAAAGAGCAGGACGAACTATAGTTGGTACTTGGAATTGGCTCTGGGGAATGCCTGTAGAATCTGGTGGTAAAGTGGCTGTGGCCGTAGCTGAGGAATCACTGCAATCAATGCAGGAATCGGTGCAAAAACTGGCTCAAGCTGTAGCTATGCAAGAAGCTTCTTATCAAACAGCTAAAACTAAATATCAAACAAAAGTCAAAGAATTACAAACCTTAGAACAGCAAGCAAGTATTGCCCAGCGTAGTGGTAATCAAGAAGCAGCGCGGATGGCGATGACCAAAGCAATTCAGACAGAGCAGATTTTGCCCAAACTGGAGGAAATGGTCAAGCAAGCCGAAGCAGCTGTGAATGCTTCCAAAGACAAGCTCAACCGGGAACGCATGAAGCTAGAAACCTACAAAGCTGACATGCAAAATATGAAAGATATGTCAGAGGTGAATGAGGCATTAGCGATGATTGCCAAAGTCAATAATGAATTTGACATTGGTTCAGCTAAAAGTGACTTTGAAAAAGCTAAAAGTGCAGTTGAACGACGGAATTTACAAACCAACGCTTTAGCAGAAATCTCTGAAAATCCAGCTGAAAAACTGCAAGCTGACATAGAACGCATGACTATAGACGACGAAGTTGCTCGTCGTTTGCAGATGTTGGATTCAACTACTAATCAATTATCAGAATAAGTAAACAGTATGAGTCAAAAAAGCGGGCCGCCTCCAATCGTTTTTATCCTTTTATTTATAATTTTGCTTGGTGGTGGTTACTGGTACTTTTCCAAACAGCAACCAGCATCTACAGTACCAGTTACTAATTTTTCCCCAGGCCCAGATTCAGTCCCTAGCGGTACTACTGTGAAGATAGACGGTTCTACTAGCATGGTGACAATTAACCAAAATCTCAAAAGAGCTTTTGAGAGGCAGTTTCCTGGTACTAGTGTTGTAGCTACTGCTAACGGTTCTCAAAATGGGATTGCGGATCTGATTGCTGGTAGAGTGGATATTGCAGCGGTATCTCGACCTTTGACTGCACAAGAACAAAGCCAGGGATTAGTAGCAGTTCCTTTAACTACGGATGCGATCGCTATTGTAGTTGGCAAAGCAAATCCTTTCAATCAAGGATTAACGAACGCCCAAGTAGCAGATATTTTTCAAGGTAAAATTAATAACTGGTCGGCAGTCGGTGGTAACAATGGAACTATCCGAGTCATTAATCGCCCAGCAGTTAGTGGAACCCATCAAACATTCCAAGAAATCGTCCTGAAGGGGGCTAATTTTGGCGCAGGATCAAACTTTGCAACACTACCACGAGATGCCACAACTCCCCTACTCCAAGCTTTAGGAACTGATAGCATAGGCTATGCTACCTTTGCACAAGTTGCCAATCAGCAAACAGTGCGAGTTGTTCCCATTGATGGTTTAACTCCAGATGCCAGTGGTTATCCCTACACTCGACAACTTTCTTATGTGTATAAAAACCCTCCAAGTCCTGGTATTCAAGCGTTCTTGGGTTATGCAACTTCGCCTCAAGGACAGCAAACTATAATTTTAGAGAATTAATTATTTAGAGTAGGGGCGTACAGCTGTACGCCCCTACTTGTGTATTTGATCCAATAGGATTATATTTATATTTTTCAAAATTCAACTTTGCTCTCTCACCCACTGTCTAAAAGCTCTGAGTGTGGGACTTCTACCTATACTTCTGCTCTGTTCAACAAAACGGGGAATTACATCAACAATTGGTAAGTTGGGAAAAATAAGGCTAATTTCAGACTTAATATATTTTCCATCCTGAAGAATACTAATTTCTAACTTTCCGTCTTCATATCGCCAAAGTTCAGGAACTCCCAAGGCTTCGTAAGCATCAAGTTGAGTTTTGGAAGTAACATCAATTTCAATTGCTAAATCAGGTGGCGGATCAACTGTCAAATCTATTCGCTCTTTACCAATCATTTGAGTATGATTTTGAATGTAGAAAGAGTCATCAGGCTCTACACCAAAAGCCATATCTTCACGCTTAAAGGTGGTTGAGCCAAAAGACTCACAGTCAATTTCTAACTCCTCCAGCAGAATTTTCACCAAATCCCCAATGATCACTTTGGCTTTCTCATGCTTTGGTAATGGCATTCTCATCTCCAAAGTTCCCTGGCTATAAGCCAAGCGAGTGGCTCGATGGTCGCCAAGTTCTTTTAAAATTGCCTCAAATTCTTGCCAGTTAACATTATGAAGTATTACTCTGTGTCCCGGAGGCACACTTAATTGTCGCAATTGAAGTGTTACCATATAAACCACTTGATTTTAAGTTTAAGCTGACAAAAGCTAGTATGAAAGTATGGTAACACCAAATAATCCTTGACTGTCGAATTTATTACGATATATGTAAAAAGTAAGTGTTGTTAGTCGAACAATATTTCAGGGAAAACTATAACTGTAGCTTCTCTATTGGAACAGAACTGAGAATATAGTTATGGATTTAAATGGATTAATCTGGACTAAAAACGTTAAACCTATAGATGGTGAACGTTGGGCTTATGAAAGCATATCTACCATATATCCAGACTTAAAGATTTTCGCTTTACACTGGAGAAATTTAAAAAATAGAGATGAAATAAATGCCAATACTCCACAACAAGATCAACTGGTAATTTTAATACAACGTAGCAAAGTAACGCATATTGTTAAAATACTGGATAAGCAATTTTCACGTGATAAATATGCTGGAGACGAGTTTAATATTTATCGTCTTGTGCAAGTAGTTTGGATGGCTGATAATTGGGATATTCCCCCACACACAGATAAAGTATTTGGTTGTGCTATTAGGTTTCCTCCAAATGGGAAAGTAATAAAATTGGATCATTTACGAAAATTCCAAACCCATTGGAAGAAAGAAGGATTAACGTTTCAACAGCACGTCCAAAAGGTATTAAATATTCATTGACAATTCCCATTTTTCCCCGCCCCAATCCTTATACCGTTTCACTTTAATTTTGATACAAATAGGTAGCTCTTGAGCAGGGGTACAGGGGAGAAGGGGTGCAGGGGTGCAAAAGATTTGTATCAGTAATTGAGTGAAATGGTATTACGCCACTTGCGCTTTGTCTGTCAGCAAACCGCGCGCAGAACCCCACCCCCAACCCCTCCCCTTACTAAGGGGAGGGGAGACAAAGCGTAGCTTTGACGGGGTGGGGTTATGGCTCTATTGGAACTTAATCAGAACTGCTATATACACGCTTAATCTGATTATTTACCGTTACCGTTACCACCGTTACCGTTGCTAGCTAGGACACGTTCGGCGAGTTTTTCCGGCACTTCTTGCAAATGGTCATATTCCCAGTGGAAAGAACCAACGCCGAGGGTAAGCGATCGCACTTGATAACTAGTTAACGTATAATGTAATGTATACATTCTCTAATGCAAATTGTGTCAAGCAAAATTCGCTGATCTGATTTACATTGAACCGCATCAAGAACATCTGTTAAAAGCGATCGCACAACAAGCGGGTGTAAGTGAAGCAGAGATTATTCGCCAAGCCATTGACCTGCATCTTGGCAGAATAACTCCGCCTCAAAGGAATGTCGCAGTGTGGGAAGCTGAAAAAGAATTTATCGCAGAAATCAAAACTCGATCGGCTAAACTTGGAGGTCGGGATTGGAAGCGAGAAGACCTGTATTAAATAAAATTTTGACCGTTGACTTTTAACAGTCAACGGTCAACGACCAAAACGAGTAGTTATGCAATTTCTACGCGCTTAATCTGATTACTTACCGTTACCGTTACTACCATTACCGTTGCTAGCAAGGACACGTTCGGCGAGTTTTTCGGGTACTTCCTGCAAATGGTCATATTCCCAGTGGAAAGAACCAACGCCGAGGGTAAGCGATCGCACTCCACAACTAAACAATGTATAATGTGATGTATACATTATCTAATGCAAACTGTGTCAGGCAAAATTCGCTGATCTGATTTACATAGATAAAAACTTTCGACAAATTGGGCTAGTTACTTGATTAACAATAAATTCTTGATGTAAAGTCATCTCAGCATAACTTGTCTTGCTACCATTTATTTTAATATTAATAGTTCCTCCACAACAGCTATTACTGATCAGTCCTCTGGCAGGAAGTGTATTTAAATGTGTAGGCTTTGAACTAGGAAGACTAGTAGTACATTGTTGGGATAATTGAGTGCATAAAATATGAGCATCTGGAACTGAATAAATAATACCCTCTACTATTTCTGTGCGGGGATTATTAAAACGATTACGATCAATTGAGAATATTATTAACTTTGGTTGGATAAAACTACAAAATTGCTGGGCGAATATTTTAGCATCTGCACTCCCTGGTCTTCCACCATGATGAGGAAAAACAAGTATATCAGCAGGACAATGATGTATGTCTTCAACAAGATTCTCAAATCCTACATCATCAATATCTCCTGCCAGTACAGCTACTCTATGAGAATCATGGACTATGCCAATCACCGCTGATATTGAGTTAGAATTCAATTTTCTTTTTTTTAAATCAGTTGCACCTGCACCACCAAGTATTAATTCATAGGTTGGTGCAAGTACTTCTAAATTGACTGAGCCAATATTAAACTTTCCTGTCTCTGTTGTCGTTAGTTTAGAAATTACAGTTCCGAAACGTTTTCTTGAATCTGCTAAAGCAATACGTAAATCTAACCAAATTGCACTTTTCTTAATTGCATCAGGGTTTATATATACGTTGTGAATTTTGATATCTTCATTTGAGAGTAAATCAATCATACCTCCAATATGATCTGCATCAGAATGGGAAATGAGGATATGTAAAATTTCTTTAATAGATAGATGCTCAAGAGTTTCTGCCAACGTACCCCCAGGTGGACAGTCAATAACGATTACACCATTTGCATCTCTGATTAACGCACAATTTCCATGTCCAACATCTAAAATAATCAGTTCAGGCGAGTCCATCATCTTCATCTGGCTCAGGTGCTAATTCAAATTTTTCAAAATACAGGTCATCAGATTTTTCTGCTCCTGTGTTTACGTGAGCAAATAAACGGATACCTGGTTTTACTGCATCTCTAATGTTTTCTGGAATCAGAGAAGCTGGAAAACGAACAGCCTTATGGGGATTCCAACCTGGAACAAATGCATCTACAACACGTTCATGAGATTCTTCATCAATATTAGTAATCCTAACTATCGTTCTACGAGGTTTTCTAGTACTCGGTATTTTACCAGAAAGTTCTAAGGTACAATCTTCTATTCCCTTAGCAATGCTTGAAGCGTCGGTTTCTTCTCGACTCAGTAGTACAGGTATTTTATGTCTCCATTTTCTAATGGAAAAAGATGTATCCATTTCTGTATACTGAGTTATTAACAATGATGGAAATTTCAAATCGTATAGATTTGCAACTAATTCTGCTCCATAAAAATTAGCAAATCCAGAATTACTCAAACGGTGATCGCATACAGCACCTTGAGAATTTTCTTTAATAAGTGATACCAAGTCACTGACATTGTGAAAGTGTCTATTGTCTAATAAAAATGGTTGATAGCCTGCTTCTTCTACTTCCCAAGCTGTTAAATCAGCTAAATTTTTATCATCATCAATTATAGCTATTTTTATATCATTGAAAACTTGTGTTATGGTCATAAAATTTACTCCCTAATAAGTGTTAACTCTACAATAAATTCTGCTCCACCTAATTCACCTTTTGGAATTGCATCTACCGAACCTCCCAGATCAGTTACAGAATCTCTGACAATTGTCAATCCTAAACCTGTACCACCTTCCCTAGTGGTTTTACCAGGTAGCCAAATTTCGTCTAATTTGATATTATGAATTCCTGAACCGTTATCTAAAAATTTAATTTTTAAATTACTTCCTTCAGTTTCAGTTCTGATAATTACTTGACGTTCTTCTATGCGTCCACCTTCGACGTTAAAAGCATTTATAGCATTTGTTAAAAAATTTGTAACAATTGCTTCTAGCAAAGCATCGCTTCCATAAATACAAGGTTTACCATCAAATTTTTCTTTGATAATTTGAATTTCAGCTTCATCGAAAAAATTTTGGAAAAGTGCAACGACATCATCAATAACACTATGGACATCTACAACACCTGCGCGACGTTTTTCTCGTTTCAACAGATGCAGAGGAAAATTGGAAAAGCGTTGTAATGACTTACTTACTTGATAAAGCTTTCTAACTGGTTCTCCTAAATAGTGTTCATATTTTTCTCCTAGAAATTTTTTACCCATTTTTTCTATTTTCTTAGCTATTTTTTCAATTGAAGTCACTGGTTTAGCAGATTCATGAGCGAAAACTGCTGCGGTTGTTCCCGCTGTAGCCAGACTACGATAAAGCTGAAGGTCTTCACGTAATACCTTGGTTTCACGTTCTGTTACATTTTCATATTGCTGAACAGCTTCTAAGACTTTAGGACGAGATTCTTGAGGAACTTCTGCTTCAATAACTTCTTCAATTCTGGCTTTAGCTTCTGTAATATCACGAGGAACTTGTTTCTTAACCCTTTGTCTTTGGGTTTCAGTGACTTTAAGCCTTTCTTTTGCCATCCACTCCAACACATCAATTGCGAAGCGTTTTAACTCTAAAAAAGCTTCATTTTCAATAAAACCAAGTCGATCCGTTTTCTGAAGTAACATATCATCAGGATCATTAACAATTACTCTACCAATAACTGTTTTAGTTGAAGGACGTACCTCTGGATTTCTTGCTCGTGCATAATTTAAATTCAACCAATCATCGTCCGGATCTCCATAGGGTTTTACCCGCAAACCTCGATGATATAGGCGAACATTCCCTACTTGAGCAAGCCATTCTCTAACTTGTGTGAAAGAAACAGAAGCCTTTCTGGCTGAGAAAGTTTGAGGATTTAAAAAGAATACCCACAGATCAAATTCTGTTGCAGGCGTTTTGTAAGGCTTTTCAGAAATATCACTATCTTTTGCATGAAAAATTACGTTTTTCTGCCAGTCTAGTAATTTGGCTTCAGCAATACCAAATTCATTTATGCTAGCTTGCAAATGATATTCTGCATCATCAAAGTAAGCATTGTTTACTTGTTTTTCAATTTCAGAAAATTCTGGAGCAATAAGTTTCAGGCGAAAACCTGCATGATTATCAAATGGATCTGCTAGCAGTAAAAGTTCCCTAGCTAGTCTTTGGATATCACGTTTATTAAATATATTTTTCAGATTATTGACGATAATATCAGTTCCATGTTGTTTATCTGTACTAGTTTTTTGGATATTAAAAGCAACATCTTCTACTACATCAGCTTCCTGAAAATCATCCCAATTAATCGTTAAAAAATATTCGATTCCTGGTTCATCTTTAGGTCTAGTTTTCAAGAATACTTGAGAACCCATCTGTAGAGCGGCTAACCTACCTAATCCTTTATTTCCTACAGGTAAGCGACCTAATTGAGTTACTTTACGGTTAGCTTTTTTTGAGCGACCTAACACTAGCCATCCCTCGCTAATGGCATCTTTATCCATACCAATACCGTTATCTGAAATAATAATCGAGCCGCCTATGGCGCTGGTATTGATCAGTTCTACTGTGCATTCAGTAGCATCAGCATCATAAGAGTTCTTAACCAATTCGATGATTCCTTGGTCTGGATTTGGAATGAGTTCTTCTCCCAGTCTTTGCAGAATTTTGGGTGAAAACTTAAAATGCATCATTATAGTTAGTAAGGATAAAGAATTTACATAGTGGAGTGAGATATAGAAAGTATTTAGCCTTGATGATCTACCTAAATTTTAAATCTTCAGCTTTAGCTTAGCAAACAAGACCTATCTTTGAGCGATCGCTAATATTCACCTGCTTTATTCCTAACAGAAAAAAGGACACCTACAATAGATGTCCCTAAATATAAACTCAATTAATTCTTAACAAAACTCAAACTACTTGCCGTTACCGTTACTACCATTGCCGTTGCTAGCTATAACACGTTCGGCGAGTTTTTCCGGCACTTCTTGCAAATGGTCATATTCCCAGTGGAAAGAACCAACGCCGAGGGTAAGCGATCGCAACTCTACAATAAAGTCTTGCATCTCTGCTTGGGGCAAATATGCAGATACACTGTCCCAGCCTTGCCAATCGTTTCTAGCTTCATAGCCCAGAATTTGCCCCCGTCTGCCACTCAGCAGTTGCAACACCTTGGAAGTAAAATCACTAGGTGTTGACACTGACACGCGCAAAATCGGTTCTAACAGGGTAGGTTGCGCTTGGGGTATCCCCGTTTGCATTGCCAAACGCGCAGCTTGTTTAAAGGCTTGTTCGGAACTATCCACGTTGTGGTAAGAACCATTGGTTAGCGTTACCGCCACATCCACCACGGGGAAGCCTAAAGGCCCATGTGCGAGAAACTCCCGCACGCCCATTTCTACCCCAGGAATGTATTGTCTGGGAACTACACCCCCAACAATAGTCTCCTTGAAGTTAAAGCCTTCACCGCGTGGTAAGGGTTTGATATCCAGGAAAACATCACCAAACTGTCCGTGACCACCGCTTTGATGCTTGTAACGCCCATGCACTGATGCTACAGGTTTGCGGATGGTTTCTTTGTAAGGCACTTGCGGCAAGTGGGTAGTCATGGGCAAGTTATACTTGCGGCGCAGTCTGTCTAAAGCAACTTGCAAATGAATTTCGCCTTGACCCCAAAGGATAACTTCGTGGGTGTCGCCGTGTTGTTCCCAAGCCAGGGAAGGGTCTTCTTCTAACAGCTTGGTGATGGCACTGCTAAGCTTAACTTCATCGTTGCGTTTTTCTGGTGTAATAGCCAGAGCATAGACTGGTTCCAACTGTTCAGCCTTGGGTAATTGTATTGCTGACTGTTCTGTAGAGAGTATATCTCCTGTCTTGATTCCCTCCATACGGCTCAAAGCCACAATTTCACCAGCACCAACTTCATTAACTGATTGCTGTTGTTGTCCCATGAGGCGATAAATTCCACCGGCGCGAATGCCATTCAGGACGATACCATCAGTTAATTTGCCACGCCAAACCCGCACTAGGGAAAGTTTGCCACCTTGGGGAGTGTAGTAAGTTTTTAATACTTGGGCTAAAGGTGTATTGCCTTTTGTGTTTTTTAAGCGACGTTCTGCTGTGGTTTCTGGTTCTGGTGCTTCCCGCAACAAGGCTTCTAACAAAGGTCTAACACCATAATCTAGTTCTGCCACCCCAAAGAAAACAGGTACTACTAAATCTGCCCCTAATTCCATTTTTAAATCCTTAAGGATTTCTTCTTGGGGTGGTTCTATATCTTCTAAAAGTTCTTCGAGTAAATGGTCGTCAAAATTTGCCAGGGCTTCCAGCATTTCTGCCCGTGCTGTATGTTCTTCTTGTTTTAAGCTTTCGGGGAAGGGTATAGGGTCAGCGGGTGCCCCTGGATGATATTTGTATGCTTGTTCGCTCACCATATCAATAAAGCCGGTGAGTTGTTCCCCTTGCATGATGGGGTATTGGTGGGCTACTAAAGGACGACTAGAAACTGCTTTGAGGGCATGTAATGTTTCCAAAACGTTAATATTTGCCCGATCCATTTTGTTAACAAAGACGAGGTGGGGAATTTCCCAATCATCTAGAAACTTAAATAAAGGAGCAAGAGTCAAGACGCGAT
Organism: Nostoc sp. UHCC 0702; assembly: GCA_017164015.1. Lineage (GTDB taxonomy): Bacteria > Cyanobacteriota > Cyanobacteriia > Cyanobacteriales > Nostocaceae > Amazonocrinis. The sequence continues at coordinate 6,981,854 of CP071065.1, forward strand.
CGCGTATGGGTTCGCAAACTACAATTGCTGCATCAACTCCCATTAAAGCATTGTATGTTTCTTGAGCAAATTCCACCGAACCTGGACAATCAATAAAGGTAAAACGAGTTCCTTCATATTCGGTGTTAGCCGTGCCAACCTCTACACTCATGTGGCGATCGCGCGATTCGGTTGCACTATCTCCCACTGTGTTACCATCCTTAACACTGCCTTTGCGGGAAATCGCCCCTGTGACAAATAACAAGCTTTCTAGTAGAGTAGTTTTTCCACTCAAATAAGGCCCAACAATTGCAACGTTCCGCGAACCCGATTTTACTTTTTCGTTCATAAAACCTCCCTTGCGGTAAGTCACTCTTACCCGCGCGCGTGATTCTGTGTTTTTCAGGGATAAATCATCGTTCTTGAAAGGAAAGTTAAGCTAATGTCCGTCTAAGTTGCAGATTCTTTGATTAAGACTGTCATTAGTCAATAGTCAATAGTCAATAGTCATTAGCAACTGACCACTGACAACTGACCACTGGCCACTTAGATATCTTTTAGGTTATCCCTTCCTTAACTTGTCATTATCCTCTTTTTAATTACAAGTAAAAAAAATTGTAGTTTGTCGTAAGATTTAGCTTAAGAAAAGTTAAGTATCACAAATTTTAATACCTAATCTAAAATTTTTGTTAAGTCCTTATTGTTAACAAAACTTTTTATGAAGTAAACGTAACTATATCAATTCGTAATTCGTAATTGTACAGACGATTCGGCGAATCGTCTCTACTCAGATACAACCTGGGTTGCTAGATTTGTATCTGTTTGCAGATTTTAGAGAATTATTATTTAAACTGTTGCGAGTCAAAGAATTAATGAGATTATCATTCTATAAATGTCGCATAGCAGGAATTACCAGTTTGCTATTAGTGGGTAGCAACATCCTCTCCCCCCTTGCTTCCCCTTTACCCCCTATCCTCAGAGAAGGCCCCAAGTCCCCCCTGCACCCTTGCACCCCTGCTCCCCTGCTCCCCTGCTCCCCAACTCCCCCCAAACTAGCCCAATCTAGTACTCAAACTGCGACAAACTGGTTAAACCAAGGCTTACAATTAATTCAGGTGGGAAGGTTACAAGATGCGATCGCAGCCTTTCAAAAAGCAACCCAAATAGAGCCAAACTTAGCAGCAGCGCATTACAATTTAGGTTTAGCATTGCGGCAAACAGGACAATTAAAGCCAGCTGCGGAAGCATTTTATCGAGCAACCCAGGCTGATCCCAAGTTTGCCTTAGCTTTTGCTAATTTAGGCGGAGCATTGTTAGAGGGTAATAATTTACAGCAGGCTAACGATTACTTGCAACGAGCAGTAGAACTCGACCCGAAACTGGGTTTTGCTCATTATAACTTAGGGTTGGTACGAGAACAGCAAGGAAATTGGGATAGTGCGATCGCTTCCTTTAAAAAAGCAATGGAATATAGTAAAAATGCCCCAGAACCACCCTACCATATAGGGATGTGTTATCTTCAACAAGGCAAACTTGATCAAGCCAGAGATGCATTCCGTCAAGCAATAAAACTTAATCCTAAATATCCAGAAGCTCACTATAATCTCGGTACTATTTGGTTTAGTAAAGGTAAATTGCCAGAAGCATTAGAATCTTTTAGAAAATCCGCGCAAGCAAACTCCAACTATCCCAATGCTTATTACGGTGCTGGCTTAGTTTTTATGCAGCAAAAACAGTATGCACAAGCGGCGCAAGTATTTCAATATGCTAGAGATTTATACAATGCTCAAAGTAATCTTCAATGGGCAAGAAATGCCGAACAATTGTTACAACAAGCACAAAATTTAAATTACCAACCCCGCTGAGGCGCGATCGCTTTATATTGCGTAACATAAGATTATTGGGTGAACTGGCTGGTGTGGTGTGAACTAGTCCCAATTGAAATGGAAACGTACATGCAAAAGCGCTTGAAGAGTCGATTTTTATTTTTTGATCGCTGGCTTGATCGGCATTCGATTGTTCGCAACATGGAGGCTTTTCAAGACTTAATTGTGATTGTCCTCTGTTTGGGTTTGTTCGCCGTCATGCTGATGCAGTTATGGGGGATATTTATTGCCCTGACGCAGCCACTAGACTATAAACAGGTGACAGCTAAAATCCTATTTGTGTTGATTTTGGTAGAGTTATTTCGACTTTTAATGGTCTATTTGCAAGAGCATAGCATCGCTGTTGGAGTAGCAGTTGAAGTCACAATTGTATCAGTATTGCGAGAAATAGTTGTTCACGGTGCGCTAGAAATTTCAGGAATTCAAACAGCAGCACTTTGTGGCTTATTACTGATTTTAGGTGGGTTATTGGTAGTGTGTGCCAAAACCCCACACATGGATTGCATCAGTGCGAATACAAAATTGTGCCCTATTGTCCATCAAGGAGGTAGAGAACGGCAAAACGACCTGGAATTTCAGTATTCACGTCATTATGATGAAAGCCAACCTTTGGGGTAAATCAACCAATGGGTAATCATTCTGTAGCTAGATAAACTCAGCCATGAGTAGCAATCTAGAACTCCTTTTGATTGAGGCTGCTTACGCAGCCTTTGTATTTTTTTTAAGCTTTTCGGGAGATGAATTACTCTGTTAGCGCTAGTAAAAATTAATGAGAAAGCTCAAACAGGGTAAATTTATGACTACAGGAAACGGACATTCTCAAGAACCCATTAGCAACCTAGAGTACGATTTTGTCACCGTGTTGCATAATAAAGCTGAAGCCGTCAAAGCATACGACACTTACATCAAAGACGCACAAGAAGCAAACTCCCAGCCTTGTGTAGAATTATTCCAAAAATTGCGGCAGTCTGACCTAGAGCAAGCACAAGAAATTCGCAATCATCTAAAAGAAGTCCTGCAACACGGTAAGATGTAAAACTGGCAAACCTAAAAGCAGCAAGCAGATGGAAATTAGTCTGCTTGCTGCGGTGAATTATACTATGGGAGCTTTTGTGCAGGGGAGCAGGGGAGCAGGGGGAGCAGGGGAGCAGGGGAACAAAGAGAATAACTCCTAACTCTTAACTCCTAACTCCTAACTCTTAACTCCTAACTCCTAACTCTTAAACTTAATTATGCACCACGCCTCTATTCGGACTGCAAATATTCATCGGGCGATCGCTTTCTATGAAATACTGGGGTTTACAGTTTGTGAACGCTTCACCACAGGCTACACCCTAGCTTGTTGGATGGAAGGATTAGGCGGCAGAATTGAACTGATCCAAATTCCCGAACCAAAACCAGCCCCAGATGCATTTGCAGACGAACACTACGTGGGATACTATCATCTGTCATTTGATTTAACTGAAATTACAGCAGATTTACCTAGTTGGTTGACAAATATCAAAGAACGTGTAGGGTTAGTGGCAAAAAGTCAACCAGAACAATTACAACCCCTAAAAGTGCTTTTAGAACCCACACAGCAGCAAATAGGCGATCGCATTTGGGAAGTAGCCTTCATCGCAGACGCTGATGGTTTACCTTTAGAATTCATCCGACTTTTAGCTAAACTCGGCTAATTTTAGCTCACACTTCAACAAACACAGGGAGTGGGGAGTAGGGGAAGAAAGTGTTTGTTTCATTCATAACGGGTGGCTTGTGCCGCCTGTCGGACGCTTTGTTTGAAACTGATTTTATATCATGTCCGCTCGATTACTGATTAAATCCTAGGAACCCCACCCCACCAAAGCGTAGCTTTGCTTCCCCTCCCCGTGAACGGGGAGGGGTGTAATGACTGTGGGAATTATAACTAATTAACCGGACTTGATATTATCTAATTATCAGTTATCAGTGATTAAATTCTTGGCTGATAACTGTTCCCAATCCCCAATCCCTTTTAGCCTTGAATTACGAAATCATTAGTATCCAGATTTGGTATTCCAGTCAGGGTAGCAAATAATCCCCCATTATCCAAACCAGTAGTTGTACCATTCGGGTTGTATAGCAAATTGCCTGTAGCATAGTTATAAACAATCTTGCCACTGCTAGCACCAGCTACGCTTGCTTCATTGACAATCTCTGTATTGATGATGGTAAATTCTCCAAGATTTAAATTACTACTAACAGAACTGCTCAGAGCATTGAAAGAAGTCTTACTTAAAGCAATTTTGTCTGTTCCTTTGGCAAAATCTGTAAGGGTATCTACACCGAAATTGCTGTGAGTAAAAGCGACACCACTGCCGAATAAAAAGCGATCGCTTCCCTCTCCTCCAGTCAGAATATCATTGCCAGCGCCACCAATTAAGGTGTCATCACCAGCGTTGCCCAACAGTGTATCATTACCACCAAGCCCTTTGAGGAGATTGTTACCGATATTACCAGTAATAATGTTGTCTAAATCATTGCCGGTTCCAGTGGTGTTGGCTGTTCCGGTGAGGATTAAATATTCCACATTAGCAGTGAGTGTGTAATTAACAGCAGACTGCACAGTATCTTCACCAGCACCAGCATTTTCAATGACGATATCGCGGATAGTATCGACAATGTAAGTATCGTTGCCTGTGCCGCCGAGTAAGCGATCGCTACCTGCACCCCCATCAAGGATATCATTGCCAGCACCACCAGTGAGAGTATCATTAGCGTTAGTGCCGTTGATTATGTTAGTGCCACTGACTGTGAGAGCAAAAATGTCTTCAGCGGTTGCTCCTGCAATATCACTGGCTATAACTTTGATATTGAAGATGCCCACATTATCACTGTTTGGTGTGCCAGTGAAGGTACCAGTGGCAGCATCGAAGCTGAGCCAACTTGGTAATGCATCACCGTTTTCATTTGTTGCAGAGTAGGTGAGAATGTCGCCTGCATCAACATCAGAAAAGGTATTCGCCCCAATAGTAAAGTTAAAGGCGGTGTTAAGTGTGGCTGTTTGATCGGCAATGGCCTGAACTAAAGTCGGTGCATCATTAACAGGCTTAACATTGAGGTTAAAAGTACCAGTAACGCTGCCACCATTGCCATCACTGACAGTGAAAGTGAAACTGTCAGTGCCGTTGTAGTTGGCATTGGGGGTGTAGATAAAAAAGTCGTCGCTGGCGTTGTCTGGAGTGCTGTTGTCGTTGAAGGTGAGTGTGCCATTGCTGGGGTTAGTGAAGTCACTGATGGTTAAAGTGTCGCCATCAATATCTGTATATCCACGCAGGATATTGCTGGCAAGGATGTTAACGGCAGTATCTTCGTTGGTAGTAGCAGCAGTTGCAAAGCCAAACACCACGTAGCTTGACCCTGCACCAAGCTGACCGTTGCGGTCGGCACCTGGTGCCCCAATAATCAGGTCGTCAATGCCGTCGCCGTTGATATCCCCCGCACTGCTGACGGAGGTGCCTAATAAGTCACCCACATTAATGCCGTTAATCACAAGGCCGTTGCTGCCATCTAGGGAGGAGAGGTTGAAGCTAGCACTAAAGCCACTGCTACTACCAAACACGATGTAGCTCGACCCTGCATAAAGCTGCCCGTTGGGGTTGGCAGCAGATGCCCCAATAATCAGGTCGTCAAAGCCGTCGCCGTTGATATCCCCTGCACTGCTGACGGAGAAGCCTAATAGGTTACTCCGAATGCCATTAATCACGAAGCCATTGCTGCCATCCAGGGATGCAAGGTCGAGACTAGCACCAAAGTCACTTCTACTGCCAAACACCACGTAGGTCTGTCCATCATATAACCGAAAGCTCAGGCCTGTTGCCTTGATAATTAGGTCGTCGATGCCGTCGCCATTGAAGTCTCCCGCACTGCTGACGGAGGAGCCAGAGAAGTCACCCGTATCAATGCCGTTAATCACGAAGCCGTTGCTGCCATCCAGGGAGGAGAGGTTGAGGGACGAAGCAAAGCCACTGCTGCTGCCAAACACCACGTAGCTTGACCCTGCATCATACTGTCCGTTGGGGTCGGCACGGTCTGCCCCGATAATTAGGTCATCGAAGCCGTCGGCGTTGATGTCACCCGCGTTGCTGACAGAGGAGCCAGAGAAGTCACCCACATTAATGCCGTTAATCACAAAGCCGTTGCTGCCATCGAGGGACGAGAGGTCAAGACTGGCACTAAAGCTACTGCTGGTGCCAAACACCACGTAGCTTGACCCAGCATCCCGCTGACCGTTGGGGTCGGCACGGTATGCCCCGATAATCAGGTCGTCGATGCCATCGCCATTGAAGTCTCCCGCACTGCTGACGGAGGAGCCAGAGAAGTCAAACGCATCAATACCGTTAATCACGAAGCCATTGCTGCCATCGAGGGAGGAGAGGTCAAGACTGGCATCAAAGCTACTGCCGTTGCCAAACACCACGTAGCTCGACCCTGCACTGTCTTGTCCGTTGGGGTCGGCATCTCTTACCCCGATAATCAGGTCGTCGAAACCGTCGCCGTTGATGTCAAGAGCACCGCTGACGGAGATGTATGATGAGTTATAAGCATCAATGCCATTAATCACAAAGCCATTGCTGCCATTGAGGGTGGAAAGATTGAAAGACGAACTAAAGCCACTGCTACTGCCAAAGAGCACGTAGCTCTTTGCAGCAATAAAACTATAATTATAGGGCCCCTCGAATATGTAACCCTTCGGTACTCCAATAATCAGGTCGTCAAAGCCGTCGCCGTTGATATCCCCCGCACTGCTCAAGGGTAAGTCTAACTTAACCGCATCAATATCTTTAATTACGAAACCGTTGCTGCCGTTGAGGGTAGAAAGGTTGAAAACTGCTGAAACAACGCTGGGTGCGTCATTGACTCCGTTGATGGTTAGGTTGACGGTAGCTATACTAGTAAAGCTGCCATCGCTGACAGTGTAGGTAAAGCTGTCAGTGGCCGTTTCATCAACAGCCAAAGTTTCAAATTTAACGTTAGGATCGTAAGTGAGCGTACCATCAGCATTGAGAGTAACTAAAGCACCAGAACTCAGGGTAATGGGAGTACCAACAGTGACTGCCCTACTGTTGACACTAGTCACCGTTAAGGCGTTACTGTCTGGGTCGCTGTCATTAGCTAAAACCGAAATATTAACAGAGGTGGCTTCGTTCGTAGTAGCCGTATCATTAACCACAACTGGAGGTCGATTAGTAGGCGTAGGAGCTGCAAAGCCAAACACCACATAGCTCTCGCCTGCCCTGTCTTGTCCGTTGGGGTCGGCACCTCTTGCCCCGATAATCAGGTCATCGAAGCCATCGCCGTTAATATCTCCCGCACTGCTGACGGAGGAGCCAGAGAAGTCATCCGCATCAATGCCGTTAATCACAAAGCCGTTGCTGCCATCCAAAGAAGAGAGGTCGAGACTGGCTCCAAAGCCATTACTGCTGCCAAACACCACATAGCTTGACCCTGCTCTCTGCTGACGGTTGGGGTCGGTACCGGATGCCCCGATAATCAGGTCATCGATGCCGTCGCCGTTGAAGTCAAGAGCACTGCTGACGGAGCCTAAGTAGTCACCCGTATTAATGCCGTTAATCACAAAGCCGTTGCTGCCATCCAAAGAAGAGAGGTCAAGACTGGCTGCAAAGCCATTACTGCTGCCAAACACCACATAGCTTGACCCTGCTCTTTGCTGTCCGTTGGGGTCGGCACCTCTTACCCCGATAATCAGGTCATCGAAGCCATCGCCGTTAATATCTCCCGCACTGCTGACGGAGGAGCCTAAGTAGTCACCCGCATCAATGCCGTTAATCACAAAGCCGTTGCTGCCATTCAGGGACGAGAGGTCGAGACTGGCTGCAAAGCCACTACTGCTGCCAAACACCACATAGCTTGACCCTGCTCTTTGCTGTCCGTTGGGGTCGGCACGGTCTGCCCCGATAATCAGGTCGTCGATGCCGTCACCGTTGATGTCACCCGCACTGCTGACGGAGATGCCTAAGAAGGGACTGTTATCATCAATGCCGTTAATGACGAAGCCATTGCTGCCATTGAGGTCAGAGAGGTTGAGGGACGAAGCAAAGCCACTGCTGCTGCCAAACACGATGTAGCTTGACCCTCCATTAAACCCACCCCTGGGGTTAGCACCTGGTGCCCCGATAATCACGTCATCGAAGCCATCGCCGTTGATGTCAAGAGCACTGCTGACAGAAAAGCCTAAGTAGTCAAAGAAATCAATGCCGTTAATTACAAAGCCGTTGCTGCCATTTAGGGACGAGAGGTTGAAGCTGGCTGCAAAGCCACTACTGCTGCCAAACACCACGTAGCTTGACCCTGCATCATACTGTCCGTTGGGGTCGGCACGGTCTGCCCCGATAATTAGGTCATCAATGCCATCGCCGTTGATGTCTCCTGCACTGCTGACAGAGGTGCCTGAGTTGTCACCCGCATTAATGCCGTTAATCACAAAGCCATTGCTGCCATCCAACTCAGATAGATTCAAAACTGCATTTACCATTGTTGTTGATTCTCCTTCTACTTTTGCTTGTGTTGTTTGTCGGGTCAAAAAACGAAAAATTTCACATATCTACTTATCCCATCTGCACCATGCGCCGAATCTCATCACTCAATAAACCGATCGCTATCGAACACCACACACCAGCCAATAACACCCCCTCGATTGGCAGCGAATGCACAAATCCCCACTTTGCAAGTCAATCACCAGCGACCCACACTGAAGTTCGACGTTTTTGTGTTGCAATTTCTCGTCAACAGGCAAACCACTAAAAGTCTTATTCTGCCTGGGTTGGGAAATTCCCACGAAAGCAAAGTCATACCAATTTGAAAAATGATTGCGACAGACTGACTCGCAAAACCTGGACGCACAAGGCGATTCACTATCTAAAATCTCAAATTCGCTCATCCAAAATGGTATCACTGTGAAAACAAAAGCCGCGCAGATATCCCAAACAAAATGCCACCGCTTCAAACACCTCCCGTTCTAAATCGGCAAAGCCAAACTCTCCTGTGCCAGAATTAAATAACCACAGTTTGCCTTTATACCACCGAGCCGAATAGGGTATGGGCAGTCCCGTCAGGACTATCTCATTACTTTCCACATCAATAATGCAACCACCATTAGGGTGCTTGTCTCCCCATCCGTCTGCCACATCTGACTGACTAAATATGATTTATCAAAACGTAGGCAGGAGGTTCAAAGTTAAATTATTTACGACTTATTCTCTATTTTTATTTATCACAAATACAATATCGTGTAACTTTATTGACAAAATCTTCAAGATCACAGCAAATATCATTTTTAAGATTTTTAGCAATTGCAATTGAGTTTTTCCATAGAAATACTGCACTTTTTGTCAAAAATGCTTTACAGCATTGAGTAACCAATTTTTTGTTTAATCACTTATTTTTAATTATTTTTATACAAAAAGTTTTCCTTTTTTGGTAAATATTTAAATCTGATAACTTAGGCTTATGTATTTCATGTCTGCAATTTTTATTCGAGCAAAGTAAAATTCATCTAAACTTAATCAAATATATTTAACTTAGCTGGGCTAGGTGGAGATAACAGCCAGGATGCTCCTGACTTTGGGCGATCGCTGTATTATACCTGCAAATATTTAACTCAAACCTTAACTAGAACAGGACTTACGCAACTTGCACAGAGCGATCGCTATTTTATAGCCCACATTCCGCACCCAAAACTGGCACACAGTGCTACACGCTGGCTTCGCATACACAGTGGTGTTGGTGACGAAGTGAAGCATGTAGAGGAGACAGTTGAGGTTGTTGCAGGGCTGACTCCTCAAGAGCGTACCCGCGTAGCCAGAGCCTGTTATGAAACTGCATTGTTGCGCTTTCAGCCACCTGAAGAGGCCTACATATCAGATGAAGAACTCCAGCAAATATTGAAACCGCTAGAGTTACGTACAGGTTTGGAAGCCAAATCTAATTGTCAACCACTAACGAAATAAATCGAGAGCCTGAGACAGTTGATCTAAGGCATCACATGGGTATACCGATTAAAACAATCTTAAGGAGAATACAATGATGGCTACACTAACCAATACTATCGAGCAACAATCTTTAAAGCAAGATTTCACCACCGACCTAATTGAGACTAGTTTCGATGTATTGAATGACATCGAACTTGATGATTTGGAAACTATGTTAACCACTGAAATCGCGCAAGGATTATCAAGCGACACTGAATTTGGTATTCTTTAATTTCAGCTTATCTGTCTGTTTAATAGCTGGGGCTGGAAGCAGGCGATATTCCTGATTATCTAGCCCCTGTCAGTGTTAGCTTGATGATGTAGCGAATGATTGGAGTTTTGGTGCGATCGCAACTGCCAATTAAAGTACTTTTGCTATTAGTTTACCTACAACTGCTAAATTTTGACGAGCGATCGCTTAACATTTAAAATACTGCTCTAGTCAACGAAGAGGCAGAGGCGCAGATTGTCACATATCATTTAGGATTCATATATTAATTTTTTGTATACTTTGATTCAAAGCCCTTCAATTAATTTTTGAATCAAAGCAAATGATAAAATTCATACATCCAATTTCACAGTACGGACGTAAGACCTTGCGCTTCATCATACTTCACTTACTAGTTTGCCTGTGTTTCATGAGTGTAACTCCGGCAATGGCGGCAAATTCTTCTGGCGGTTTGCTTAAGCAACCTGCTATAGAAATTACAGTTAGTTTAAGTAATCCTGCTAATGAACTCAAATTTGAACCAAATCACTTGGAATTGATAGCTGGCAAACGTTATCAATTCCGGTTGACCAATCCCAGCCAACAGAAGCACTATTTTACTGCCAAGGATTTTGCAGATAGCATCTGGACACAAAAAGTCCAAGCAGGCAAAGTAGAAATTAAAGGAGCCATCCACGAACTGGAACTTAAGCCAGGTGCAGAGGCAGAATGGGTGTTTGTAACCCTAAAACCAGGAAAATATAGCTTACGCTGTCCCATACCAGGACATACAGAAGCAGGTATGACTGGAGAGATTGTAGTTAGCAATTAAAAATTAAAAATTATTTAAATAATAGCTAACTATGCATCTATAGCAATCCGATTTGATTTCTGAATCACTCGTAGAGGTAAGGGACTGGGGACTGGGGACTGGGGACTGGGAAGAAGGAATAAAGGTGTACTGAGTTTTGTTCAAAAATCAAATATGAGTCCTATAGTATGTATATCAAACCCACTTCAGCGTCAAAAATATGCTACTGTTCACAGTCATCAGTCATCAGTCATCAGTCAACAACTTTAACCAGGATAATTTATTTCTTGGAGTTCGCTGATTGCACTAGGTAACAGAGTGTAGTGCTAAAAATAAGTTAACGTAAATATAGATATTATTTCTCAACTATCTAGAAAAAACACTGTCACGGTAGCAGCAAAGCGCCAGCAATTATTAAATTCCCATGAACATTCTCAGTAACCTGCTTTCTCAAACACCTAAGCCGACACGTCCACCAAAACAACACCGGGGTATCGAAATTAAATCGCCGCGTGAAATTGAAATTATGCGGCAATCAGCCAAAATTGTAGCAACCGTACTCAAAGAAATTTCTGAGTTGGTAAAGCCAGGAATGACTACGGCTGATTTGGATGTTTACGCAGAAAAACGCATTCGAGAAATGGGTGCAACACCCAGCTTTAAGGGATATCATGGTTTTCCTGGCTCTATTTGCTCCAGTATTAACAATGAAGTTGTTCATGGTATCCCCAGTCCTAAGAAAGTAATTCGGACTGGGGATGTATTAAAAGTAGATACAGGTGCTTATTACCAAGGCTTTCATGGCGATTCTTGCATCACGATCGCTGTAGGTGAAGTCACCCCTAATGCTGCTAAACTAATCCGCATAGCCCAAGAAGCTCTCTATAAAGGCATTGAACAAGTTAAGGCAGGGGTATATTTGCTTGACTTGGCTGGGGCGATCGAAGACCATGTAAAAGCCAATGGTTTCACTGTGGTGGAAGAATTCACCGGACACGGTGTTGGCCGTAATCTCCATGAAGAACCCTCAGTATTTAACTTTCGTACTAGAGACATGCCGAATGTTAAATTACGTGCGGGTATGACATTGGCAATTGAACCAATTTTGAATGCAGGTTCGAGACATACGCGAACATTATCTGACCGTTGGACGGCTGTAACTGTTGATAATTCTTTGTCGGCGCAGTTTGAGCATACAGTTTTAGTGACGGAATCTGGTTATGAGATTTTAACTGATCGCTCTCAGGTTTAATTTTAGCAGTACTTAGGCAACTGGCACACATATTTTCTGCGATGGCAGTCAATAGTCAATAGTCAAGGGTAAAAAGTCAAGGTTTTTGGACTTTTGACTCTTGACTTTGGACGATTTTTGTCAAAAATATATGACAATGCGCGTAAGTCCTATTTAGTTATTAATATTTACTGTTTTGAGAGGCGAAGCGTCACAAAAGGGCGATTTGCCTCTTTTATTTAGATATTTTTTGTTTCGCGCAAAGACGACCGCATCTTCCAAAAGAATTAGTATATTAGTCATTAATTATCGTACTGATAGCTGTATAGTTAGTTTTATAACTAGGAAGTGTATCTTTAGCCTGTTGAGAGACAAAAGTACTCTCTGGAATAGCTTCTAATAAATTGATTGCCTGCTGCCATTTGTCTAGTGCTTGTTGCCAAATCAGCGATGAACGAGGTGAATTCTCTACAAAAAATGTAGCTTCTTTTGCTAGTTTTTCGGCTAACTGCAAGTCTGCAACTGCTTTTTTTTCATTTAAAACTTTTCGGCTGATAGCACTGTGATTAAAACGATAGCGAGTTAATTTATTCTGCGCCTGAGTAAAAACTGATGTTCCTTCTGGAATACTTGCTAACAAATTTATTGCTTCTTGCCATTTGGTTTCTGCCTGTTCCCAGAAGATTAGTGGATGCGGTGGTGTTTGCACTAAAGCAGAAGCTTCCATACCGAGTTTCAAAGCAGATTTAAAATTTTCAATTGCATTTTCTTCTTGATTGGAAGTTTGATTTTTTTGCTGAAGGACTGGAAATTTATCTTTACTTATCCAACCACCAAAACCTAAGACTGCTAAACTGGAAGCTATCACTAAAGTTAAACGTCCTAATTTGAAAATCTTGTGTGGTTTTCCTTCTAGAAAATCTGGCAATAATCTTGCTTGATTGTTAGTAGGTTGTTGTTTTTCGCCTTTCTGTTCAGAATTGATTAAAATTGGCTCTGATTGTTTTTTAAAAATATTACTATTTAATAAATCATTAATTTTTTTTGTAAATGATTCACAATTATTAATAACTTCTGTTAGCTCTTGAAATTTACCCTCACTTGAGATAATTAATTCTTGACTATCGTCCAGCCATTCTAAAATAAAGCCAGATTTACCAAAAAATAAAGATATTCCTAGTAATATTGTTAATAAGCTTTGAGTAGTATTCAGAGTATTTATAATATTATCTAATCTTTGCTTAGTTTGTAATATATCTTCTTGAAGATTAGTTATTTGTGAAACTTTATCTTGTAAAACTCTAGCATTGCCTGGTACTAAATTACTTGCTAATAATTCATCAAATTCTTGAATTTTTGCTGAAACACTCGGATAGTTAATATTTGTATTTAGTTGTTTGACAAACTGAGAGTTACTTAAAATATCTGCGGCCATAGCCTGAAGTAAATCGCCCCATTCGAGCCAACAAGCAATTTTTAATTGCAAATCTAATAATGAAGTTTCTTTATTAGGGTTCTCAATCTTCTCCGCAATAAATCTTTCTCTATTACTAGTATCTGTATTGATTATAGAAATACTAGAATTTAACAGACTTGTTCTTGGCACAATACGAGTAAGTGTACTCACAGCATTGTTTTTATTTTGTGGAAATATTACTTCTTGAGCAATTACTTTTTGAATGTTCCGTAATTGATCCTGCACATTACTGATGATGATGACTTGTTGCATCAGGTCATGAGAATTACCAATGGTTAAGTTCAGTTTATGAAAAAGTTTTGGCAATTCATTAACAATCGTTTCTAGGTCAGCCATAAATATCCCTTGGGGATTTGTCGAAAGTTCATGCAAAAGAATTAAAATGTCTAGGCAGTGAGGTTACAGCTGGAATAACAACGTAACCATACCTGTTGAGGCTAAGCATCCTGGTTAATTCACGAATCTCAGGAGCGATAGATTTATAGTTCCCGGAAATTTTGCTAAAGTAACAAGTCCAGTTTGAGACTTGTAGAAAAAGACAAAACTGCCCAATAACTAACCTATGAATGAAATTGATTTAGCTTTTACCCCAGCACTAGAGTTGGCGGATTTAATCCATCGCCGGGAAGTGTCGCCGCTGGAGTTGGTAGAAATATACTTACAACGGATTCAGCAGTTTAATCCCCAATTGGGGAGTTATTTTACTGTCACGGCAGAATTAGCGATCGCACATGCCAAAGCCAAAACAGAATTACTCACAACGACTTCGGAACTACCGCCATTTTTTGGTGTACCGATTTCCATTAAAGACCTCAACCCTGTAGCTGGTGTACCTTGTACCTACGGAAATCCCGCATTGCTGAATAATGTTCCTTCAGATGATGATGGGGTGGTGACAAAGATTAAACAAGCTGGGTTTATTATTCTTGGTAAAACTGCAACTTCAGAATTAGGTTCATTTCCTTACACAGAACCTACGGGATTACCCGCAGCCAGAAATCCGTGGAATTTAGAATACACTCCCGGTGGTTCCAGTGGTGGTGCAGCCGCAGCAGTCGCAGCCGGATTGTGTGCGATCGCCCAAGGTTCCGATGGTGGTGGTTCGATTCGCGGCCCTGCGGCTTGTTGTGGTTTGGTGGGCATTAAACCATCGCGTGGTAGGGTGAGTAAAGCACCAGTAGGCGATCGCCTCGCGGGGATTGCTGCCAATGGCCCCATCGCCCGTACTGTTGCTGATGCTGCTGCCCTATTGGATGCCATATCTGGCTATATTACAGGCGATCCCTACTGGCTACCAGACCCCGAACCCTCATTTCTAGCCGCTACTCAAATAAAACCCGGTGCTTTGCAGATTGCCTTTGCTACCAGTATCCATCCTTTTGGAGAAGCTGACGCTAATTGTCAGCAAGGTGTGCTGCAAACAGTCCAGTTATTAGAACAATTTGGTCACATAGTTGAACAGAAATGTCCAGATTTCAGCGGCTTAGTTGAACCGTTCCAAATCGTCTGGCAATCTGGGGTGGCTGCATCGGGACTTCCAGCAGAGGTATTGCAGCCGGTGAATCGCTGGCTGTTGGCACGCACAGGTACTGTTGCTGAGTACATCCAGGCAGTTTACCAAATGCAAATTGTGGTACGGCAAATCGTGGCGTTTTTTGATACCGTAGATGTACTAGTATTGCCAGTTTATTTGCATTCACCAATCCGCATTGGAGAATGGGCTTCCCTAAGTCCAGAAGAGACATTCCAAAACATTATTAACTGGGTTGCACCTTGTCCGCCAGCGAATGCAACTGGACAACCTGCGATCGCCCTACCTGTAGGTTTTGATAGTAAGGGTTTACCCATCAGTGTGCAGTTAATTGGTAAACCAGCCGCCGAAGCCACATTAATTAGCCTAGCAGCCCAACTAGAAGCCGCTAAACCTTGGATTCAGCATCGTCCAGCGTTTGGTGGAGAGTAGGGAGTGGGGAGTAGGGAGCAGGGAGAGATAAAGAAAATGACAACTGACCACTGACCAAAACCTTGCATCCCTACTTCTTTGTGCCAACCTACTTCAAATCAATGTTAAGAGTTCCCTTACCTCCTACACACAGTCTCAACAGACAAGCTTTGTGCGTAATTCCTGATCAAGTTTTGGCGATCGCAATACTTTTCGGTCTACTGACCAGCACTAGCTCCTGCTGTTATTTAATTCGTCGAACTCACCTTAATGTTAATAAATAATAAGGCTTTCTTTTCAGAATGTTAAGATGATTTGACTCGCATCTATCTAAAGATATAAATTCTACATAGCTGATCGAGGCTTGATAATTGATGGTTCTCAACAAAACGAGAACTACGCTCTCACTGAGTTAGTAAGTCGGCGAAAATAAGCATCACTAATATTAAGAAGGGTAAACGGGAAGGGGTAAAGGGAAAAACCTTTTCTCTTAAAAAACTTGACGTAGTTCGGTTTAATCGCACCTACTTGCTTATGATTTCTGTCAGTCAATAGGTATAGATTCTGAGATTAAAGACCTTGGGATTAGATTCGCAAGCATCTATCCATATAGATGAATGCGATTCGTTGGCGCATAGCTACGCTTGCTGTGCCGCCGAAAACTTTTGTCAGCCGAGGAAATAGTAAGGATTTTAAGGGACGATTCTGGTACTAACTAGAGCGATGCCTGCCTCACCAGGATAACTGATCTATATTGCTCAAAAAGCAGATGATATGAGCATTCTGGCGGATTCTATACATTTGACTGAATGTATGGATGGTAAGCCTTTTAGAAATCTTTTCGGCCTACTGAAGTTATATAAATAGGACTTACGCATGGTAAACGATAAATTAAGGGTTTGGGCTGGGCATAGCGCATAGGGCATAGGGATTTTTTCCTGTCCCATGCCCTATTCCTGACCTCAACAAATAATCTAGCTGCGTAAGTCCTGATAAAGTTGATGTTTCTTGAATCCCTTGATTGTCATCTATTACACAAGGGAAACACATGTATATGTATTTTACCTTTTTTAGTGCCTTGAACTCTCAAGAAACACTTGCCCAAACTCTTATCAAATCTAGTTAAGGATTAAGAAATGTTCAAAACATCTGAGTGCAACTGTCATGATCCGGGTTTAATTCGAGCCTGGAAAATGGTTGCTTTTGCGGTTTGTATATCAGTCCTGATGACATTCTCAGCGCCATCTGTACAAGCAGCGCCAGCAGGAAGCGTTGTGGAAAGACCACTATCGGCAAGTGTCGTGGAAAACTCGCCACCAGCAGAACGCGTCGTGGAAAACCCACCAGTGTTGGAACTCCGCAAGAAACCGATCCGACCTATCACACGCCTGACTAAACCCGTCGGGATAGATACCAAAGCCGAAGAAGTGTTCGATCTCAAAGTTGTCTATACCGATAGCAAACTCTACAATCCGGCAACCCGGCACTATGACAATGTACGCTTGCGTAGTTATGTAGGAACCGATACTAGTACTAACACGCCCTATGTCGCACCTACCATTGAGATCAAACCAGGCGAGACCGTGCGAATTAACCTGAACAACCAACTGCCGATTGATCCTCGTTGTATAAACATAGATAATCAAAACCAGCCTCATTGCATCAACTTCAATCGCACGAATCTACATTCCCACGGCTTATGGATCAGTCCGACCGGCAATAGTGATAATGTGCTGTCGGTGGTAGATCCTGGTGTTAAGTTCCAATATGAATACAATATTCCGCCTGACCATCCAGCTGGCACCTTTTGGTATCACCCCCATCTACATGGCTCAACTGCACTCCAAGTAGCAAGTGGCATGGCTGGTGCTTTGATTGTGCGTGGCGATCGCCTGCCTAGGGAAAAGACTAACGGCGACATCGACACCTTACTCAAAGAAGTCGGCATCAACCCTGAAGACGAAAGAATCTTGGTACTACAGCAAATCCAGTATGCCTGTCTGGACAAAAATGGTGCGATCAAGGTTAGAAAAGAAAAAGACCAAAATGGTCAGGATCAAGTTGTTACATGGGTTTGTGACATCAATGACAAAGGCGTGATCGAGTTTTACGACGATCCGGGCAGCAACGGACTGTTTGGCCCAAGAACATGGGGTCAATCCGGTCGCTACACCAGCATTAATGGGTTGATTCTGCCAACCTTCAAGACCGAATCCGGCAGAATCGAGCGCTGGCGGATGATACATGCAGGCGTGCGCGACACGATCAGCTTGAGATTTCGCAAATTGAAAGAAGGCGCACCCAGGTTCACAGGTTTGAAAATCACAGATCCTGACAGTTACATCCGCGAAAATTGTACAGGTGATCCCATCCCCTACCATGTGATCGCTGACGATGGACTGACCAGATCCAAAGCATGGAAAACTGACTTGACGACCTTGCAGCCTGGCTACCGCAGCGATGCGCTAGTGATTTTCCCTGAACCAGGTGATTACTGTGTAGTTGATGCCTCTGCTCCACCTTCGGGAACTGTTAACGCACAGGTGAACAGCCGTCAACTGCTAGGTGTGGTTAAAGCCAAGGCCGGAACGACAGTGCCTTACATTGACGAAAAGCAAGGGTATAACATTGGCGGTTCTTTGAAAGATCAACTTGTTGCTGCCGCTAACAAACTCGACATACCAATTTCAATCAAAGAAAGGATTGTAACAGACCTGAAAGATAATCTGAAACTCACAGCCTTTACACCTCACCTTGACATTCAAGACAGTGACGTGACTGGCAAGCAGGAATTGGCTTTCTTCATCGACCTAAATAGCACTCCAGTCAAGTTTGAGGTCAGCAACGCCATAGGCCCGAATTTCGCTCCCAAACCTTACGATGGCAACCGCATCGACCGGAATCTAACCCTTGGCGGTGTCGATGAATGGACTTTGGAGTCGTACTTCGTCAGCCATCCATTCCACATCCATGTCAACCCTTTCCAGATCGTCAAAATCCTTGACCCGAAGGGTAACGATGTCAGTTTGCCGGGTGCGATAGATAATCCCGACGGTATATGTGATTCCGACCCGAAACAGTGTGATCCGCAGTATCCAGGGCTAAAAGGTGTTTGGAAAGATACTCTCTGGATAAAAAGCCTGGTTTCAACGGCATCACAGCCAGGTAAAATACCACCGCCAACAGCAATTTACAAAATTGTTCTACGCACCCGTTACCAGCGTTATATTGGCGAATTTGTGATTCACTGCCATATTCTCGACCATGAAGACCAAGGCATGATGCAGAACGTCAATATTGTTATCCCCAGTGGTGCGGGTGCAAACAGTGGCAGTCACTCTTAAATAGTGGTTTCACAGCGGATGTAGGGGCGGGTCGTCTTCGATAAGTGTTGTTAGATTCTCTAGAAAGCCTACCTGGTCAATAGACTTCTTGCATAAACAGGACTTACGCACAGACTACGATTTTACGCCAAGAGCGAGCGTACTCCTAAAGGAGAACCCGCTTACTAGCGCGAAGTAATCGCAAAAGCTTAGTTTTTCGTTACGAGTGCGTAAGTCCTAATAAATCAAAAAAAAAGAACCCCACCCCGCCTTTGACTGGCGTCAATGTTTATTAACACAATTCGAGGATAAGGTATCTATGCTAGAAAAGCCTGTACAAATAGAAGAAGTTGCGAATGCAATAATACAAAATGATGAGATTCCCATCGAAAGTAAACAAGAGCTAATAGCAGCTCTTCAGGATGCGGCAGAGCTAGAACATCAATTTATGTGCATGTATCTTTACACTGCATTTTCTCTGAAGAAAGAAGCTGATGATTCTTGCAGTGAAGCGCAACTTGAATGCGTGCGGCGCTGGGCATCACAAATTTATGCGATCGCTCGTCAAGAGATGGAACATCTATCCCTTGTGAATAGTATGCTAGCAGCAATTGGTGCGCCTCCTCACTTTGCCAGGAGAAATATTCCTCTGTTACCTTCTTACCTTAGCTCTAAAGTTCTAAGCCGCTATAATGTCTGCTCTTGTGAGAGGCTAACGCCCTGCGATTTACCGATTACATTTGAACCATTCAGCCTGCAAAGCGCGCGTCGCTATACCTGTATGGAAAGTCCAACCCTCTCTCACTTACAAGGGGAAGAGTATAAAACGGCTAAACAATGGTGCTTCAAAGATCCACACGGTAATTGCCAATGCATCAATACTCCTAACCAGAATAAAACCCTCTATCAAAGTCTCAAAGCTAGCCAATACAGCCATTATTTCAAACATACACTTAAATCCAAAGCTTCCCAAGCTTCTGACCAATCCCAAGATGAAGACATAATTCTCGGTACAATTGAGAAAATGTATCGCCGAATAAAGAAAGGCTTCCAAACAGTTGCTGCACAAGAGCCTCCATTGTTTGTTTCCCACTGCGACCAGCATCAAGTTGATATTCTCAGTGAGTATAATATTTATATTTTTCCAGTTACAGACTTGCTTTCTGCGTGCAACGCTATTGACCTCATTACTGAACAGGGAGAAGGAATTGGTGGACTCAAGGGTTTAAACAATCACTTCTCCACTTTTTACAAAATAGCCCAAGAATATGCGGAAATTAGTCAGGAAGACCGAAAATTTAAACCTGCTTTACTAGTACCTACTAATCCTAGAAACGATAGCGTTACTGATGCCTTTACCAAGCAAGTTTTGGAATTATTTAATGATAGCTACGTCACCTTGGTTTATGTACTGACGGGGCTATACAAGCTTTATCAGCCTATTGAATTAACTGAAAGCTATCCTCATCTCATCGCTGCTTTGAGAGAAATTGCCTTTGCACCTGCAATGACTATGCTAGTGCGCTCTTTGGGGGAAATTATCGTACAACTACCACTAGAAAAAGATTCTACTCTGCGTGCTGCGCCTAATTTTTACTTGCCAGACGCAGATTATCAGCAGCTGAATTTATCAATCAAGGATACAAAGAATGATGACGATAAATTCAGAAACATCAACATATATTTGGAGCGTTTCAATAAGATTCAAGCAAGACTTAAGCAACTTTCCCAGGAAAAAGACGCGCCAGAGGATGTGAAAAAATCACTGGATTACATTTACCAGAATATATATCGCTTAACTGGTAATTTGCGGGAAATTTATCAAACGGGCGTTTATCCAAAGTTCTACACTACACCATGAGCAAACAAAAATTTCCAATTGAATTAATTGAGTGGGTTAAATACCTGACAGTTCACTTTGAGGGTTACTTTGCTTGCCGTTTGGCTACCGATCCTGATCCGACAAACGAAAGTCGAGGCATGAGTGGCTATACAATGGCTCTAGTTAAAGAAGAGAAGCTTGATCGAGTTATCCGTCTGCAAGTAAACGAGGAATTCATCAACAAAAATGTGAAAACTCGACCACCTGCGGAGGAAATGGGTTTTGTCAAGCTGCTTCAGCAGGGGGTTTCAGTCAAAGAGGTGACATTTGATGGCAAGCCTTGGAAAGATCATCCCTTGTGCGGTGCTAAAGTTGACTTATTAGGTAAAGATGAGCCTGCCAACGGCCCTACTTTTGAAAGCCGCAACAACATCACTGGTTCAGATGATAATTTTAGTTTTGTCGTTAATCCTTTTCACTTGAAAATTAGTAATGAGAACATAGAAATTATTGCCAAGGATTATTTAGATCCTGCTGATGTTGGTAAACCTCCTGAAGAATGCCAGCCAATCTGGAAAATATTAGATCCAACTATCTATGGTCGTCGCTTACCTGTTTCCTTTGAAACAGATTCAATGGAAGTAGCCAGATCCCTAAATGTTTTTGACCTTTATGGATACTTCTACGATCGCCGTCGTTTTCTCCAACAGCATATCGACTCATTAGAAAAGCAGATCAACTTATTAAGCCAGGAAAATCCTCTCGATAGCAACAAACAAGCCCAATTAGAGAACAACAAAGTCCAATTAGAACAATCCAAATCCCGTCTTTACCAGTTGGAATTTTGGGGCGATCGCATCATTAGCAAACTCGGAACCAAGGTGGATTGGTCGTTTCAAATCAACGGTGATAAAACAGTTAGTGGCGAACTCTGCGGGAAGGTCGATGTACAACAGCCTTGGCCTGTAAAGTTTTGGTTTGGCGGTTGGGATGGAGATTTTTTGATTGGGTATATGCGCGGAAGCTTGAGTATACCTTTCAAAACCAACCAACATTAAAATGCTTGCGTTTGGGTATCTAGGGATGACGGTTGAAGCAAGAATCCTCACGCCTAAAGGCGTGAGGAGTGTCAGAAAGAAGAGTTGGGGGAGAGGTCAAAATAGTACTTGTCGAACTCATGTTAATTCAGGAAAATCTGCTGAGGTTTAACATGAACTCACTAGAGTAACATTTATGACTACTAGTGAGGCTGTGTATTATGTTTAAACTTCTCTCAATTACTTTAATTGCCGCTACCATTTTAGTAGTCTCAACCAATCACTCGAACATCAGTGTGGCTGGAACTTGTGCTTCTAAGTGTGGGCCAAAGCCAATTCAGTTTACACCAGGGAAACATATCCGAATTCAAGTGGTAAATAAGACACCACATCTGATTCAACTACAAAAACCCTCCGGTACTAAACCTATTCCTCTAAAGGCGGGAGAGGAATTACAGATGGAACAGATAGAGGGTACTGAACCAAATACATCTCTGGTATTTTGGAATGAAAACGGTTTTTCACTACAAGCAATTATCTCGAAACCCGATTTTGGCACTCTGCGGGTAGAACTTCGTCCTAATTGGCGTTATCCTGGCGATCGCTCGTTATATATTATGGATGATGGAAAAGTGAACATATTTTAAAAGTTATCAGTTATATCAAGTTCGGCTAATTACTTACGATATAGTCGGTTTGCTTGGTAATGGGTAATGGGTAATGGGTAATGGGTAATGGGTAATGGGTAATGGGTAATGGGTAATGGGTAATGGGTAATGGGTAATGGGTAATGGGTAATGGGTAATGGGTAATGGGTAATGGGTAATGGGTAATGGGTAATAGGTAATACTCAAAACCAATTACCAATTCCCAATACTTCGGCTTCGCTCAGTACAAGTTCCCAATTACCGACTCCACAGATATCATAAGTGTTTAAACGAACATGATATAATGGGTAATAGGTAATACTCAAAACTAATTACCAATTCCCAATTACCGACCTCCACAGATATCATAAGTGTTTAAACGAACATGATATTATGAGTTAAAAGTTAGGAGTTATGAAACAATTAACTTCTAACTGCAAACTCCTAACTTTGATTGTGCTGGACAAATCTATATCTGAAGTCTCCAAACCTCGTAGGCGCTTACCAAATCAACGCTGGCAAATTTACCCACAAAAAACAGAATTTGCCGAAATTTTGGCAAATTTAACAAATATTTCACCCATTGTCAGCCAGTTGTTGATTAATCGGGGTATGGAAACACCAGAACAAGCACAAGCATTTTTAGATCCAGAGTCTTTGGTTTTACCTTCACCGTTGGAGGAATTCCCAGATTTGGCGCTGAGTGTGGAGTTGTTGCAAAATGCGATCGCTTCCCAAGATAAAATTGCGATTTGCGGTGACTACGATGCTGATGGGATGACTAGCACTGCTCTGTTATTGCGTAGTTTGCGGACTTTAGGTGCTAAGGTGGATTATGCTATCCCCAGTCGGATGCACGAAGGTTATGGGATTAACAAACGCATTGTTGAAGAATTCAAGAGCGAAGGTGTGGGACTGATTTTAACTGTAGACAATGGCATTTCAGCATTTGAACCAATTGCTAGAGCTAGAGAACTGGGACTAAAAATAATTGTCACCGATCACCACGACATTCCCCAAAAATTACCCCCAGCTAACGCCATCCTCAACCCCAAACTGATAGCAGAATCTTCACCATATCGCGGTGTTGCTGGTGTTGGTGTTGCTTATATCCTGGCGGTGTCTTTGGCACAACAACTAGGGGAGACTAAAGGCTTGATCCAGCCAATGCTAGCACTGTTTACACTCGGAACGATCGCAGATTTAGCTCCTTTAACAGGTGTCAACCGCCGCTGGGTGAAACGCGGTTTAAAGCATTTACCCAAATCTAATTTAGCTGGCGTGCAGGCCTTAATTCAAGTTGCTGGCGTGCAGGCTAGGGAAGAGGGAGGAGGGGAGCAGGGGAGCAGGGGAGCAGGGGAGATGGGGAGCAGGGGAGCAGGGGAGATGGGGAGCAGGGGAGATGGGGAGCAGGGGAGTAATCCAAAATCTAAAATCCAAAATCCAAAATCGCTGAAGCCTGAGGATATCGGGTTTCGTCTGGGGCCGCGCATTAATGCTATTGGTCGGATTGGTAATCCCCAAACTGTGATTGAATTGCTAACTACGGATGATATGGGTGTTGCACTGGAGAGAGCAATGCAGTGTGAACTCACTAATGCTAGTCGTCAGCAAATGTGTGAGCAAATTGAACTTGAAGCGATCGCTTATGTAGAAACTGAATTTATTACCACTTTACAGCAAGACCGGGTATTAGTTGTTGTCCAACCGAATTGGCATCACGGTGTTATTGGTATTGTCGCCTCCCGCTTGCTGGAACGCTACGGTGTGCCGGTGTTTATTGGCACTTATGAGGATGAAAAACAGATTCGCGGTTCAGCACGGGGAATTCCTGAGTTTCACGTGTTTGCAGCTTTAGAATCTTGTCAGGACTTGCTCGGTAAATTCGGTGGACACAAAGCTGCGGGAGGATTTTCTTTACCAGCAGAGAATTTACCAGCTTTGCGATCGCGTTTGTGTGAATTTGCTAATCAGTGTCTAGAACCCCAACACCTCAAGCCGCTACTGAAAATTGATGCTGAAGCTAATTTTGATCAAATCAATCAGCAACTGTACCAGCAGCTAAATACTCTCCACCCCTGCGGTATCGACAACCCCGATCCGGTATTTTGGACAGCTAATGTGCAAGTTGTTGAACAACAAATTGTAGGGAAGGGACACATCAAGCTGACACTTAGCCAAATTATCAATGAGCAACAGTATAAAATTAAAGCGATCGCCTGGCGTTGGCGCGACTACTTCCCCCTACCGCCGCGAGTGGATGTCGCTTACAAGCTGCGAGAAAATTACTTTAACGGTGAAACCACCATTGAGCTAGAGTTACTAGGTGTCAGACTCCCAAATAGTGATTCAAAAGAGTCCATCGACCCAAAACAGCTGCCTCAGTCTCACCTATTTTATGCCTCGCCATCTAAACCCTTAAGAACCAACTTTAAATACAATCAACGCCAGTATACTTGTGGCATCTATCAAAACGATTGTTTACCAGAACTGAGAATTAAAAATCCTGAAGGCAAAGTCTTAGTCATGCACCCAGGACGTACAATCGGTTTACTTGGTACTCATCGTCAAGACGCTGTAGAGGTTGATGTCTCCCAACCGCAATATGACAGCATTATCCAAGCTGCACTTCAAGCGTTATCAGTCCTAAGTCAGGAGTTGTGAGTTAGGAGTTAGGAGTTGTGAGTTAGGAGTTAGGAGTTATGAGTTTTAATTAACTTCCGACTCTTAACTCTGAACTTTTAACTCCTCACTCAGAACTCTTACAGGTTGCCGTTGCGAAATGCCAGTACAAAGATTACTGCTGGGCCAGCAAGGACAATTAGTGCCACAGACAATAGTTGGAAAATTACTTCCCAGTTGATGCTACTAAAAACGTTCAGAAATTCAAACAACGCTAATGACATTGTCCTTTTTATCCTCCTAATTGCTTTAAAAATTAATAACTCAATTGCAAAACCCGCATTTGATCATATCCGGGGATCGGCTGTTACATTTAATTTACTTAACAAAATTATAGGAAAAGACATAAAATGGCAAACTGGCAATGTGTCAAGCAATGTGGAGCCTGCTGTCATCTTGACCCCGCAGAACGTCCAGATTTGGATGAATATCTCTCACCAGCAGAATTAGAACAGTACCTCAGCATGGTAGGCGAAGGCGGATGGTGCATTAATTTCGACCATACCAGCAGAGAATGCCGCATCTATCCAGATCGTCCGCGTTTTTGCCGTGTGGAATCAAAGACATTTCAGGATATGTACGGCATTGAGCCTGAAGAACTCAACGAGTTTGCCATTGACTGTTGTCGCCAGCAGATAGAAGGAGTGTATGGCGATCGCAGTTTAGAAATCCTCCGCTTCAACCAAGCTGTTGGTCTATGATTAGACTTTCCACCTCAACGTAGGAGGAGTTAATAGTTAGGAGTTAGGAGTTATCTTCCTCATCCCCCTCATCCCCCTCATCCCCCCTGCTCCCCTGCTCCCCTGCTACCCATCTTCCACCCCTGGGGTTGCAATTTATTACGACAATCTGAGAAAATGAGAAGAATATGAAAGCTCTCTAGCAATAAAACTACTACCTGTGAAACTTGACTCTGCACCCGTGAGCCTTTCTGGCACATCTGAGACTGAATACCAGCCAGAACTAAAAGACAGCACCGAATCTAACTTAACTACTGCAATCATCGAGCCACTCCAGCCTGTAGTGGCTGATAGTCAAAAAAAGCAGGAATCACCAGCGGTAATTTTTGGTACTACCTTCATCACTATATTTCTTGCAGAGATTGGAGATAAAACTCAGTTATCCACCCTATTAATGAGCGCACAATCTCATTCGCCGTGGGTAGTGTTTTGTGGTTCTGCGGTTGCATTAGTAACCACAAGCTTATTAGGCGTGCTTTTAGGTAGTTGGATAGCCAGCCGACTCAGCCCAAAAACCGTAGAAAAGTCAGCAGGGATAATGTTGCTGCTAATTTCCATAATGCTGTTTTGGGATGTAGTTAATAGTCAATAGTCAATAGTCAGTTGTCAGTTGTCAGTTGTCAGTTGTTATTTCTCCCCATTGCCCCCCAACCCCAGAGGGGGCCCCAATGCCCCCCATCCCCCCATCTCCCCCACTACCCTTAATCATATGGACTGGCATCTTTTAGGACTAAGCTTTATTACGGTTTTTTTGTCAGAATTGGGTGATAAAAGTCAACTAGCCGCGATCGCGCTTTCAGGTCGTTGTGAATCTCCACGCGTAGTATTTTTCGGCACAGCAGGCGCTCTTTTGCTCACCAGCCTTTTGGGAGCATTAGCAGGAGGAGCCGTGTCAGAATTCTTACCTACACGCATATTGAAAGCGATCGCGGCTGTAGGATTTGCCATCCTCGCCGCACGCTTGCTGTTGTTCAACAATCAAGCATCGCCTGATTCTGAAGAAGGGTGAAATGAACAACAAGCAGATTTATCTCTAGAGTCTTAACTTTATACTTGAAAAAACAATGCCTACCAGTTGAGTCTATCAGTCTGGTAGGCATAATTTTGGTATGAGCGATCGCTTAACAATTAAACCTGCTGTCGCCAGCACCAGTTTAACAAAGCACCACCCGCTATTAGTTTGACTGCTTCTAGTACAAAATAACTGCTGTGTAATAAATTCATCTGCGCCGGAATTGCAGATGCAGCTTCAAAGAAGTTCAGATGAGTTCCAACAGCGCACATTTGCGGAGTTAACAAATAGGTATCCAACAAAGCTATAGCTAGCAGGATTACCGATAAAACAATGCTGGTAACACTCCAGCCAGATAGGGTTTTTCTCAAAGCGAGTACGCCAGTCAGTACTACAGCAGCAGATAATAATTCGATGCGATTAAAATTCCAAAAAATCGCATACCCCGCTGTAGTGAAACTTGTTTGGCTCATCATGCCCGAAAAGTAAAGACTAGGCATAATTACCCAATCTAAAACCACGCTAGCACTCAACCAAAAGCCCAAAGCGAATAGGACAGCAGTCTGCCAAATTGGTCGCTTGAATTCAACTGTAGAAAGAGTATTCATAAGAATAATTGCTGGTGTTGTATTTTTAGTTTTTAACTTCAAGAGTTGTTTTGACAACACATGTCAATTATCTTTTACAAAACAGTTATAACGCCAAAAAGTAATGATTATTATCTTTTCTACGCATTCATACTAAATATTAAATTTTTTATCGAAATATTTAAAATAACCAAATAAATTGTGATATTTAGTAACAGTAGGGTCAACAGCTATTTAACCTGACAAATAAGCGTGTTGAACCTGATTGAGAACTGTTATACTATCTAACTCACTCATCTGGGTAGAGCAATGCGGCTCTTGATTTTATTAGGCACTGCGATCGCAACCATAGGGATGATGGAAGGATATGCTTTCCAGCCGAGTTACGCAATTCAGTTGCAAGATGGCACAGTGTATTTTGCCCAACCGCCGCGGCTTGTTGGCGCAGCAACTACCTACAACGATGTTTATGTCTGGGGTGCGACATATTATTTTACGGTAAGCCTACCAGACAATGCAGGCGAACCATTGCAAAAGATAACAATTAACCAGCGTGAGGGAGTAGACTACATTCGCTTTCACCTGAAAGACAGTTTCGCTTTTGAAGGTAGCCGTTCCCACAAAGGGCAGAGGCTAGGATTGAAAGATGCCACAAGCGTTCGTAAAACACAAACCCTATCGCTAACATTTGATCCACCAGTATCGCCTGGTAAAACCATCACAATTGCTCTAAAGTCTGTACGAAATCCAACGGTTGCAGGAGTTTATTTATTTGGAGTTACAGCCTTTCCAGCAGGTGAAAAATCTCACGGTCAATTCCTAGGTTTTGGAAGGCTGCAATTCTACCGTCACGGTTTTCCCTTTCGTTATGGGTGGTGATGGCTAGTGGGGAGATGGGGAGCAGGGGAGATGGGGAGCAGGGGAGATGGGGGGATGGGGAGCAGGGGAGATGAGGGGGATGAGGGAGAAATTTTCTCCCCGGTACCCATAGGACTTATATAATGTCCGGTTAATTCGTTATGATTCCCACAGTCATTGCACCCCACCCCCAACCCCTCCCCGTGAACGGGGAGGGGAAACAAAGCGTAGCTTTGGTAGGGTGGGGTCCTTAGAGTTTAATAAGTAATCAAGCGGACATGATATTACGCACTCGTAACGAAAAACTAAGCTTTTGCGATTACAACGCTAAGCTCGCTCCGGACGTAAAATCGTAGTCCGTGCGTAAGTCCTGACCCAGTCCCCAGTCCCCAGTCCCCAGTCCCCAGTCCCCAGTCCCTAATTCACTTTTCATTGAATGTCCAAACACCATCATCCCAATCAAAATCTGTTGGAGGTGATTGCATCCAATGCTGACAACGTAGAAGATGCAACATTGCAGCTTTGTCTTGATTGTCAGCTGCCAACACTTTGGCAAACTCACGTCTGGCAAGGTTAAAATCGCGTTTGAGGTAATACTCACGACCTTTGTGATAATGTTCAATCACTTGCATTTTTTCGCTACTAATCGGCTCAGAACGCAAACCTACCAATTCATATATAGATACTGGCTCGTTTCTACCTTTGACGCGAATATAATCTAGTTCCCTAGCCCAAATATTCTCTTGACAAGGTTGAAAAGTGTTTTGACTGATAATAATGTCACAACCGTATTGTTTACTGATACTTTCCAGTCGGGAACCAAGATTAACACCATCGCCAATGGCGGTAAATTCCATCCGCTTACTAGAGCCAATATTGCCACTAATGACGATATCGGAATTAATGCCAATGCCAATGTTAATTCTGGGTTTATTAGCTGCATGACGACGTTGATTAAATTCAAGCAAGCGATGGCGCATTTCTATAGATGTTTGTACTGCCATCCAAGCATGTTCTTCCAATGCTAGAGGGGAACCAAACACAGCCATAATGGCATCACCGATGTATTTATCAAGTGTGCCTTTATGTTTAAAAACTGCCTCTACCATCGATTCAAAATAATCATTCAGCATACTTACCACTTCCTCAGCTTCCAAGTTTTCTGTCAAAGTGGTGTAGCCTCGAATATCAGAAAATAAAATTGAAACCTCTTTACGATCGCCTCCTAGTTTAGCGTCATCTAATTTTAATAATTCTTCTGCTAATTCCTGGGTCATGTAGCGGTACATCGTACTCTTGAGGCGCTTCTCATCACTGATATCTTCCATGACAACCAGCGCCCCCCGGACTTGCTGGGGATCGCTGACATCAGCAATGGAGTTGATGGATAAATTAATACTATGTTGTTCTGTGCCAGTACTGAGGAGTGTACGGTCGGGATAATATTGCTGGCGGCGTTTGGAGTTATTACCACATAAAGCATCCTGACACCATTTGCTAAAGTTGCCTTCTTTAATGGCGATCGCGTCACTAATCAATTTACCTTCTAAACGGTCTTCTGGCTCCAGCCCTAACAAGCGTTTGGCGCTTTCATTGGCAGCGATAATTAACCCAGATTTATCAGTGGAAATCACACCATTGGAAAGACTACGCAAAATATCCCGCTGCATTTGTTCTTGCTGCTTGACAGTGGCAAACAACTGTGCATTGTGCAATGCGACCCCCGCTTGGATATTAAAAGCTTCCATGAACTCTTCATCATTGCGGTCAAAACTAGCGCAGAAGCAATCAGGAGCTTTCGGCCAATTAGCCGGGTCATAATGAGGAAAATCTCCTGACTTTTTTTTATTTACTAGTTGGGTAACACCAATCAATTCTTGATCAGCGTTATACACTGGCATACAAAGTAAGCTACAAGTGCGATAGCCATTTTGCTGGTCAAGTAGTTTGGCTGTTTCTGAGTCAGGATGGTCATATAAATCAAAGGGAATATTCAGCTTTTTGCCAGATGCAGCAACGATACCAGCAAAACCTTTACCGATGGGTACTCGTAACTCTTTGGTAGAACCATCGTCTTGGGTGATTTTCGTCCATAGTTCATGTTTATCACGGTCTATCAGCCAGAGGGTACTGCGATCGGCATTCATCAGTTCTTTGGCTTCTTCCATCACCCGCTTTAAGGTATCTTCCAAGTCAAGACTGCTTTGACTTAAAGATTTAATCGCCTTCATTAGCGCCGCTACCGCCCTTTGTTTTTGAGTCGCCACATAAAAGGAGCGAGACGACTCTAAAATCAAGCAAATTGAAGGAGCAAATTCTTGAAATAATTGTTCATCAGCCCCGGTAAAGCCGATAGTATCAATGCGCTCTGAAAGTGGAGCCTCTGGATTATTTAAGGAATTTAATTTATTGAGTAATTGCACCACCGCTACTAATCGTCCTTGTTCATTGAGTAGCGGCAAAGCTAGCATTGTGTAGGTGCGGTAGCCAGTTCTTTTTTCTTGTTGCTGAGCAAATACTGAACGCGAATCGTTATAAAAATCAAAAGGAATATTGATCACTCGTTGGAAAGTGGCGACTTCACCAGCAATGCCTTTATCGGCGGGAACACGAATTTCTAGAGAGCGATCGCCTTCTCCCTCAGCTACAATTGACCAAAGTTCTTGTTTTTCTTCATCTAATAAAAATATAGTTGTCCTGTCTGCTCCTAATAATTCTCCAGTTTTCAAGGTAATTGAGTGCAACATCTCTTGCAGTATTGTCTCAAATCCTTGAGAATCCAGCATTGACAGAGTTTGATGAACAATGTGTAATTTTTGCTCAACTTCCGTGACAACCTGTTTAAACGTATCCTGAGTCAGGGGAGCAAGAAACGTAGAAATAGTTCCCTTTCTTCTGGCAAGAGCGCCCACAGGAGCAGAATTCGGTTGTAAGTGGTGATTTTCTTGGTTGTGATCACCAATAATTAAATCAGCAGTCTCGCCAAAATTACGTTTATGCACTGACATAGGTAATTTTTGATATAGCAGGTTTAAATGTTAAGTATTTTTAACAATGTCATGAAATTTATCTAAGTGTTGCTTTTAGCAACAATCGATTGACACTAACCACAGTTTAATCGCTTGTTAAGCTAGCGTCATCCTGCGCCAGTACTTGTCTTTCCCAATCCTCAGTTTGCAATGGCAGTTGGGGATGATAGACAAATCTAGTCCGTGTTATTGCCTTGTTCTATACCTAAAATCATTTGAAAATCAAGGGATAATACTAATTTGGGTAGATGTCAGCAACAAATAATTCTTCCCAGATTCTCCTGCTGACTTGTAGCCACCTGAAAGTGAAATAACCCAACCCAATCGATACACCCAGACCAACAGATGCCAAATAGCAGCAGAAATATCAACTTATATGAAGTTATTTCTCACTATCATCAAGCTTATTGCTTGATGTAAATTTGTAGGTAAAATTCTT
Organism: Nostoc sp. UHCC 0702; assembly: GCA_017164015.1. GTDB lineage: Bacteria > Cyanobacteriota > Cyanobacteriia > Cyanobacteriales > Nostocaceae > Amazonocrinis. The sequence continues at coordinate 7,013,573 of CP071065.1, forward strand.
GTCTATTATATAGATGCACCACCGAGAGTCAAGCTGCGATCGCTGCAAAAGCGCACATATCACCAGCCCACATAGCCATTACCTACTTGACTAGCTATGCTTGTGGGGTTACTGTTATACATAGTTCCCAAAAATCGTGCTGAATTAACAATTTGCTGTTCTAAGTCGAAAAATTGCTATAGTCCAAAAGGTGAAAAACTTCAAGTGATTTGATATTGGTCGTCACCCATAACCCATTGCCTGCTTTAACTGACGGATTATCTCAGTAAGGATGTTCCCCTGTGTAAAGCTAGAAGCCCACACTTACTGCGGAGCGCAGAAGTGTGGGTAGTTCACTAATTCAAGGGCAAGTAAGATGCCTAAACTAGCACGATTATAAAGTTGTGTAACAAATTTGAAACTGCTGCATAAAATCTAGAAAACAGCTGTAGTTATAAATAGAGAAACAAAATTTTGTACTCTTAAGTCTTCAATTTTCTAACATGCTGTTTGGTTTAGTAGTTTGACAGCAATTAATTTCCCAAATCTTTAACTCAATTTTTGTATTCTGCAAGAGGTAAATTAATATTATTATGATGCTGTTTTGGGTATTGAGACTAGTAACTGACTTGGAGAAGATTGCAGCAATGATCGTATCTTCTCAAGAGTATGCTTTTGAAAAAGCCTACTTTATGTCGGATGACCCACCACCTTTAGGTGCTGATCCGCCTAATAAGCATGGTATGCTAGGTGACCTATCAGGGCAAATACATCCAAAGTATAAAAATCCTTTAACAACGAGGGCTAGGGTTTTTCCTAATTTAGGCATCCTTAACCAGCAATGGATTCAAAAATTACATGTATTTGCCCTAGCTAAGGTACGAAAGTTGAAAAAACGCTCATAATTTACTTTGTTCTGCAAATAAAACCTACCTAGGCAGACTTTTGGTTGAACGTCTGCCTTCAGTTAGCTCCTTCAGATGATGCATTTATATCTGGAAATTCACCATTGATCGAACTGCCATATGGCTTTAGTGATTCTTTTTTGAATTCAAAGGTATATTTTTTGATGAGTCAAAGCCGTAAATTTTGCTTTTGGCAACAGGGGTTAGCAAGTTATTTAGTAATGACTGTGGTATTAGCTTTTGGAAATAACTTATTTCCTATCATTTCTCCTTTTACAAATTCTGCTTTTGCTCAGAGTGCCATCACTCCTGATAACACTCTAGGATCTGAAAGCTCTCAGGTTATAAATAACTACCTTGATAATTCCACTGAGGCACTGACGGGTGGGGCAACTCGTGGCAACAATCTGTTCCACAGTTTTCAGGAATTCAACGTTAGTCAAGGACGATCAGCCCTTTTTTTGATTCCCACTAGTAATATTCAAAATATTCTAGTCAGAGTAACTGGTAGTAACCGCTCTGAGATTTTGGGCAGGCTTCGGACTCCTGCTGATTCTAGTGCTAATTTATTTTTGATTAATCCCAACGGAATCTTCTTTGGGCCGAATGCTAGATTAAGTGTGAATGGTTCTTTTGTGGCTAGTACAGCAAGCGGCATCAAGTTTGACAATGACATCGTTTTTAGTGCAACTGCTCCCCAAACAGTACCCCTACTCACAGTAAATGTTCCACTTGGGTTGCAACTTAGTGAGACTCCTGGAGAGATTAGTGTACAGGGGGGGTTTTTAAGAGTACAAGCAGGTAAAACCTTGGCGTTGGTGGGCGGTAACGTGAACTTGGATAGGGGATATTTGCAAGCAGAACATGGTCAGATCGCTTTGGGAGGGATACTAGGAGTAGGAACAATCGGATTAAACCTTGAAAGTAACAACCAGGTCTTAAGCTTTCCTAATGACGTAGCACTGGCAGATGTATCACTCAGCAATCAAGCTAGAGTCAACGCCAATGGCTCTGGTGGCGGTTATATCCAGATCCAAGGTAAGCACATCACGTTAAATGATGGTTCGATAGTTGCAGCAGACACTACAGGAAGTGAAAACGGTCGGGGAATCTCTATCCAGACAGAGCAGTTAACTATTGAAGATGGATCGCAGGTGAGAGCTTCTACTCGTCAAGGTGCGACGGGTTCCGGGGGAGATTTAGTGGTGAAGGCAACTGGCTCTGTACGAGTGAGTGGAACTGATGAAGACGATAATCCCAGTGCTTTGTTTACTGAGACTTATGGTCAAGGTGCAGCGGGCAACTTGTCCATCGAAACAAAACAGTTAATTGTTGAAAATGGGGGAAATATAGCAGCATCCGCTAGGGAGAATAGCCAAGGTTTTGGGGGAAATTTAGAAGTAACCGCTGATGTAATTAGATTGACTGGCTCAGGGGTTGCTGGATTTCCTAGCGGCTTATTTGCTCAAACTTATGGTAGTAACGATGCCGGTTCATTGACGATTAACACAAGGCAGTTGATTATCCAGGATGGAGCGCAGATAGTAGCGGGAACTCAACCAAGTAGTCAAGGTAATGGCGGGAAACTGACTGTAAACGCTTCCGAGTTTGTCGAATTGAGCGGAATAGCACCAAATGGTCAGGACAGCAGTGGCTTGTTTGCGCGGAGTCAAGGTAGCGGTGATGCTGGTTCGGTGTACATCAACACAGGAAAGTTAATTGTGCGGGATCAGGCTCAAGTAACTGTAAGTGCTTTGGGAGGAGGAAATGCAGGCAATTTGGAAATTACAGCTCGTGAAATCCTTCTAGATACTAAAGGACAACTGTTCGCTACAACCACATCAGGTGATGGTGGCAATATTAATTTGCAATTAGAGAACTTGTTGCTGTTACGCAATAATAGTCAAATTTTCACTAGTGCTAGTGGTGGTGGAAATGCCGGCAATATTACCATCACCATTCCTGATGGCTCGATAGTTGCTGTCCCAGAGGAAGATAGCGACATCAGTGCGGATGCTGAGGCTGGCAATGGTGGCAAAGTCAACATTGATGCTTTTCGTGTATTCGGCATACAACCTCGTGAAAAACGGACTGAGTTAAGTGATATCACCGCTAGTTCTGAATCTGGGCCACAAGGCAACATCAAAATCACAACCTCCGATCTCGAACCTAGGGCAGAATTAATCAATTTATTACCAAACCAACCTGTTGAGCCTAAAGTATCCCAAGTCTGTCAAGCGGGTATAGCACAAAAGAAAAATAGTTTTACCATCACTGGCCGTGGTGGCTTACCAGCCAATCCCACCGAAACCCTCAACACTGATGCTGTTCTAACAGATTGGATTACTCTCGACAAAGTTGGAGAAACTTCCTCTGGTGTAATTAGGGAAAGAAATTCTACTCATCTTAGCCAGACAAGCATTGTAGAAGCTACAGGGTGGGTGATCAATGCTAAAGGAGAAGTTGTACTCACTGCTAATGCACCTACTGGCACAATACATAATTCCTGGCAAAAGTCAACTGATTGTAGTTTGCCTCAATAGGGGAGCAGGGGAGCAGGGGAGCAGGGGAGCAGGGGAGCAGGGGAAAGGCTTTTAAGGTTTATGCACAAATAGTAGGAATAATAAGTAATAAGCGTTGACATGAGATTAGTTGTCAATCGTCAGTTGTGATTCTCTTTATCTCCCCATCTCCTCATCCCCCGATCTGCCTTTCACGGCGCTTACACTTCACTAAAAGCGCTACAAATATGGTATGAATTAAAAGCACAAAAGCTATCAGCTGTCTCACTATTTTATGCCGCAGTATACATCTGGCAAAAACTGGGATTTTCTGCGCCAGTTTGTTACCTTGTTTGCAATTATCGGCGCTTTCGTTGTCAATGTGCTGTCAAATATTTCTCCGCTCAATGGACTCACCATAGGAGAAATTTCCAACACTTTGTTCAATAATGTTCTGATTATCCCTGCTAACTATGCCTTTGTGATTTGGGGACTGATTTACCTGGGATTATTTGCCTTTGGAATCTACCAGTTTCTGCCTAACCAGAAACATGATTTAGATTTACGCAAAACAGGTTATCTGTTGGTAATTGCCTGTGTTGCTCAAAGTGTCTGGGTGTATCTCTTCCTCTCCAGACTTTTTGTCTTTTCTGTAATTGCAATGCTCTTAATTTTACTGCCTCTGATTGCTATTTATCTGCAATTAGGGATTGCACAAAGGCAGGTTCCTCGTTTCAAGAAGTGGTGTGTTCACTTTCCCATAAGTATCTATCTGGGCTGGATTAGCGTTGCAACTATTGTCAATGTAGCGTGTGCCTTATATTTTCAGAAGTGGAATGGATGGGGAATCTCTGCTGAGATTTGGACTGTCATTATGTTTTTGGCGGCTTTTTCAATTGCAGCAATGATTAGCATTCAACGTCAAGATATAGCTTACACAGGAGTAATAGTTTGGGCACTGGTTGCGATCGCAATTAAGCACTGGAACAATTCTTTACTTAGGAATGTAGCATTAATTTTGGCAATTGTGCTTGTTGCGATCGCCACAGCTATAAAATTACGTAATCGAGATGATTGATGACTATTGACTATTGTTAAATGTCAACTGTTGTGCAGTACCATCATCGATAAAGCTCTTTTCATCAACACCAACTACTTCTACAAGTATTTCACGGGTTGCGGGTACAAAGCTACCCTCTCTTGCTAAAATCTCAACAATGATTTGTTGCCCTTGTGTACTAACTTGGTAAGTTGTTGTACAAAAGGCTCCTGTTTGATACTCGAAAGTATGACCGTCATCTTCATAAAGTGTAAACTCGCCTTTACCCATCCAGATCCGTAACCTCATTTGGTCTAAAGGACGTTCATCTGTATATTGCATTATCGGTGCCATCGGAATAATCGCGCCAGCACGGACATATAATGGCATTCGCTCTAGGGTTGCATGTGCGAGGATATGAGTTGGGCCTGTAAAGGTTTCGCCACTCCACCAATCGTACCAGCAACCTTCAGGCAAGTAGACAGCACGGTGTTCAACGCCTGGACGGTAAATTGGTGCTGCTAATAATGACGAACCAAGCATTACTTGGTCAGCCAGGGTAAAGGTCTTGGGGTCATTGGGAAAATCATACAGTAAAGGGCGCAGAATTGGGGCACCGGTGGTTGCAGCTTGCCAAAAGAGAGTGTAAATGTAGGGTAGCAGTCGGTAACGCAGTTCAATGTACTCACGGCAAATTTTTTCGATGCGATCGCCAAATACCCAAGGTTCATGCTGTGCTGTAGTTAATGCTGAGTGTCCCCGCATTAAAGGATAAAGCATTCCTACCTGCATCCAACGAGCAAATAGTTCCGCCGTGGCGTTACCCGCAAACCCCCCAATATCAGCACCCACAAAACCAACCCCCGATAGACCCAGATTACACAGCATCGGTATGGACATTTCTAAGTATTCCCACAGAGATTGATTGTCTCCTGTCCATACTGCTGACCAGCGCTGAATACCAGCGTATCCAGAGCGTGTCAAGATAAACGAGCGTTCTGTAGGACGTGATTTTTTGGCTGCCTGATAAGATGCCTGTGCCATCATTAACCCATACAGATTATGGGTTTCAGTGTGAGTAGTTCTCTCATCAGTCGGGCCTTGTAGAGCATTCAGGGGAAAGGAAATTTTGTTACCAGGGTCGCCAAATGGACGGTCATTAAGTGCGGGTTCATTCATGTCATTCCAGATACCAGCAACACCGATATCTGTGAGGCTATTTTGCCAACTTCCCCACCAATCCCTAACTTCAGGACGCAGGAAATCAGCAAAGACAGCTTTGTCAGGCCAGACATAGCCGTGGAATAGTTGACCGTTGGTATTACGGATAAAATAGTCGTTTTGTAAACCTTCGTCAAAGACTTTGTAATCTCCTTCTGGTTCATACTTCACCCCTGGATCAACAATTGTCACTACTTTGAAGCCATCTTGCTTAAGTTCTTTGATTAATTCTTCAGGATGAGCAAATCGCTTGGGACTCCAGGTAAAAACCCGGTAGCCGTTCATATAGTCAATATCGAGATGGATCACATCACAAGGAATGTGGCGTTGACGAAATTCATGGGCTAGTTTGCGTACTACGTCTTGTGACTCGTAACTCCAGCGACACTGGTGATAACCTAGCGCCCATCGGGGTGGTAAGGGCATTCTTCCGGTTAGCTGGGTATAAGTCTGAAGAATTTTTGCGGGTTCAGGGCCATAAATGATGTAGTAATCTAGTTCACTTCCTTGAGTTTCCATCCGCCAAACTCCAGGTTGTTCTGCACCTAGATCAAATCGGCTCCAAAAAGTCGTATTGAAGAAAAACCCGTACCCTAATCCCGGACGCAACGCCATCAAAAAGGGAATCGCCTGGTACATGCTGTCTGTCATGATTCCGTAATCAAGGGCATCAGATGTCCAGTTGGTTCTCACTTTTGAGCGCTGGTCGAGTAAACCAGTGGGTTCTCCGAAACCATAGAAGTGTTCATCTGCTTCTATTTGTTTCCACCCAGCAACAGCACCAGTCCGCCACCCCATCCCTAGGTCTGCATCCTGAGCAAAAGGTTGTCCTGCTGAGTCGAAGCACTGGATACGGCAAGGATTGCGGGACACTACAATGCACAATTCCTCGGTTGTAATTTCTATAGCCTCTGGTTTTTCTCGCACCTCAAACGGCACTATAGACCATTGTTCATCCGCCTGTGCCACTGCCCACGATCGCCTGGGTAGAAATTCACCGCTTGGCGTCATGCGTACCCGAATTAAATTAGATGCTAGTACACTCACACGCACACAAGCATCGCCACATTTGAAGAGGATATGACGCTCATCCTGTTGTATTGTTTGTACTGCGCCTAGGATTGACCAAGGTGCGTCGTTTGTGTGCAGTTGACCGAAGTATTGCGGCATAATCCCTGATTAAATGACAATTATTTCCCCCAATTGAGATTCACACAAACCACTGACAGAACGCCTGTATCTTTAGGTATAAGGTTTACTGATGGGGGCGGGGGAGCTGGGGAGCGGGGGAGCGGGGGAGCGGGGGAGCGGGGGAGCGGGGGAGCAGGGGAGATAAGAAGAATAACTCCTAATTCCAGTTCCATATCAGCAACATGATAAATGCGATTTGTTGAGCGTTTATTTGTCGCTGCTAGTGCGATCGCATATGCTATGTTTTCGACATAGCCATAATAACCACGCTACCTATAAATAATTTATTCTAGTTTTGGATTATACAACGCCGAATTCTCCTAGTACTCTGTCACACCAACTTTGCATCGTGGTGAGCAGAGGGGCAAAGGGAAAAATACTTGTGTAAACTTCTCCTCTGCTCCCCTGCTCCCCTGCCCCCCTGCCCCCCTGCCCCCCTGCCCCCCTCCTCAAGACCCTGCCTCCACCTAGCAATTTTGGGTTAGTCAAGTACTACGGGCTGGTTTGTAGCTTTCTTTGAGGAACTTCAGCATTCAACCAACCTAAAAATCCCTGATTGATAGCTGTGGGCGAAATCTCGGCAATAAAGTTAGTGTAGTTGATGTGCTGACGGATTAGTTCTTCAATCTCAGCCCCATAGCCATCTTGAGTTTTCACAATCAGCACCACTTCTGGTTCCTCAGTAATTTTCCCTTCCCAACTGTAGGCACAGGTAATGGGAAACCAGTTGACACAAACAGCTAGCTTTTGCTCAAGCAATGCTCGACCAATCTGACGGGCTTCGTCTGTATTATTTAAGGTAATATAGTAAAGTTTCATCAAAAATCGCCCATTGCCGAAATGTTTGTCTGCGTTGACAAATTTTTGTCTGCATTTACTGGTAACGAGCGCGGAGGGATTTGAACCCCCGACCCACAGAACCGGAATCTGTTGCTCTATCCACTGAGCCACGCGCCCTCAATCTCTAACATAGTAGCACACTTTAACGGGAATGGGGAACTCGTGGCCCCCACGACCCTCCGGGTGAGGCTCGTTGCGACGCTCCTTCTCCCAAGGAAAGACGCTGCGTTTCCGTCGCTACCGCTTCGCGCTTCGGTAGTCCCCCAGACGCTCGTACCTCGCTAACGACGGACGGGAAACGCTCCTGAAGGGGCTACCTCACCGTTCGTGAGTGGGGATTAGGGCAGGGCGATCGCATCTAAATTATACTTCCTAACCACTGAGATCAAGAATCAACGAAAAAATCAGTATTTATCGTTTGATTTATTTTCCAAACCTCAAAGCGGTCGCCTAAAGCTTTGTCAATAAGCATGGCTTAATGCGATTATTTTTAAGCCTATTGAGAATAGTCTAGCCTTATTGACATGATGCGTTTGCCTTGTCAGACCTATAGACTGAGCTAAGGCTTCTAAACTTAACCCTTGTGGAAAAGTACAAGTACCTATAGTATTGTCAACTATAGGATTCTTTTAGAGAGTCTATGTCATTCTAGATTTCAGTTATAGTTTAACTTATGAAGAATAAAAAACGACTGAATATAGTTTATAAAACTTCAATTAATAGAATTACAGGATTAGAACGAGATGGTTTAATTCTCCAAAACCTTCTTCAAGATACTTATCACATTAATCTTTACAAAGTGACTGAGCGTAGAATGCTTAGAAAATTTGGATTACCTCAGTATTTACCTTCAAAAATTAAAACTTATCTCAAAACACGTTTGAAAAAGTTTGATGCTAACATTTTTCTAGAAAAGATTCGTCCTGAACTATTCCATATAGCAGATAGAAATATTTTCATTCCAAATCATGAAATATTTGCCAAGCAAACTGTCCCTCTTTTACAAGAAATAGATGTAGTTTTGTGTAAAACTAAATGTGCTTATAAGATTTTTTCCGATTTGCATCACTGCGTCAAATTTATAGGATTTACATCTATAGATAGATCCTTACCTACATTTCAATCAGATTATAATCAGTACTTCCATTTAGCCGGTAAGAGTTTTGAGAGGCGTGGAACATATCAAATTTTAGAACTTTGGAAAGAGAATCCTCACTTCCCACCTCTTACTGTAGTAGCTCATCATATAGATAGTACACGATATAATGGGTATCGTAATATACGCATCTACGATGATTATGTTGATGATGAAATAATCAGACAATTACAAAATAAAATTGGAGTTCATATCTGCTTGTCTGAAGCTGAAGGGTTTGGACACTTTATTGTAGAAGCGATGAGTTCTCATGCTTGCGTTATTACAACAGATGCACCACCGATGAATGAGCTTGTCAACCCAGAGCGGGGTTATTTGGTAAGTGTTGATAGAGAAGAAGCGGTTGAAAAATATTTTAATAATCGCTATTTTTTCTGTATTAAAGATTTCCAAAAAACTATCGATAAATTAACATCTAATTCCCTTCAAGAGAAACAAACTAAAGGGCAATTATCTAGAAAATTTTATGAGGAGAACAATTTGACGTTTCAAGTAAAATTACTCCAATCCTTAGAAAGCATATTGAGTAGTTCAACCAAGGCAACTTGTCAGCTGAGTTGAGGTGTAAATTTACTTATTGGCAAGTTTGTTGATTTATTTTGCTTATAAATTCGAGTATTTTTTACAGTTATCTATATCATTTTGCACTCTTCTTTAGTTTTTATTAGTAAATAAGATGCGTTTTTCCTGGGGATTAGGGGCATGGGGAATTGACAATTGGTTATTCACCCTCATCCCCCTCATCTTTCCTGCTCCCCTGCTTCACCTCACCTCTGTTTGCTAGTTCACAGATAATTAGCGGGGTTTACGGGTGAACCATGATGACGAACTTCAAAATGAAGGTGAGGCCCGGTGGATAAACCTGTGGAACCAACAGCAGCGATCGCTTGTCCTCGCTGCACTGTTTGCCCTTCGGATACATACAATTGACTGGTATGTCCGTACAGTGTGGTGATACCTTTGCCGTGGTCGATGATTACAGCTCTGCCATAACCACCGTACCAGCCTGCAAAAATCACTGTACCCGAATCGGCTGCGCGAATTGTACTACCATAGCCAGCGGCAAAATCTAGCCCAGCGTGAAAGCGGCGATAACCAAGAACTGGGTGCATCCGCCAACCAAAAGGACTGCTAGTAGGAGCATCGCTAGGATAGGCAAATACCCCAGTTCCTTGAATGATGATGCTTGTACGGCTGTTTGTCTTGGCTTGCGCTTCTTCTCTTGCTCTGGCTTCTGCAATTTTCTGCTGAATTAAGGCTTCCAGATTTTTAGAATCTTGGTCTAGCTGGTTTTGCGCTGCTTCTAAGGCGAGGCGATCGCTATTTAAACGTTGAATCATTTCTGTCTGTGATTGCGCCTGAGCTTGGTAATCAGATTTTTGGGCTAATAATTGCTGTCGAATCAAGGCAATTTGGTTTTTTTGCTGTTCGACATCAGTTTTTTGTTTATTAATTTGGTTTGCTTGTTGGTCGAGTTTTGCCAAAATTTGCTGGTCTGCCTGATACAATAGCTTTAATTGATGACGGCGGCTGATAAAGTCGGTGATACTTAGGCTTTGGAGCAAAACAGCCCATCCCTGACGCGTTGGCGATCGCTGAAGATAACGCAATCGCGCTACTGTGGCAATTTGACGTTCTTCATACAATCGTTCTGCCGCAGCTAAATCAGTTTCTAACTGTTGGAGACGTTGGGTAGCCAGTTGTAAACGCAATTCACTATCTTGAATGTAGCTGTTTGTAGTTTGTAAATTTTGGTTAATACCAGTTAAATGTTTTTGCGCCTCTTGTTGTAAATTAGTCAAGCGATCGCGCTCTTGAACCATATTCACGCGCTCTTGATTAATTTGTTGCTGCTGCTGCCGTAGACTATCAATTGAGCCTACGGAGGCTGCATCTACTGGTAAAACTGTAATTATTACTAAACTAACGTATAAAATACAGCAAATTAGAATAAATATACAGTAGAAAACTTGTCTTTTGTTGAAAAATGACACTCTCATAGTGTGAGCCGAACCCAAGCAAAACTGCCAAACACTATGAGGATTATTCCCAAAATTTCTTGAGTCTAACGGTTTTTCATGATTTGGGATTTGCGATCGCTTAGCAAGCCTTAATATTTACCACCTAGGGGAGAAGACAAGGGCTTATATAAGTAGATCGGTACGAATAAAGTTAACTGGTGAGGGTTGTCAGTTGTCAGTTGTCAGTTGTTAGTTGTCAGTTGTTAGTTGTCAATTGTCAGTTGTAATTATTCTCCATCTGCACCCCTGCACCCCTGCACCCCTGCTCCCCACTCCCCATTTTCAGATAAAAATCCTCCTTAATTCATAGGCAAGTCATACTTGTAACTGATGACAAACAGTACAGAAAACTGGTCAAATAAAAATAATGTTGCCCATGCTGGAGTAATGACAGACCGCGTTTTAATTCTTGGAGGACGGGGACGGATTGGTAGCAGTGTTGCTTTGGATCTAGTCACCCACACAGAAGCAAAAATTACAATCACCGGTCGTTCCCCGGAGACTGTCAAAGGTCTTAGTCTGCCTTTGGGGGAACGAATGCAGTTTTTGGTATTAGACTTGGCAGAAGTTGATAAACTACGAGGGGCGATCGCAAACTCCGATGTAGTTATCCATTGTGCTGGCCCTTTTCATTACCGGGACGCCAATGTTCTCAAAATCTGCATTGAACAAGGCGTTAACTATGTAGATGTCAGTGACCATCGTTCTTATACCAGTAAGGCTCTAAATTATCATCAACAAGCTGCTGCTGCTGGCGTGACAGCAATTATTAACACTGGAATTTTTCCTGGTGTTTCTAATAGCATGGTACGTCAGGGTGTTGAGCAATTTGATCAACCAGAAAAGATACATTTAAGTTATTTGGTTTCTGGTTCTGGTGGTGCTGGTGTTACAGTCATGCGGACAACTTTTTTGGGGTTGCAGCATCAGTTTAAAGCTTGGTTAAATGGAGAATGGCAAGTAGTTAAGCCTTACAGTGAAAGAGAAGTTATTGAGTTTCCACCACCCTATGGACAAAGTGGAGTTTACTGGTTTGACATGCCAGAAACCTTCACCCTACCTCATGCCTTTCCATCGGTGAAAACTGTAATTACTAAATTTGGTTCAGTTCCCGATTTTTATAATCACATGACTTGGATAACTGCTCATCTATTTCCTAAATGGTTAATGCAGAAGCGCAGTACCATAGAATTTTTGTCTTACGTAAGCCATTTTATGACAGATGTGACGAATCGTTTCACTGGTATTGGAGTTGCAGTTCGTTCTGAAATCACAGGCAAAAAAAATGGTGAAACAGCCGTTTTTTGTTCAAATTTAGTGCATGAAAATACAGCAGTGATTTCTGGTTGTGGTACGGGTAGTATTGCCCAATTGTTGCTAGAAACAAAACTCAAACATCCAGGAGTTACTCCTGTAGAAGAAGCATTACCAACAGATTTATTTCTTGAATCTATGCAAAGTCGAGGGATTAAGATTCAGCACAATTGGTTGTAGTCAGTTGTCAGTTGTCGGTTGTGAGTTGTCGGTTGTGAGTTGTCGGTTGTCGGTTGTGAGTTGTCAGTTGTCAGTTGTCAGTTGTCAGTTGTCGGTTGTCGGTTGTCATTTGTCATTAGTTTTTTTCCTTGTCCCTCCATCTCCCCTGCTCCCCTGCTCCCCTGCTCCCCTGCTCCCCTTCTCCCCCTGCTCCCCCAGTTCATCAATTGTCGCGCGAGGAGCAGTTTTTCTTTGGTTGCTAATCTTGTGTTGATACCAATCCATTAATGGAGTGGCACTAATTCCATGCACAATCACAGAAACTACAATGGTGGTGTAAGTTATCCAAGCAATTTTTTCACCAGTTTCCCCTTCTAATCCTTTACCAAGGGCATAGGCAAGATAATATAAAGAACCAACACCGCGAATGCCAAACCATCCCAATAACAAGCGAGTTCGTGGATCTAGGTTTCGGTGGTGGGAATTCTCAGAATGTTGACCGATTGTGCTAATCCAGACTCCCACAGGTCGGATGACTACAAATAACAAAATTATTACTAACAAAGACTGAGAAGCATAGGTCAGCATTGGCTTTGCTAATAATATCGACCCCAATAGTAAAATTGTCCCAACTTCTAAAAGTTTTTCAAGTCGCTCAATAAATTCTAATTGTGCTAGTGGTTTTTCTGGATTTTTGTAACTGTGTTGAACTACTAACCCAGCAACAAATACTGCCAGAAATCCATAGCCATTCACAAATTCTGTTAAAGAATAAGTTAGTAAAATTATGCTGATTGCAACAAAGTCTTCCATCAAGTCATCAACAGAACGGCGTTTTTGGATTTTTTGATCAATCCAAACTACTGCTTTGGGAACAATAAATCCCATGACAATACCAGCTGCGATCGCCCAAATTAAATCAACTCTAATCCAATCTTTGAACCAGTTACCCCATCTCTCATCTTTTAACGCATAAAGTCCAAAATAAACGAAAGGAAAAGCTAAGGCATCATTTAACCCGCCTTCAGAAGTTAAACCAAAGCGTAACTCATCTTTGTCTTTTGTATCTGTCAGTTGTACTTCTGAGGCTAATACTGGATCTGTGGGTGCAAGGATTGCCCCTAACAAAATAGCCTCTCCCCAATTCATATTTAAAAACAGTTTCCCTACAGCAGCTATGGCAAAAATTGAAATTGGCATCAACAATGCAATTAATCGCGCTGTAATCTGCCAAAGCCCTAACCTAAGTGGAAGAATAATTTTTAATCCGCAGCTAAACACTGAAATTATTACCACAAATTCTGTGATTCTCTCCAATAATTCAGCATTGAATACTTGATCGCGGCGTAATTGAATGAGTCCTATTCCATTGGGGCCTAGAAAAATGCCAACCACAAGGTAGATCAGGGCAAAAGAAAGAGGTAAGCGAGAAATCCAGCCTGAACCTAATGTGACGGCTAGCAAGAGTAGTCCAATCACAAACAAGTGAAGGATATATACGTCTACCATAGAAATTCTTTTAAAATCATAAACATTGCCTTGTCAGTGTAGTTGCAGTAGCTTTTTTGTACAAATTACTTAAGATAGATTTTAGGAAAAAATTCAGTTTCATTTCTACCTCTGTTCAGTTAGCATATATAATCGTGTTGACTGATGACTGCTGACCGATTACAGTCATCAGGCTCGTAGACTCATGATGGCTATGCAATGAATATGTTTTTGAGCCTAGTAATAGGTAAATTGAAAATAGCCACAGTCATACTAAGCAAATCAAAAAAATATCAGCAATTGAACCTGATGTTTTCAGATTTCTTATTGATTAATTGATTTTTTTTATTAAAAATCTATTTTTTATAAAAACAATATATTACTTATGAGAATAGATGTAAAAAAACTCAAAATAACTTTAATAGTTAATCACTCAAAAGCTTTACATTTTTTATCTAATATTCTTCGAGAAGAAGGTTATCAAGTACAAGGATTTATTTTTGGACAACTGGCAATCAATGCAGTATTTAACACGCTGCCGGATTTAATTTTTCTTGATGTTGGTATACCTGAAATGGCTCAGTATGAAATTTACCAATATTTGAAAGCTAATAACAAAAATCAGGATATTTCAATAATTTTTATCGGCAGTATTAAGCAATTATCTAAGAAAGTCAATTTTTCTCAATTATGTGCTGTAGACTATATTACTAAACCAGTGTGCCGTGAAGAAGTTATACTAAGTTTAAAAAATCAAATAACTATTCAAAAGTTACAAAAACAATTAAAAAAGCTAGAAAAGCAAAATAAAAAATTAGTTGGTGATCTCAAACAATATCAACAGGTTACAGCAGAATTTAAAGAACGAAACCAGCAAATAGAATCGATTATTAATACAACAAAAGTAGGACTTGGCTCTATGTCCCAAGCGGCGGTGGGAGCAAACTCGATTACTCACAAGGGGATGGAGTTTACCGCTGCTTGCAATGAAATTGATCTGCTCAAGCAAGAAAAACAAGCGCTTGCCAAAGCAGATAGACAAAATATCCAAATGCAAGAACAAATTTCCGATTGCCTGTTAGTGGAAGCTGCATTAAAAGCTAGTGAAAGAAAATATCGCAAGTTAGTTGAAGCATCTCAAGACATAATTTGGTCAGTAGATATATCTGGACAAATTACCTTTGTGAACTCTGCCGTCAAAAGAGTTTATGGTTATGAACCTCAAGAAATTATGGGGTGTTCTTGGCTTGATTTTGTCTTACCGGATCAGATTGCTGAAAATCAGAAAATATTTGCACATCTTTTCAATGGTGAACCGATTTTCCAGCATGAGATTACCTGCATAGCTAAAAATGGTGACTGCTATTATCTGATGGTAAATGCGATCGCCTTACAAAATGAACAGGGCTTGGTTGTAGGAGCGACAGGTACAGCTAGCAACATCACAGAATATAAACGCGTGCAACAAGCCCTGCAAGAAAATACTATTAAGCTCCGCAACCATAACTTAGTATTAACAGAACTAGCGAAAAATCAGCTACTCTACCAAGGTGACTTAAAAGCTGCTTTGCGTGAAATTACAGAAGCAAGCACTAAAAATATCGCAGTAGAGCGAGCTAGTATTTGGCTAGATGACGACACAGCTAACCATATTCAGTGTCTTGATTTATTTGAGCAGAGTTGCAATCAACACAGCGCCGGATTGACTCTATCACTGGCAGACTATCCAGCTTATTTTCAAGCTTTGCAGCAAAACCAACAAATTGTTGCAGATGATGCCTACACAGACCCTAGAACCAAACAATTAGCTGAGTTTTACTTTACTCCATTCAACATCACTTCTACACTCGATACACCCATCAGGTTGGCGGGAAACACCGTAGGAGTATTATGTCTAGAGGCTGTGGGAGTTATTCATTCTTGGACACTAGAAGACCAAAATTTCGCTCGTTCTTTAGGGAATTTGGTATCATTAGCCCTAGAAGCACGGAAACGCCAACAAGCAGAAGCCGCTCATCGGGCATCTGAAAAAAAGTTAACATCAGCCTTTAGAGCATCTCCCGACCCCATCGCCCTTTCTACTTTCCCAGAAAGTCGCTATACCGAAGTTAACAACAGTTTTTGTCGGCTTTTTGGTTATTCTCCTGCTCAAGTCATCGGTCGCACTAACAAAGAATTAAATATTTGGGTGAATCCACAAGAATGTACCTTGGTGACTCAGATTCTGCAACAGACAAAAGCCATTCGCAACCATGAAGTTGATTTCCGCACAGCCAATGGCGAGGTAAAGACAACGCTGTTTAGTGCAGAATTGATCGAGATTGACGGCCAACAGTACGTGCTGGGCACAGCTAAAGATATTACCGATCGCAAGCTGGCAGAAAATGAAAGTCGTTTATTATTGTTAACATCTCAAGCCATCACTCGCGCCGTTGATGTCAAAAGTGCTTTAAAATTTGTTCTGCGTTTAATTTGTAACACCATCAACTGGGATTTTGGCGAAGCATGGTTACCCAGTGATGATCGCTCCATCTTAGAACATAGCTTGGTGTGGTACGCAGAGTCAAGCAACTTAGAAGAATTCGGTCGCCAAAGCCAAAGTGTGAAATTTCCTCCAGGCGCGGGACTACCAGGACGAGTTTGGTACAACCGGGAGCCAGAATGGATAGAAAATGTTTCACAAGTTAGACAGCCAATTTTTTGGCGATCGCTACAGGCGGCTAAAGTAGGATTAAAAGCTGGTTTTGGTGTGCCAATTCTGGCTGGGAACCAAGTCTTAGCAGTTTTAGTATTTTTTAAACGCAGTTCAATGGCAGTAGATAAGCGTTTGCTGTTGCTAGTACGTGCGGTTGCTGCCCAGTTAGGTGGGCTAATTGAGCGCAAACATGTAGAAGCCGCCCACAGACTCAGCGAAGAACGTTTGCACCTCGCCCTAGAAGCTAGCGATTTAGGGTTATGGGATTGGAATATCAGCAGCGGCAAAATCTATCGTGACTGGCGGTGGAGGAAGATGTTGGGGTACAAAGACGACGAAATTCCAGACAATGAGTTAGCTATTAAGGAACTGATACATCCAGAAGACTGGCCCGCAGTTAACTCAGCCTTAAACAGCCATATCCAAGGCCCTAGTCCGGTTTATGAAGTTGAATTTCGGATGCGTTGTTCCTCTGGTGAGTGGAAATGGATTCAGTCCCGTGGTCAGATTTTTGAGCGTGACGAGAAAGGTACGCCTTTACGGATGACAGGTACTCACAAAGATATCACAGACTGCAAAACCCTAGAAAGAGAACTAGCCCTAAGACAAGCCCGCCTCAATGCCTTTTTCAGCAGTGCCCCTGTGGGTTTAAGTATTGTAGATAACCAACTGCGGTTTGTGCAAATTAACGAACTGCTGGCAGATATTCATGGACAATCTCAAAAAGACCATATCGGCAAAACACTTGATGAGATTGTTCCCCAAATAGCATCCTTGGTGACACCATTCTACAAACAAGTACTGTTGACTGGTCAACCGATTCTCAACCTAGAGTTGAGTAGCCCATCACCCAAGCAACCGCATATCATCCGCCACTTCCTCACTTCTTATTTTCCCATACCAGGTGAGGCCGATCGCCCCTCTGGAGTTGGCACCGTCATGGTAGAAATTAGCGATCGCAAACTTGCAGAACTAGCTTTACAAGAAAGCCAGCGACGGTATCAAACATTAGCCGAAGCCTCACCAGTTTGCATATTTCACGCCGATGTTGAGGGTAACGCCTTATATTTAAATCAACGCTGGAGCGAGATTACAGGACTTAGTTACCGAGATTCTTTAGGCAAAGGTTGGACAAAAGCTATACATCCAGAAGACCGCGATCGCGTGGTTAGTTTATGGCAGAAAGCAATAGCATCAAAAACAGTACCAGCTCAGTCGGAACATCGCTACTTGCGTCCTGATGGTACAGTCGTTTGGATTATCGCGCAAGCTTTACCAGACATTGACGAAAATGGAGAAATTCAAAGTTATATCGGTACTATTACAGACATTACCCAAAGAAAAATAGCAGAAGAAGCCCTGTGCGAGAGTGCAGAACGGGAAAGAGCCACCGCCCAAGTAATTCAACGGATGCGGCAGACACTGGATTTAGAGACGATATTTGCAGCCACAACCCAAGAATTGCGGCAAGTCCTCAACTGCGATCGCGTCGTTGTCTATCGTTTCAATCCCCACTGGGATGGCGAATTTGTCTCAGAGTCAGTGGCAGCAGGCTGGATTTCTATGATAGAAGAACACAAAAATCACCCCCATCTGATGGAGAATGCATTCACAGATGACCGTTGCTTGGTGAACATATTAAATAATGGAGATGATCAAGAGCAAAATCCTAATATCAAAACAACCCAAGGTACAACTTGCCGCTGTGTGCCAGATATCTACAAAGCTGGGTTTGATTCTCGTTACATCAACCTTTTGGAAAGGTTTCAAGCAAAAGCCTACATCACTGTCCCCATCTTATGTGGTGATCAACTTTGGGGATTATTGGCGACTTATCAAAATTCTGCACCCCGCCAATGGAAAACAGGAGAAATTAACATTGTAGTGCAAATTGGCAATCAGTTGGGAGTTGCTTTGCAGCAGGCTCAATTATTAGCACAAACTCAAAGACAATCACAAGCATTACAAGAAGCTGTCATAGCTGCTGATGCTGCCAACCGTGCCAAAAGCGAATTTCTTGCCAACATGAGTCACGAATTGCGTACCCCACTCAACGCCATTCTTGGCTTCACCCAAGTCATGAGTCATGACAAGTCTCTATCCAGTGAACATCAGCAAAACCTCACAATTATCAATCGTGCTGGCGAACATCTGCTCAACTTAATCAACGACATTCTGGAAATGTCGAAAATCGAAGCAGGTAGAACCACATTAAATGTTAGCAGTTTTGACTTAATGCGCCTCTTGCAAAGCCTGCAAGAAATGTTACATTTCCGTGCTGCTTCTAAGAACCTAGAACTCATCTTTGAATATAGTCCAGAGCTACCGCAATATGTGCAAACTGACGAAAGCAGACTGCGTCAAGTCTTGCTTAACCTTTTGGGAAATGCCATCAAATTTACTGTTACAGGTATTGTAACGCTACGCGTGAGGCTGGGGACTGGGGGCTGGGGACTAGGGACTGGGGACTGGGGACTAGGGACTGAGAACAAGGAAAATACCCAATCCCCAATACCCAATACCCAATACCCAATACCCAATACCCAATCCCCAATCCCCAATACCCAATCCCCAATACCCAATACCCAATACCCAATCCCCAATACCCAATCCCCAATCCCCAATACCCAATCCCCAATCCCCAATCCCCAATCCCCAATCCCCAATCCCCAATCCCTAATCTTCGAGGTACAAGACACTGGCCCTGGTATTTCTCCCCAAGAAATTGACTTGCTTTTTGAAGCTTTTGGGCAGACTGAAAGTGGCAGAAAATCTCAGCAGGGGACAGGATTAGGCTTGGCAATTAGCCGCAAATACGTGCAACTGCTGGGGGGAGATATTACCGTCAGCAGCAAGCTGGGTATGGGTAGTACATTTAGCTTTGATATTCAGATTGGTGTAGCAAGAGCCAGCGAAATTCAAATACACCAAACTCAACGCCAAGTTATTGGTTTAGCACCACAGCAACAAGAATACCGAATATTGGTAGTTGATGATGTTACAGACAATCGTATTGTACTAGTACAGCACGGCGGAAATAAACCAAGCATTATTGTGAGAAACTAAGAAAGTAGAGTCAAAGCAGTTTAGGCTGAAAACAAGGGAACCTGGTGTGGCACGATTAGCTGCAAAAGTATTAAATTTGAACGAGAGCGATCGCTCACAACTCCAACAGTTGATCAACCGACACAATACGGCGCAACAAATAGTACTACGTGCAAAAATAATTCTCCTAGCGTCAGAGGGGAAAAATCATGGCGAAATTGCTCGATTATTAGATATAAGTCTTGATATGGCTCGTTTATGGCGAAACCGATGGTTGGAAAATAGCGATAAAGAGTTGTCTATTTTGCAGAGATTACAAGACTCAGAGCGTATTGGCGCACCAGTAAAATTTAGTATGGAGCAAGTAATCGAACTATTCGCCCTTGCATGTTCACCACCCGAAGACTATGGACGATCAATAAGTCATTGGACATCAAGAGAACTAGCGGACGAAATCATGAAACAAGGTATCATTGAAAGCATATCTGTCCGCCATGTTGGAAGATTATTAGAAGAAGCAGAACTTAAACCCCACCAGAGCCGCTACTGGTTAACCCCCCCCTCTTGATGAAGAATTTGACGCAAAAGTTGAAGATATTACTGGTTTATACATCAGTGCGATTGAACGTTATCAAAACGGAGAGCGTACAATATCGATTGATGAAATGACTGGGATTCAGGCTACAGAGCGTTTAGAAAAAGATTTACCAATGCGACCGGGTAAGGTTGAAAGACGGGAGTTTGAGTATATTCGTCACGGTACACAAAGCTTAATTGCTAGTTTCGATATTGCCACTGGTCAAATTGTTGAACCAAATTGTGGAAACACAAGAACCGAAGAAGATTTTGTCCAACATATTCGTCGAATTATTGAAAGCGACCCTCAGGCAATCAAATGGCATTTGATTATGGACTGTCTTAATACTCACCAGTCGGAATCATTAGTTCGCTTTGTTGCACAAAAAGAAGATTTAAACATTGACCTTGGAATTAAGGGCAAAAGTGGCATTCTGAAATCGATGAAATCCCGTGCAGCTTTTTTGAGTGACCAAACACACCGAATTGTTTTCCATTACACACCCAAACATTCTTCTTGGCTCAACCAAATTGAAATTTGGTTCAGTATTTTGGTTCGCAAGTTACTCAAGCGTGCTAGCTTCAAAAGTCAGGATGACCTCAAAACCCGAATTCTCGAATTTATCGATTACTTTAATCAAACAATGGCTAAACCTTTTAAGTGGACATATAAGGGTAAAGTGTTGGCTATCTAATGCTTGGCTTATTTACGCCGAAGTGTACTAGTCGGTCACTAGACAATAATTTTAAAAGAGCTGAAGAGCGTGTTGTTAAATCACCATACTCTGGACGTGCGAATGCTCCCCAAACCAGCGAAACTACAAAAACCATACCTAAAAATACAGGTAGAATTCGACTTTCTGCTATTTTTTCTAAAAATGTTAGAGAATCTACAGGTGGCTGAGGATTAGGTTGCCGCAATGCCAACCAAGGCAGAAAAAATACATTTGTGAGCAATGCCGTGCCAATCAAAAATGGAACCATAGGAAATCGCTGATTGCGACCATCAATCACAAAGCCCCAGAATAGTATTGCCCATGTCACCACAATATTAAATAATCCCTCTAGCGCTGGATTGATGACTGGTGCGTCATTTGGAGATACAATTGGCAGCACTAACCAAAAGTTAAGGCTCAAACTCCATATTTCTTGTAATGTTTCAGATGTGATATGCAATAGTGATAATCCTGGAGGTAAATCACTCAGTAATAGATAACCAACATAAACTAACCATACACTCCATAACAATATTTTTGAACCAGTTATTGATAGATTTTTTGTGGAAAAGCTAAAAGTCTGAATAATGAGTTTTTTTAATTCGCTGAACATAACTTTATTACTTGGAAAATATTGCACAAGTACATGAAACTCTTAAGAAACATAGGGAGGAGCCACTGCGGTGAGGTAGCCCCCGTCTTGGCTTGGAGCCAGATGGGGGACTACTGTTAGCGAAGCGTTAGCGACGAAGGAGCGTCAAAACGAGCGTCACCCGGAGGGTCTTGGGGTCTCCCCCAACGGGAAAGGCAGTTCGGAATCGGCGGAAAGCGCGCCCGTCTCCGACTGCCTCACCAAGTGGAGCATGTGGCGTTGGGGAGTAGGGAATAGGGAGTAGTGGCGTGACCGGACTAAAATAGTGCAAACTTGCTTGTGGAACAGGTAAAATGCCTTTTTTGGGCGGGCTAGAAGCCCACCCCACAAGAGTTATATTGATGCACCAAATTAGTCCAGTCGAACTACTACTGGCGTGACAAAACTAAAATGATACATTAAACCACATTCAAACCCACGAATTTATCCGTGGGTTAATCATTACGAATTACGAATGATCAATAACGAATTCTTTTGACTCCATTAGCTCAATCGAGCCGACAAATTTTACCTACTACGCTATTGAGTTCCGCCATCAATTAAAATATTGCTAACAAGGCATCAAAGCATCTAATCTCCCCAGTACTGCCATATCTTCTGCATCTAACTCCATTGGAATGCCACTACGAATTAATTCCGAAAAGTCTTCATTCGGCACCATAATTGTCAACGTGTACAAGCGATTGGAACCCGTATTTTTAATCATATGAGTGCCGGTGGGAGGCACTAATAAACTATCTCCTGCTTTGATATGAGCATTCTTTCCATCACACATGGCTATTCCTTCACCTTTGAGTACGAAAAACATTTCCACCGCCCATTGATGGCGATTTGGCGGTGTTTGTCCACCGACTTCAAAAATTTCTAAGCAGCAAGTTAGGGAAGTATTAGCATTTGTGGAATCGAAGATAATTGCTAACCGATTAGTATCATGGGGACTGATGCGATACACTTGGTAATCTTTAGGAGATTTAATCACAGGAATTACACAACGAGTAGCGTACATTTGTTGATGCCCTCTTAAACTGTGGATAGTTATGAATTGGAGTTAGAAGTTAGAATTTTGAACTCAGGACTCAGCACTTTTTTCTAACGCTGTTAAAATCGCTTGTGAATCAGTGACAAAACCAAAGCATTGTTTGACGTTGTATAATGTCGCTAACCAACAATAGTCAGGAGAAGTTGTGCCTGTGCAGTCTTTAACTAAAACACAGTCATATCCTAAAAAATTGGCGTCACAAAGGGTAGTCATCACACATTGATCGGCGTTGACACCAGCAAAGAATAGTGTCGTCCTTCCCAGATTCCGCAAGATACTATCTAAGGGCGTATCCCAGAAGCCACTCATCCGGTATTTATCGACGCGAACATCTTCCGGTAGCTGTTGTAATTCGTCCACTACCGCCGCTGCCCAGCTACCTGCCATAAGTACTTTAGCACCATTGCTCGGTAGAGGATCGCCTAATCCTACGCCTTCTCCTGTGGGGTTGTAAACGTGGCGCGAAGCAGCACTAATATTGAGTAAGTCGGGACGATTGCCCCAATTTATCCAAATTACGGGGACAGCAGCTTTACGCAGTTCTGGAAGTAAGCTTTGCAACGGTTCGATAGGCTTACGCGCTGGAGAAACATCTACACCAATATGCGCTAACCAGCCATCAGGGTGGCAAAAGTCGTTTTGCATGTCAATGACGAGGATGGCGGCTTTTGCCAAGTCTAGGCGCAGGGTTTTAGTTTCTGTTGGTAAGATAACGGGTTGTGGG
This sequence comes from Nostoc sp. UHCC 0702, assembly GCA_017164015.1. GTDB lineage: Bacteria > Cyanobacteriota > Cyanobacteriia > Cyanobacteriales > Nostocaceae > Amazonocrinis. Next base: position 7,036,834 of record CP071065.1, read on the forward strand.
GTATTTTGAGGACGAGTGATATCTGCGATCGCATGATTCACAGTCCAAGCATTTGGCGCAACCCCTAATGTCCGATAAGGTAGACTCATAAAATTGCAACACCCAACACCTTTTTTTATTTTGTAACCTGAAATCTGGTTGAGCGTTCATTTACTTAATCAAGGTTAAATATCGTGAATTTCACTATCCAAAATGTTTTAATCGCTGCCGATGATGCTTATACAACGGTAGATGTGCAGGTTGTAGACGGTAAAATTGCTGCCATTGCACCCGATTTAGAGGTCATCGGCACTGCCTTTAATGGTACAAATAAGCTGTTGCTACCTGGCTTTTTCAATGCTCATACCCACTCATCAGAAATGTGGCAGCGGGGGATCATGTCAGTCTTTCCTTTAGAATTATGGTTGGCGGAACTGTATGACTTTGCCCCCCTCGATACTGAAAAAGTTTATCTCAGCGCTTTGGGTACGGCGGCGGAAACCCTGCTTTCCGGCGGTACGAGTGTAGTAGATCATTTAGTGTTAATTCCCGGACTGGAGTTGGAAACCATCGCTACCGCATTCCGCGCCTACAGAGAAGTGGGGATTCGCGCTTTTATCGCCCCGTTAATTCAAGATGAATCGATGACTGCGGGTATTCCATCGGGGGAATCAGCACAAACCCATGAACCTTATTTTCGCTCAACGGCGGCAACACTGGCAATTATTGAAGAGGCGGTGAGACAGTTTCATCGCCCGGATGAGGGTGTAAATATTTTAGTGGCACCAACGGGAATTCAGTTGTGTACTGATGCTTTGTTTGAGGGGTGCATTGAATTAAGCGATCGCTATCATCTTTGTCGTCACTCCCACTTGCTAGAAACTAAAGCACAGGAGAAACTCGCCCAAGAAAAATACGGTTGTACTGCTGTTGCACATTTGAAAAGAATCGGGTATTTGAGCGATCGCACAACTCTTGCTCATTGTGTCTGGTTGAATGATGCTGATATTGCCATCATGGCAGAAACTCAATCTACAGTGGTTCACAATCCTTTAAGTAATCTACGTTTAGGTAGCGGCATCGCCCCGATTTTAAAATATCGCCAAGCTGGGGTAAACGTAACTTTTGGTTGTGATGGTGCTTCTAGTAATGACTCTCAAGATTTGTTAGAAGCTATCAAAATTGGTTCTATTTTGCACAACGTTACAGACTCAGATTATCAGCACTGGATTACACCCCAACAAGCTGTAGAAATGGCATCTTTAGGAGGTGCAAAAGGATTGAATTTGGCAGATAAACTCGGTTCCCTCAGCGTTGGTAAAGAAGCCGATTTAGTGCTTTATGACCTCACTAATTTATCATTACTTCCCCGTACAGATCCGATTGGTTTGTTAGTTTTAGGTCGTCCTACTAACGTTGTTGATAGTGCTTGGGTGAATGGTAAGCAAATTGTTGCTGATGGAAAAATTACTACAATTAACGTTGATGAATTGCGGCAAGAATTATTTACTCGCAGTCAGTGGGAAACCAAGCGCATATCTGAAAGTGTCGCGCAAATTGAGGCTCACTATCGCACAGTTATGGGCTTGTGAAACATGCCTAATGTGAATTACTCCCTACGCAACAAAAGTTTACTTGTAACCTCTCTAACCTCTGTGTTCTCTGCGTCACTGTGGTTCGTTAAAAAATAGGCATTTTAACATCAGAATAGGCTAGAAATGCCTGTTTCATAAATCTTTAATACCCTTTCAAGATTATAAGCAGTGTAAGCATAAACTTGTTTACTTCAAACGTTAGATTTATTGAACTTATGGGTACACTAATTTAAGTAAGTAAGCACCTAGATCAAATAGTGGATATGGATTTACAGCATTTAAAATGGACTAAAAATGTTAAACGTGCTGATGGTGATTGGGCTTATCGAGAGTTTAAAATTGATCATCTTTTCAAACTGGCTTGGAGAGACAGTGTAGCTAATGCTAGTAGACCTCAAAAAAACGATCTGATCCTGCTTCGACAGAAGGGTTATGTGACACATTTAGTAAAAGTTTTAGACGATAAGCCTGACCGTGAAACATCGGATGATTACGGTATTTACCGAATTGTTGAGACGCTTTGGACTGTTGATTTTGATAATCCATCTCCAATAGTAAAATCCGATAAGGTGTTTGGCTATTCTGTGAAATATCAGGGTGGTGATGTGATGAAATTAGAGACTTTGCCTACCTTTGACGAACGATGGTACACAAATGGGGGTCTCCAAGCTTTCCAAGAACAGGTTCGAGATGCGCTCAAGCTGACTTGAAATATCAGCACAAAACTTTGACAGAAAGCTCGTGCTATGATGTAAGCGTGTTCGAGAAGAATGGTTTATGACTGCTGTAGTAGAAGAACTCCTGAATACTTTTGATAGCTTGACGGATTCTGAGCGGTTAGAGTTCGCGCTGTAAATTATTAAGCAGGCCGTGCATTTAGATTTTCCTCCTTTATCAGATGAGGATTTGATAGTTAATGCTGAAACGCTTTTTCTAGAGTTGGATAAACAAAAATCTACCGATGAGTAGCCCCAATCGTGGAGAAGTTTAGCTCGTCGATTATTACTTAGTAATAACCTGTGTTTGAGCTTGTGGGCGAAATTTAGGTTTTGTTTTCACTACAATTTCCACATCTTGACCCAGAGCATTTAAAAAGCGAAACAGCCGAACAGTTGAAAAGCCGGATAACTTTCCGTTGATAAGAGCGGATACTTTTGGCTGGTCAATTCCTAAAAGGTCTGCTGCTTGCGCCTGTGTCAAATTTTGCTTGGTAATGATGCTGCTAATCTTACGTGCGAGTTCTGCTTTTACCAGCAATTCATCAGAGTTTTCTATACCCAAATCTGCAAACACATTACCGCTACTTGCTTGCACTTTAATTTCTTGAGTCATTTTTCTCTTCCTTTTGTGGTTCAATTCCACCCGATGATCTCCAGTTAATGCGTGAGGCAATTGAGCAAGGCTGTGAGCAAGTTGATACTAACAGGAAATAGAGAATTTGCAAACAGTAGCTTGGTGAATGCTGCCGCCTAAGAACGTATTTTAGCGATCGCACAACTTTAGTCCTATACTTTTCAAATGCGTTTAGGATTAATTCAAAGGATTATACTTTGATAGTAGTTGTGTTAAACGCTTCCGTTCGTACTGCGTTAAATCGGTTGCAGATTTTTCTAATTTCTCTAATTGCTGGTAAACTAAATCATGCTCAAAAACTTCTATGCGTTCTTTGAGTTCTCCATATAATTCTTGATGAGTAAACTCAGTTGCTAAAGCAGAAACAATTTTGTCTCGTTCTTTTCCTAGTAACTGACTATTGAACTGATAATTATTTTGAGCATTTTTAGATACTAATTTCAGAGCGATCGCTAGTAGTAAGGTATCATAAGCTAAGGTTAATTCTCTACTAGAACTAATCTCTTCAGGGATTAAATCAGGAATATTTTCATCTGGTTCTGATTGTTCTTTCTGAGTGCGTTCATAGCAGTCTCGATAAAATTCAATTTGACTGAGAAAGTAAGCCGGGAAACCTAAAGAACGTACTAAAACACACAAATTACGTTCGTCTTCTGCTACAAAGGGAGTTACAGAGCGACTAAAGCGGCTGTAAAGCCGAAGTATTTCTTCTTTATCTTTTGCTCCTACCCAAAGACTAATCTCTGATTGAGAAGTAGGGTTTAAGTGAGCATCATTATCTTGAAGGCGTAACAATAGTTTAGCACTATTATAAAGTTGATTCAATCGCATATTAGCTGTATTGCTTGCGATTAAATCTGATTTTAAAACTTCTCCAATGGACAAATCACTTAAATGCTTAAACTGTTCCTTGGCAAAAAAGAGTAGTTGATTTTGAAATTCTGTAGCAGAAATTTGCCATGCTTGAGAACGGCTAACTTTTTCTTGAGTGAATTTATTAATTGCTAGGGTTGACAGAAAATTTTGGTGGTAGTAATTATCAATGTCTGAGGTAGTCAAAACTGCCAAGCGAGTTTCGGAATATTTTGTATATGCTTGATGGCGTTGAGTAATTAAAATATCGGATAGTTGAGAGAAGTTAGACAAGATTTGACGTAATTTTTCTCTTCTTTGTTTAGCAATTGTCATCAAACAATTTATGACTTCAACGCGAATCTTTTGAGCGTAGAGGTCATATTCTAACTTTAATTGCTCGTTATAACTGCGGCGTAATTCTACACCAGTGACCTTTAAACTACTTTCTAGGCGTTTAATTTGTTTTTGAACTTTTTGAATGCGATCGCGGATACTTGTACTATATTTTAGCCAAAATATGCCTAAGTAAGCCAATATGCTAACTAAAGCCCAAAGTAGGTAATTAAATAAGTTCACCCCAATCTGTTGCAGTAACGACCAAAGGGTTGATTGACTGAAAAGCCCAGTGATTACCAATATCCCAAGGAAGGAAATAGCAAGAATAACAGGAAATGTCACAAGATACAAAAAGCGAAAACGATTTTCTTCAACTATTAATTCATTTAACTGGTCTGTAGCTGTTTCGAGTTGATTTTCTAAGGAATTTAGTTGTTTCTGTGCTAGATTAATCGCTGCTTGTGCTTTGGTACTAACATCATCAATTGCTGCTAAACGTGTTTGTCGAGCTTGCTCAATTTCTACATTTATGGCTTGGTGATAGTCTGTAACCGCAGATTTTAATTGTTCTTGAATTTGATGTAATTCTTGTGTGATTGCTTCCGAATTAGTTCCAGATAGACTATCTTGTAATTGTTGCTGTTGCCATTTTAAGGTAAAAACTTGATTGAGCAGTTTTTGGCTATTTTCTTTGTTAATTGTGACTTGTAATCTAGAATCTAGAAATGCTTCGGCGGCGCGTAGTTCTGTAATGAGATTTTCCGGGCGATCGCTAGTAGATTCAGTTTGCAATTCCAAATAAGGATTAATCAAGATGTTGGAGAGTCTGACAGCTTCATGCAAGCCACTGGTGACAGCATCAGCATATTGATTAATTCTCTGGTCAAAGAGTTTTGTGAGTGTAGCTTGTGCTTGTTTACCACAACTTTCTAGTGTGCGCTTATATAAAAGTAATTCTTTATTTTCAAATTGCTTATAAGCACGTTGCAATTCAATTCTATACTCCTGAACTTTACCAGGACGAATATCAAAACGTGGACTAAAATCTTGCCAAACTGGTTTACCGTTGTCTCGTTCTAATTGCTGCAAAGCATCGTTGTACTCTTCGCCGAGTACAAATTCTTTAGCATCTAACAGCAATTGACGATTTGCTTCTGGAGTCAATTTTGCCTGTGGAAGAAATTCCTGCGTCACAATATCTGCTGCTAAGGCTGCACTTAAACGGTCTATAACTGTGTCTGCTGGAAAAAATAACTCTCCATAGCCAAATGTACTGTAAGCGGGAATTTTACCTCGTACTGTATGAGTACCAATCAACAATCCGCCTGATTCCGGTTCAACAGTCAGAAAACCTGCAAAAGCATCAGCATAGCTATCTAAATTAACTCCCAGTTCCCCAATGCGTTCATCAATGAGCCAGCAGTTATCAAAAGGCGGTCTTTTCTGAGTACCAGAAATGACCACTCCTTTTGTCATTTTGTCGTCTAATTGTTTCAGGAGTTGATAAGCAGCGCTATAATTTTCAGTTTTTGCTTGAGCAAATAATCCTGGTAATAGTAATAAAGCTTCTAAGCTATGGGGAACATCGTTGAAGTATATATTAAATAGCCAATGAATTAAGCGGGATAGGTCAAATACCAGTTCTCGCGCTTGGTAATCGCTGGCTGAAAACATGATGTAAATTCTATACCAAGGACTGATATCAACTCCGGCATTTTTCGCTGCGATCGCTTCTGGAGATTGGTTAACTGATTTAATTAAATTAATTAAAGTAGTTTGCAATTCCTCCGTACCTTCTTGGAACTGGTGACGAATTTGGGAAACAGCAGCTTGTTTAGGGTTTGTCTGTGTGAGGTCAAAATTCGCATCAGCAAACTGATCTAAGTCATTACTAAACCCAAAACTTTGACCGTCCCAAGTGAAAGTGTAAGTCTGAATTAAGCGACTTTGCAAGGAGGGAAATTGTTGGAGTTGCCGCTTAATAGCTGCACACAAAGCGGCACTATGGGGGTCGAGTGCAAGTAAAATAGTTGGTTTTGGCATGAAGGTATAGCTATCAGATGTAATAGGCTTTCTGGGGAAAGGATCTGTTGCTTGATTTGGGAGAATTGATATTAGATAATTACATCCAAACCTTCTAAATAGGTATCAATTTCTTGAATTTCCATTTCCACTTGTTCTCTAATTTGCAAACCAATTCTGTCAGTTTTTAAAAGTTCATTGATTTGCTTCATATATCTCTCCAATGAATCTCTGGCTTTTTCTTTGTCTTGGTGGGTAATTTGCTCGACTTTATTGGCTATTTCCTTAATTAGATGTATGTTAGTTTTGAAAGCTTTAAATGCTGACTTGCGATCATCTCCTAAAAGCAAAGATCCATCTTCTGATTTTCTGGCTTGGTCTGTATGCACAAAATATTTGCGTTGCTGATTGACAATCAATGAATATGGATTAGGTGCTAAAGCTAAAGCAAACCAGCGCAACGCACCACCATCATCTTCTGGAGGAATTAAATTTTGTAAGTTTGTCCAATTACGATGTAGATGTTTGAAGACTTTATCTGGATCTAAATAAGCTAATTCCATATCTTTCATGCCGTTGAGGGCAAACAAAGGTACACCTATTTCTACCCGAAATAGTGTGAGTTTGTGGGGTTCGCCTGTGGGTACAAAGGAAACATTACCTTTGCCTTTAGGTATACGACTAGAAAGCGGCGGATCACTAAAAACAGTGTTGTTACTCTCTACTCCGTAGTAATAAAATTCTGTAATGACATGTTGCTGTTTGGCTGGTATTTCTGATTCTTGATACTGCCACAAAGGAACCGCAAGTTTACCAAGCTGTTGTAAATCTTGTCCTGCATCTTCTGGGTTACTATCTGCCAAAACTTGCTCAACAGTCATAGTGGTGAGGGGGCGGTAAGTTTCATTGATAAATGTCATTATTTCATCTTTGACATCTTCCGCTTTTTTCTCAGACCAATTAGTTAAAGTTTGGGATTGTTCTCGATACCAACGGATGAAGTCTTCGCCAGTAACTTTTGGGCGTTTCGATTCTAAATCAACACGCTGAATAGTATGAATAAAAGGATTATCAGAATTACCTTGGCGGCTGACTTCGGCGTAACTTTGTTCTAAATCTCGATAAACTTTATCTAGGTTGCTGTGAATACGTTGGCATTGTGACTGAATTTGCTCTATTTTGGTTCGCAGTACACCACAGAGTTCTGCTGCTTTATCACATCGTTTCCAATGTAGATATATCTTCCACTTTTGGTCAGCCCGTTCTTTATATCTCTGACAAGCTGCTTGGATATTATTTTTATTTACAAAAATACCTCCTGCGGCTTCTTTAATTTTTTCTTCTTGTGGTTCTAACTTTAAAGCAGAAAAGTTAGATTGTGCTTCTTTGGATTTGCGTTGCACATTTTGCTGTAACTCATCTATCTTCTGAGATAGTTTGCTGACAAATTGCAGGGTAGAAGCTAGACCATTAGGACGGTTCAGACTCCGCTCTAACCAAGCATAAATAGTAGTAGTTGCAGTCTGTTCTAAGCGATAATAATTCATCGCTAAATCTTTAGCCGTCCGTTGCTCCATTTGATCTAACTGTCGTTTGTACAGTTCTTGAATCGTGGTCAGGGATGTGCGGTCAAATCGCATTTCACCAATTCTAAACTCTGGTTTGATTTGTCCACCGCGATCGCTTTCTGTCAAACTATCTAAAATTGTCGTAGCTTCTGCTAATTTACAGTCTTGCAAAAAGCGGGCAATTTCGCTTTCAATATCAACAGTTACGGTAGATGCTATCAATTCATTTTTCAGCAATTTTTGGGCATCTTCTAGTTTCATCCGCTCGTATTGTTGTACTGGTAAAGTCAGAGTAGCAAAGCCAAAACTACAGTAATTTATATTTCGTCCTCTGACTTTTTCACCAGTCGCTAAATAAGCGCGAATGTTATCGGCAACGTTAGCAGCATCTAAACCGATTTGAGAACCAATCTGGATATACAAACCATCGGCAATTAAATTTTGCAAGTCATTAGGACGGCTGATTACAGTGCCATTTTTATTAATACCATCCATCAAAAATACTGCATCGAAGGGAGGGCGATCGGCTCTCACTTTAGTAATAGCATAATCAATCTCCAGGGGATTTGATGGTGACAAATTCCAAAAGTTTTCGATCTCCTTGAGAGCGCCATAAGCATTAGACTTAACTAAGTGAGTTTGGGGGAGATTAGCAAAGACTCTAGGTAATACAAATAGTCCTGTAATATTGGAAAAACTATTGAGATATTGCCGTGCCAAAAATGCCACATCTAAAAAAGTGCCACTACCCGTTCCCCCAGCTAAACTACCAACAATAAAAACTTCCACTCCATCGCGGTTAGAAACTTGAAAGTTATCTGAATATGCTTGTTTGCTACTGCGAATTTCGCGTACAGCATGAATCGCCTGACTTATCAAACCATTAATATCAGCAACTTTGGCAAAAAAGGCCAGCCGTCCACGGGCGCGAATCTGTCCTGCACCACTAATCAGGCTGGATGTGGGAATATTTCTAGGCCACCATTCATCAATGTGATCGTTGCGGGTTAAAGGTAATGGATTTGCTACAGAAATCGCGTAAAGTTCATTAGGTTCTAAAAAAATTTTGGTGCCATCAGGTGATTTTTCTCGGCTTTGAATATTTTCAGTTGTATCAATAGAAAGAAATCGAATAATTTCTGGTACGTAGCCGTAAACATCAATGAAGCGCTTTTTCAGCTTGAGTACAACTTCATAACCCGTACCTCCTAACCCAATGACAACAGTAGGGCGAAAAACAACTGTGGGACGCGACATTTAATTTCCTCTGATATTGTTTAAAAGTTTGCTAGCCCACTGCTTGTTCATAGGGCCGTTGGTTGCCAATCCAGTTAAATCGCAGCTTAATATCACCAAGCTGGATTGTATCTTCATCGTAGAGTTGATATGTAGTTATCTTTTCATTATTGACACTAATAATACCAAGTAAACTCCGTATATATACATATTTTTTCCCTGATTGCCAATTGACGATTAATTCAGCATCACACTTTGTAGGTGCGATCGCTGGTATTAATGCACTCAGACTGACTTTTTGCTTATGCTGGTGGGTGAGGCTAATGTATTGTTCTTCTGGCAATATTGGCAATGGTTCTAGTAGTTCTAGTTCTCCTTCTAAGTAGTTACGATTGCGAATATCTTGGGCTAATTCCCACGGAGTTTTGCGTTGAATCAAGCAAATTATCGTTAAGGCAATTAATAAAAACAGTAATACTAAGAGTGTCCAAATGATGATTTTCCGCGCTAGTGGCATCAAGATTTGCATCTCAACTTTGGCACTCAAAGAACTAGCAAGCGGGTTATCTGGAGTGACAACTAGATTAAAGGTGCGCTTACCTTCAAAACTGCTATCAGCAACTTGAAATTGTATAGGTATTTTGGTTTCTCCAACTGCTAAAGATACAGTTGTTGTAGGTTGTTTCAAAGAAATATCTTTAGCATTTTGTAGTTGTAAGCTGGCTGTTCCTGATATAGTGCTGCGAATTACTAAAGTTTGCGTTTGGCTGGTTTTCCCTGCTTCTACAGAACCAAAATCTAGACTCTGGGGTTGCACTGACAATTGCGGCTTAATAATTACAGATAAATCAATCGTTTGTGGTGCAATGCTTCTATCTGTTGCAGTTAATAATAAGCGCAACTTGTGAGTACCTATCTGTAAGTTGCCTGGAATATGTAAACTTACAGGAATGATTTTTTGTTTATTAGCAGCTAAGTCAATTGTATTTGATGAAACTAAACTGATACCACTTTTATTCAGGTCTGCTACCTGCAAATTTACCTTGGTATTGACATTGCTGATACTGTTAATATTAATTGGTTTGGTAGTAGTTCCCGGCAATACGGGCAGTAAATCAGCAGTAGATAAATTAACATCAAGCTGGGGTTTAATGAGTGCTGGGCGAATATTTTGAGCCAGCTTGTTTAATTGCACTCCTCCAGGGTCACGTAATACTCTTCCTTTGCCACAAAGTGCTGGATTATTGGCAAATTCATTTAATTGCTTTTCATGTTCTTTTTGTCCTAAAGATACGAAAAATACATAAGGTTTGCATTGTTGTTCGCGTAAAAGTTGAGTACTTTGAGGAATCGGAACAGGATTAGGAATACCTTGGACATCTTCTAATCCATCTGTGAGAAAAACTATACTTACAGTTCGTTCAGCAGCATCAGCACGTTGGTTTAATCTGGCAGAAGTTTGCAGTGCTTGTTGTACTGCTTTACCTGTATGAGTACGAATACCATCAGCTTTGAGGTCATTAATTATTTGCTTGAGTTTACCTCGGTCTGGATTACTGGTAATACTAATTTCTCTAGCTTGTAAAGTTACATCACTGTCAAAATTGTAAATAGTCACTGTATCGCCTAATCTGGCGGTGTTGACAAATTCCTTAATAGAATTCTTCACTTGCTCAAATATATTTTTTGTTCCGCCTGCACCGCGCATAGAAGCAGAAGTATCTACTACTACAACCCAGTCAATTCCCCCTTTTGGAGTCTGAGCGAATGCACTATTAAATTGAGCAATTGATATGGTCAGCAAAATGAAAATACTTTGATTTGAGGTAAATCTCAACCAATTTTTTAAGTATCTAAAACTCATTGATAGATGTCTCCAGCCATATATTTATGACTTTTTTCTGCAAATTACTAGGTGAATAATTTATATTGAGTGATATTTAGCCAGAATTATTTGACCATTTTCACCCAGTTTATCCACCAAAGCCTCTATCTGTTGAATAGCAAGTTTTGAAGGTTTAGTATGTCCATTTTCCCAACGATTTACTGTGGGAAAAGTAACACCAATAATTCCTGCAAATTCTTCTTGGGTTAAACCCATTAAAAACCTGATGTCTTGAATAAATAGACCGATTTTTGGTTGTTCAATGATTATTTTATTTTTACTCGACATTCAACTCTCCACCACAATAATTAGATGGATGTAATAAGTGATATATCAAGTTATATATTAACTATTTAATTTGAGGATGTCACGTTTTTAAGCTACTCAGTGATAGTACTGAAGCTATATAATTTCTATAAATTAAGATGGCAAATATATAGAATTACTTCGTATATTTAGATAAACAATTATACGTAATGCAAATATGACAGGTGATGAAAGGTTATGTTTAAATCATTTGTCAATATACTGATATACCAGGAAGCTGAAATTGCTTTATTTATTCTGATAAATGGCTAACAATGGCTGAATTACCATCTTTTATTTTGGCTATATGAATACAGAATTATTAATTTTACTATTAGTAATTATACGCAGGCAAAACTTGCTAATTTTCACAATAGAACCTATAAATCAGCATAATTAACAATTAGGTGCGTCAAGGCATCGATTAGGCGATCGCGTCCATAAAAAAAAGATTTATAGATAAATTTTATACTGGCTTTCTAAGTGACTGAATTCTCTGCTGGTAAGTAAACGAATTATCAATAAGTAATAATGCTTAAAATTTAGTCAAAAATTGAGGTTGGAAACACAAATTTTAAGCCAGCGATCGCGTCATATTTAAAAGCAAAGATGACCTCTAGTGAGGGTATGATTTGAAGAGTTTGCAGGTGCAATATTGTGGGGTGGGCATCCTGCCCGCCCTGAATATTGGGACGGGTGGGGACACCCATCCCACAAGAAAATTTGAGATATTCAGGACTTACGCAACTGGCACACATATTTTCTGTGATGGCAGTCAATAGGAGCCAGCGCGTTGCGGAGGTTCCCTCGTTGATTGCGACTGGCGTTCAATAGTCAAGGGTAAAAAGTCAAGGTTTTTGGACTTTTGACTCTTGACTTTGGACGATTTTTGTCAAAAATATATGACAATGCGCGTAAGTCCTAATATTTTTTTATGTGGCAAAGACGGAGAGTATTTCTTACTACCTTTGCGTGAGATGATTGTTAGGCTCGTGTGCGAAATAAGCCTGTCAAACTTAAACCAGTAATTAATAAACCGACTAATCCCAAACCATTTAAAACGGGATAAATTGCCTCTAAATGCAAAATTTCCAGCGTGTGCAGTCCCAAGAGAAATTCGCCGAACTCATTTTGATGTAACCATTCATGGGCAATGGTATAGCCTATACCAGTTAGCACAGTCAGAAATAAGGGTAGGCATAAAATAATCGCAATCTGGCGATGGTAGCGCCGAAACATCCTATTCATAAACAATTTCTCAAGGATTAACTTTCAGGTTATCAGGTTTGTAGGGTGTTGAAATGGGAATGTGAATCACAAACTCCGTTCCTTCTCCCTGTATAGAATTTACCTCCAGACTACCTCCATGTTTTTCTACAATAATTTGCCGGGCGATCGCTAGTCTTAATTCTGTACCTTTACCTACAACTTTAGTTGTAAATAAATCCTCAAAAATCTTATCTTTGACTTCATCAGACATTCCCACGCCATTATCAACAATGCGAATAACTACCTGCTGGTTATTGTTAAGTCCAGTGCTGATGCGAATTAGGGGTTTAGTCAAGAGTCCATAGTCTATAGTCAATAGTTCAGAATTGTTGACCGTTGACTGTTGACTGTTGACTATTGACTCCTCTAATGAATCAATGGCATTTGCTAGTAAATTCATCAACACCTGATTCAATTGACCAGGAAAACATTCTATTAGAGGTATATTGCCGTATTCTGTGATTACTTGAATAGCTGGATGAGTCGTTGATGCATTTAAACGGTGCTGAAAAATCAAAATCGTGCTGTCTATTCCTTCATGAATATTATAAGGAACTTTATTTTCTTTATCTGCTCTCAAAAAACTCTGCAAACTATGAGTAATATCGCCAATATGGTCAAGACCTAGCTTCATTGATGAAATCAGTTTTGGTAAATCATCTCGTAAAGAATCTAGGTTAATTGCTGTAATTTCAACACCAGGATGGGTAAATTTTTGCTGATAGAGGTCGATGAGGTGAAATAAATCCTCAACTAAGTCAATAGCAGCTTGGATATTATTAGCAATTAACTCTACAGGATAGTTAATTTCGTGAGCGACACCTGCAACTAAATTTACTAATGCAGATATTTTCTCACTTTGTACTAATTGCAGTTGCATTTGCTGCAAATCTCTCATGTGATTTTCTATTGTTTGGGCATAATTTTGAGATTCTTGATAGAGACAGGCATTTTCTAAGGATATAGCAACTTGCGAACAAAGTAGCTTGATAACCGTGAGGCGATCGCTTGTAAATACTCCTACAGTCAAATTATTTTCTAAATAAAGAATGCCAATCAATTTTTCTTGATGCAGAATTGGATAACACAGCAAACTTTTAGGTTTTTCTCGGATAATATATGAGTCATAAGCTAAGAAATTATCCACGGTTGCATTATCGATTAACAAGAATTCTAATGTGTGCTTCACATAGTTAATCACAGTCAAGGGAATGTCTTGACTTAATTCAATGGGAATAGATTGCAAAACATTTGGTGTTGTCTGAACTGTTGCAATTGCCTCTATTACCCAACTATTATCCTGAAGTAGAATCAAAGCTGATTTTTTAGCTCCTGTATTTTCCATTACTAATTGCATGAATTTAGAAAGCAACTTGTCAATTTGAATTTCCCTAGACAGTGCTTGAGAGGCTTTGAGTACACTTGCCAAATCCAGAATTTCTGAAGTGCTAGTACTACTGGAAGAGATGGTTGTGCCATTGCTAAAAGTAGAGAGATAAAAGCTGCTGAAAGTCGAAATTGAATCCGTGGAATTGAGGCGAATTTTCTCCCATTGTAGTATGGGAGCGAGTAATTGAGGATAGCGTTTTTCTAAGTCATCAACTTTTGCTTTAGCACCCAAAAGGGCATAACAATAGTAGGCATTCATCAAGTAGTTTTGGGCAATTTGCTCTCTTTGACATGTTAAATAGAAGTTAGTAGCTAGTTCGTGGATCAGGGCTTCTTCTTGGATATAAGCATTTTCTTTAGCTTTGGCAAGGGCGCGATCGTATTGTTCAGATGCTTCCCATCTTTGCCCAAGCACTCGTGCTTTCTCTGCCTCTACTAACATGTAACGATGCTGATTGTTCATTGGTGCATGATCTGCCCAAAATTTCATTTTTTGTTGGTTAATTTCAACTTGCTCTAGATACTTTTGTTGTTCACTAAGTTCTACCTGGGTATAGTGAGCGAGGAGTGCCAATGAATGATAGAAGTTAAGAATCACAACCTGCATAAAACCAAATGCCGAACCTGCCTGTTCATTGGCTAACTTTACATGTTCTAAAGCCTGAATATAATCTCCAAAGTAATAACACAGAATTGTTTTAGCCACATAAAAAATGAACAGCACTGTACCACTTTTGGCTGCAATTAAACGTGGCAGTATTTGAGCTTCGTCGAAGCTTTCACCAATCAATAAACAATGATTTGCAGATAACCCTTGGAAATTTAAACCTAGTTGTCGCCATACTTGAGAAAAATGGATGGGTATTTCTTGTTTAATTTTGATGGAAATATCTATATATGTTGCTTGTTGCTTAACAACTGATTCCAAGTTATCCGCTGAAAAAAATAGATAACTACACAAGTTGGCAGCACAATAACCACCCCATTCAATATCACCAGTATCCAACCCACTTTGCACTCCTTCTTGTAGAGGTTGAATACTGTTTTTAGTATGCTCTTTCCAGGTTCTAATGTTAGAATTGAACAAGTTATAAACTTTTGCTTTTAGTTCTTGAGCATTAAACTTATCCAACAGCTTTAAAGCAATATTTCCAGCATGATATCCATCGCTTAACTTGCCAATACCAGCTAGTAACAAGCCATAAAAACCATAGGCAAAGGCAGATAAAGCTGAATTACCATGTTCAATGCAGAGATTGACCATTGTGATGATCAGTTGAGGAAAAATTTCTGGTTTAGCCATAAAAACAGGGGCACACAGAATTTTCAAAATCTCCATTGCTGATAGTTTATAGGGGTCAGTCATCACCAAGAAGTTTTCGATATCAGCTATATTTGGTAATTCAACTACTAAGCTTTCATCCCCTGCTAAATTCACCAGATTAATACCTAATTTTTCTAAAACTTGCAGCCCCATCTCAATTGCTTTAACCATCTCTAATTTAGATATACAAATCTGCATTTGAGCTTCGTATAATTGAACTTGGTCAAGCAGTGTTTGTGTGTTTTGTAGAGCAATTTTAATCAGCTTGCTAGAACTGTCAAAGTTACCGTTTAAATATTCTGCTTCTGCGGATGCAATGTAGAGTTTCAAAGTCAACTCATACTGAGTGTGCCAACTGTCATCCGCCAGCATTTCTAACCCAGTATTTAGATACCTAACTGCTGTCTCATAAGCTGTAGCTGATTTAGCTTTATGTCCTGCTATCCAATTGAGTTGAGCTAGTTCATTTTTCTCTAACTGATCAGTAATTAAATCCGCTCCCATATTCAGCTGATTAACCAATGCAAAGATATTCTCTTCCCGTTTTTTAGGAGAGATATTTTTTAACAGTACTTGTCCAATTTTTAAGTGCGTTACCTTTTTTTGGTTTTCCGGAATTAGCAGATATGCAGCTTGTTGTACACGGTCATGCAGAAATCTGTAAGCAACTGTCACTTTTGTATTTTCAGTAGTCAGTAATTGAAGTTCACTGATGACTGATGATTGAATATTGACATCAGATTGCAAAAACTTATAAATTTCACTAGTGGGAATAATCAGTCCTTCTTGTAAGGCCCTCCACAAATCGGCTGCTGTTTCTAAAAGAGATTTTTCATTGACAATTGCTAAAGTCACTAAATCAAATTGGTTGCCAATACAAGCAGCTAATTTCAAGACTTCCACAGTGGATTCTGATAATTTTAGCAATTTAATTGCTAAAAAATCAACGATATTATCAGTAATTGCTAATGCTTTGATCTGAGCAATATCACATTGCCAGTAACCCTCCTCAAAGTTAAAATTAATTAAATTTTCTTCGTGGAGGTACTTCAGAAAATGATTAGCAAATAAGGGATTACCTTGAGCTTTTTGATATACCAGTTGCGTTAGTGGTAAGGAAATTTGTAGAGAACAGTTAAGAGTATCAGCAATGAGTTGGTTTAAATCTGGCTCCAGGAGTGGAGCTAAAGTAATACTATTAATGATAGCTCCGAAATTTTGAATTTCTTCTAGCGTCATCTTTAACGGATGTGTAGTCGAAACTTCATTATCACGATAGGCACCAATTAATAATAGATAGCAAGTATCATTTTTGCTCATCAGCAGTTGCATTAACTTGAGAGATGCTGAATCTACCCATTGCAAATCATCGAGAAAAATTACTAAAGGATGCTGTTTAGAAGTGAAAACTTGGATAAATTTCTGAAATAATAAATCGAAGCGATTTTGGGCAGCATTCCATGACAGTTGCGGCACAGGGGGTTGCGTCCCGATAATTTTCTCTAGTTCGGGGATAACGTCAATGATGACTTGTCCATTTTCCCCCAATGCTGCTAATATCTTTGTTTTCCACTGTTGTAGTTGGGCATCATTTTCACTGAGTAATTGCCCAATTAGGTCGCGGAAAGCTTGCACAAAACCAGAAAAGGGAATATTGCGCTGGAATTGGTCATATTTTCCTTTGATAAAATAACCCCGCTGTCGCACGATAGGTTTGTGGACTTCCTTAACTACGGCAGTTTTACCAATACCAGAGAAACCTGCTACTAACATCATTTCTGTGTTTCCCTTGACCACCCGGTCGAATGCTGCGAGTAAGGTTTCTACTTCTGCTTCCCGACCATAGAGTTTTTCGGGGATGATAAAGCGATCGCAAATATCCCGAACTCCTAAGTTAAAATCTTTGATACTGCCAGTCTGTTGCCACTGATGCTGACAAGTTTCTAAGTCATACTTCAACCCCAAAGCAGTCTGATAGCGGTCTTCGGCATTTTTCGCCATCAATTTGCTGATAATACCAGACAGAATTGGCGGAATATCAGGATTTATCATATGCACTTGTGGAGGAAGCATAGCCAAGTGACAATACACCAACTCCATCGGTTCATCGCATTTGAAAGGTAACTCTTTGGTGAGGAGTTCAAAAAAAGTTACACCCAAAGAATAAAAGTCGCTGCGGTAGTCAATTCCCCGGTTCATTCTCCCCGTTTGTTCAGGAGACAAGTATGGTAACGTCCCTTCTAAGACATGGGGACTGGTGATGGTTTGCGTTTCTCTATTCAGCAGAGAAGCAATACTAAAATCGATGAGTCTTACTTCTTTGCTGGTGGGGTTAATCAAAATGTTGGCGGGTTTGATATCTTTATGAATCACCCGATGGCGATACAGTTTGTCAAGAATTAAGACAATTTGAATAGCAATGTGAAAAAAGTCTGTCAGATTAAGGGGATGATTTGCAGCGTATTCTTGCAGAGAAATATCACCCAAGTCTTCCATCACTAAGGCATAGCTTTTTTGATAAATTTCCAGGCTACAGGGTTTAATAATGCCATCAATATCCAAATTTTTGGCAATTGTGTACTGGTTGCGAAACCGTATAAGTTCCTTGAACGTGGCATACTCACGCCGCAAGAGTTTGATGATTACTGGTTGATGATCTGATTTTCTGATACCGCGATGCACTAAAGTTCTAGAGCCTGAATAAATTAGCTCATGCATTTGATACCCTGTTAGTGACACCATAGTTTTATTTTACTCACAAAATAAAATTTTTTTTGTTATACATTGATAGTTTCTATTTCTAGAATGCCTTCAATATTTGAAATGACAACTTTTTGAGAACATAACAAACTGCGATCGCACTCATCATCACCACCTCAAAACTCTAGTAATTCACGACAAATATGTAAATTAATACATACTTTTGTGTATGCTTATTCACAATATAATTTTTGGGAGTAAACATGGAACGCGCCATTTCCGCGTTAGGAATATTAGTTTTTATCGGCATATCTTACATTCTATCTGTTGACCGTCAAGCGGTGCGATGGCGAACAGTGGTTTGGGGTTTGGCGCTAGAGTTTGTATTCGCGTTAGTAATTCTTAAAACTCCTTGGGGTTTAAATGTGTTTAAATCTCTAGGAGATATTGTGAGTAATTTTTTGGCCTTCTCTGATGTCGGGGCTAAATTTGTTTTTGGAGAGAATTTTAAGGATCATTTATTTGCCTTCCAAGTACTGCCCACAATTATCTTTTTTTCCGCCTTCATAAGCGTTTTGTATTACTATGGCATTTTACAACGAGTAGTGAATGTGCTGGCATGGATCATGATCAAGACGATGAAAACATCAGGGTCTGAGTCTTTATCCTGTGCTGGTAACATTTTCTTAGGGCCAACAGAGTCTGCACTGATGGTCAAACCTTATGTAGCGAATATGACGCAATCAGAACTCCATGCGGTGATGACTGGGGGTTTTGCCACAATTGCAGGTGGAGTCCTAGGGGCATATCTTTCTTTTGGTATTCCAGCAGAACATTTAATTGCTGCATTCTTTATGACTGCTCCCACATCATTGGTAGTATCAAAATTGCTGTATCCAGAAACGGAAATATCCGAGACGACTGGTAAGGCAAAAATTGATGTAGAAACAAGTTATGTGAATGTGATTGATGCTGCTACTAGCGGAGCAATTGACGGCGTGAAGCTAGCAGTTAACGTTGGCGTGATGATCATTGCCTTTTTAGGATTGTTGGCTGCTGTGAATGCACTGCTGGGATGGTTGGGAGCGCGTGTTGGTTTAGAGCAGCTATCATTGCAGTGGATATTGTCTTTTATCATGGCACCCGTAGCATTTTTGATGGGAGTACCTTGGAATGATTGTAGGCAAGTGGGGGCGTTGTTGGGTACAAAAACAATTCTCAATGAGTTTATCGCTTTCTTAGATTTGAAAGCATTAATTGAGAGTGGCAAAATTTCACAACGTGCAGTAATTATTGCCACTTACGCATTGTGTAATTTTGCCAATATTGGTTCAATTGGCATTACCATTGGTGGGATTGCAGGGATGGCACCGCAACGTCAACAAGACTTAGCTCGTATGGGTTTGGGGGCAATGATTGGTGGATTACTCGCAGGTTTTATCACCGCTTGTATTGCCGGGCTGCTGGTGTAATATTGTGTCCGGTTAATGACTTATCATACATACTGCAAGGGAGCAGGGGCGAAGGAGTGCAGGGGCGAAGGGGAGCAGGGGAGCAAGGGTGCTTTGGATTTGTATCAGTAATTGAGGAAATAATAACTAATCAAGCGGGCATGATATCAGAATCATTTTTCATGCTTGGTATTATGATTTCTGCACAGATGCAGAAACCCGCTCTCCTGCTCCCCTGCTCAAGAGCTCCCCTGCTCAAGAGCTTTTTTGACATAACCGACTCTCCAGTTACTAGGTTGTAGTAACTGATTTCCCTTGCCTTCGGCAATCAGCTTAATCGCAATTCGTGTGTTAAAGTATCCTCTTGCTAAAGAATATCCAGGCTTGGCATGAATACCTGCAATAGAATTACTGCGACTTACAAGTCTTCCACAATAAGTTTTTTCTCCAGGTATTTGTAATGTGACAAAATGATCGCTACGAGATCCATTAGGTATCATAAATATGCCGTAGACATGATGCCGACCACGCCAAGGTTGAACCACTATTTTCTCAGGATATAAGTAATATTTTCCTTGATTTGACGAGATAAATCCCCACGGATGGCATCTAACAGTTGGCGATCGCTCGGAGATATCCAGTATGTGAGCAAAGCCTAGAACGCCAACGAAGCTAAGTATAAATAATATCAAAAATACTTTTTTTCGCACTTGCCAGAATCCTAGACTAAATTATTTCCCGTTATATTTTAGCTAGTCAGCGCAAGAGTGCGATCGCAGTAATTTCTATCTTGCACCAGTTGGTTATTGACAAACCAGTTTGGAAGGGGAGTCAACAATGGTTTGGAGCAACTTTATTCTCTCGGATTGTAACTTGTAAACTTTAAAATTCAGTAGTTATGACAGTTAAGACCGATCGCCTAATGGTGCTTTGTCGCCCGTACAGAAGCTTGGTTCTGGGTTGAGACGGTTGTGACATTGGTGAAATGGCTGCTGCTATTATCCCGTTTAGGAGATTGTATTCATCCGTCAACCCAGGTCAGGGCGCACTTCCAATTGCTAGTATGACTTGGCATTCGTGAGGAAGCCTTTGATGATGAAAACACCAAAGTCCAAATCCCGTTTCCATCAACCGAGTACGAATGACGCTTCCGACCCTTAGTAAGGGGAGGGGATTAAGGGGTGGGCTTGGCAGGGTTTTATAAGTAATTAAGCGAACATGATATTACTCTCTAAATAAAAACCCCCTGGTATTGACTAGGGGGTTTTCTGTAATATGCCATCGACTCTATTCCTAATAATGAGAATGACATTTACAAGATTTTATTGCATCCATAAAATGCAATAACTGCATAATTATAATCCTTATTTCGCAATTATCCCAGAAAATAGGAATTTATAAGCTGTTTTGCAAAAGCAGGAATGCAAGGTGAATGGCACGAAGAAACGTTTGGCAGGACGTTGGGGGTGGCTGATTGGGTGTATTGTTGAAGACAAGTCAATGAAAACGACTACCTTGCACCTTGCGAAAAGGCCGATAACGAATATCTAACGGGTTGATGGTGTGCATCAACCCCAAGACGAAAAATCTCATCGATACGATCCAGATAAGTAAAAGGCTTAGTACTTAACTAAGCCTCCAAAGATTCTAGTGCTTAAGCAGACATCCAAAGTTACTCTAGATCTACTTTTGTGAAATTTCATCTTCCTATAGATTTGTCTGAATACCTTGATGAGTTTAAATAGCTACCCAATTTATGAAAAAAAAAGGCTTGGCTTAACCAAGCCTCTGCAATATACCAAGCATTTACTACACCAAGAATAATTTAAACTTACTCTTACTTTAGTTCATCCTCCTATAGGATCTGTGCAAATAGCCTAACAACTGATACAACAGTAATTTTTTACTCATAAAAAAAGGTTTGGTTCAAGACCAAACCCAGATAATTGCTGTGCTTAACAACGTACTACATTAATTTAGACCCACTTGTTTGCCAGTTCATCTTCCTTTAGTATGTGTCCAAATATGTTTAAAACTGGTAAGTCATTACTGTTTTATAAAAGAAACTATTGATTTTGATATAACTATAAGAATATGTCATCACTCTATGAAAAAGGCTTGGGCAATACCCAAGCCTATATATATACCAGGTGTTTACCATATCTGGTTAATTTATATCTATTTTTGTATAACTTCATCTACCTGTTAGCTGTGTACAAATATCTGAAAATATGATAAGCATCAAACAGTTACAATAACCTTAAAAGACTTAACATTTACTAAAACTTGATCAACTCTTAAGAAACACTCTAAGAGGATGTTTGTAAAGTCTAATTTACGACTAGCCCTGGCGACTAGAAGTCACGCGCCACATGCGCGGCTGTCGGGGAACCGCGATAGCGCAGTGGCTTGGCTATACAGACAAAACCTGCCTGCGCGGGTTGAGATGCTTACTTTTTCATTAGTCCACGTACTGCTTTGCAGAACCCGTTCGCGTAAGCGTCTCCGAAGGAGAAGGGTAGGTGGACTTTGCCTGTGTAGTAGCGAATTATATTCGCCGAAAACTTTTAAAACATCTTCTTAGTAGGGAGTAGGGAGTGGGAGAAGAAAGTGTTTTTTTCATATTTTGCTAGTGCGTCGCTCGCTGCGCTAGTTGGAGGCTGATATCTTGCACTATTTTCAATTAACCCAGAGGTGGGCAATACCCACAACATAAAAATTGGGGCTTCATGCTAATAAATGCATTAACCGCCCTAAAAAAATTGGTATTAAATCACTAATGCCAAATGTGAGATCAAGAAACAACAAAGGTGCAATTTTGCCAGATTTGACATTGATATGCCATTTAGGTATGGAGTGTATCTGATCAATTTTGATTTCACTCAAAAAGAAGACCCTGGTTTTATGCCAGGGTGGATACACGTTTTTCAGGCATTAACAAACCGGATCTTAACCCTACAAAAAATCTATCTCCCCTATCTAGAGGTGGATAATCTGCTAACAATTTTTCTGATATATGTGACATTTTAACTATGCAACTGATATATAAAAAACCTTTGCAGCTAGCTAAGCCTGTATATATAAAGCTATGATTGAAGACAAAATTTAATTGATAAGTAAATCGGTGGGAAAATTCATAACTACGTCATTGCTTTGTGGAACGAAGTGAAACGAAGCAATCGCAAAGGTTCCAAGCATTTTATATTTCGTTACATAGTTAGGTTTATTTGCACCGACCTACTTACTCATCTTATTGTCAAATATTGAATTATTATTAGAACTTATATAAAAAACATTTGTCATAAAAGAGGCTTGGTTTTTATAGCAGTAATTGTCGCATGAAAAAATACTTCATAAAAAAGGCTTAGTTTGCCACCAAGCCTTGAGTAGAAGTAGAATCTATTAGAACAATTTAGCTATTAGTATTTAGTGATTCATCAACCAATAGAGGGATGTGAAAAAAGCTATAATTAATATTACCTTCTTTTTCACCAATAAAAAAGGTTTAGCAGCAGCTAAACCTCTATAGAAAGCAGTTATTCGACACACCAGAATTAATTTAGAGCTACTCTTACTTTAGGTCATCTTCCTAAAGGATGTGTTTAATTAGTTTGTAATATGGTAGTTCAGATCTTGTAGTTTATCGAAACAACTAGAAGTTGCACCTCAATTGCAAAGGCTGTTTAGCGATTAAACGCACTGGCTCAGCTAAACAAATGCAGAGGCAAAGGCGACTTATCTAGAAACATATACACTTAATTTTACTACACTATTTGATAGCTATTACATGTCTCACTAGATAGAAGTAAAAACTAAATCAGTTAATTTGAGGGTAAACCTTGTCCATCCTTTGCTGCTTTCAACTTGAATGCTTCCTTGCAGTTGTTGCACTAATTTCTCTACTATAGCTAGTCCTAATCCCGTACCACCTTGATTCCAAAAGTCGGAATTAGGAACACGATAAAATTTATCAAAAATTCGTGGTAGTGCTGCTGTGGGAATTTCTACTGAATTGCTGACAGTAATGATAGTTGCTGGGGGTGCTTCAGAGAAATTGTGAGACACAGCTAAAATAATTTCACCACCAACAGGAGTATACTTGCACGCATTATTTAGCAATTCTACTAATATTCGTTCCAAGCAAGTGCTATCTGAGAACAGTGTTGGTAGATTTGAGGGTAGATGAAGTTGGAGGGTTTGCTGATGTTCGTGGACACGGGCTTGAAACGGCTCGATTACCCAAGGTAGCCACTGTTGTAAGAGCAATGCGTCAGGGGCTAGGGGGATAAAGGATGAAGTTTGCAGTCGTTGTAAGTCCAATAGATCGTTGATCAGGTCTATTTCGCGATCGCATTCGCTTTCCATCAGTTCTAAATAACGCTGAGCTTCTTCAGAAGTAGGAGAAAGCTGTAACATTTGTATCATCACTTTCATGTTGCTCAGAGGCGATCGCAATTCATGAGAAACTAAGCTTAAGAATTCATTTTTCAGTTGATTCAGTTCTTCCAATTGCGCTACTAGCTGCTCTTGCTCAATTTGCTTTTGCCTAGCCTCAATAGCCTTTTTATGCTCAGTAATGTCCCTAAATATTAACACTGCCCCCGTAATATTATCTTTATCATCTTTTATTGGTGCAGCACTATCATCAATTGGTATTTCTGCACCATTTTTCGTTATCAGAATAGTTTCAATAGGTAATCCAACAACCGCACCATCTTCGAGAACTTGTTTTATAGGATTTTCTAAAGGCTTACCTGTTTCTGCATTGGCTATGTTGAATATTTCTGATGAATTTCTTCCAAAAGCTTCTTCTTGTTTCCATCCTGTCAATTTTTCAGCAACATCATTCATAAAAGTTACTGATTCTTTGACATCACTAGCAATCACACCATCACTTATACTTTTAAGTAATGTAGTTAGCCATTTTTGGTTGGCTTTCAATTGCTTTTCTAATCTATGTTTTGTCAGCGCTATTTCAATATTAGTTTGTAATTCTCTCTCTTTAAAAGGCTTGAGTAAATAGCCAAATGGCTCTGTAATTTTTGCTCTTTCCAAAGTATTATCATCAGCATAAGCAGTTAAATAAATTATGGGAATATCCAAATATTTGTGAATCTCATGGGCAGCTTCTACTCCATCCATTGCACCTTTTAATCTAATATCCATTAGCACTAAATCAGGACAGATTTCTAGTGCTTTGTTAATTGCTTCTTGTCCTGAAGACGCTATAGCAGGAACAGTGTAGCCAAACCTTTTTAGTCGATTTCCTAAATCTTTTGCAACAATCGCTTCATCTTCAACAATCAAAATATTTATGTTTGCCATATTTATTAACAGTCTAATTATTCAATTGGAAATATTATTTGAAACTCCACTCCATTCTTGCTATTAATATTGATATCCCCAGCAAGTTGACTGGCTAAAGCATCAACTAACTGCCAACCTAATGAGGCTATATCAACAAAATTGAAGTTGGACGGTAAGCCAATACCATTGTCACTAACACTCAGTAATATTTCTCTTTCAATAACCTCTTTAATTTCGATTCTAATTTCACCTTCTCTACCTATTGGAAATGCATACTTTAAAGAATTAGAAACAAGTTCATGAATAATTAATCCACAAGGAATTGCCGTATCTAATCCTAGCAAAATATGCTCGTCTATATTCAACTTTAAGGTGATAGCACTTGCATTTACTTCGTAGGAAGTACGTAAACTGGCTACTAAATCTTGAACATATTCACTAAAGTTAATTCTTGCAAGGTCTGGTGATTGATACATTTTTTCGTGAATCAAAGCCATTGATGCGATGCGCTGCTGGCTTTGCTGGAATATTTGCATATCATGTTTGTCCTTGATATATTCAGATTGCAGACTGAGCAGACTGGAAATAACCTGTAAATTGTTTTTGACGCGATGGTAAATTTCTTTCAATAGCACTTCTTTTTCTCGAAGCGATGCTTGCAGTTGCTCTTGTGATTTCTGCCGTTCCTGTAAGGCGGCTTGCCGTTCGCTAATATCTTCGACAACAGAAATAAAATATTTTGGCACACCAGAAGTTTCACGCAGTAAAGATACGGTAAGATTAACCCACACTATGGAACCGTCTTTGCGTATATAGCGCTTTTCCATGCTGTAAGTTTGAATATTACCTGCTAAAATCTGGTCAACATACTTGAGATCGGCTTCTAGGTCATCTGGGTAGGTAATATCCTGGAAACTTCCCAACTGTAGTTCAGCTGGTGTGTAACCGACAATATCGCAAAGCCTCTGGTTAACTAATAACCAGCGTCCATCTATTGCCACATGGGCAATACCAACAGCAGCTTGATGGAATGCGGCGCGGAATCGCTGTTCACTTTCCCGTAATGCCTCTTCTATTCGTTGACGCTCAGTGATTTCTGCCTGTAGTGATGCGTTGATTTTTGTTAGTTCCGCTGTCCGTTGTTCAACCATGCTTTCTAAATGGTTGAGTAAGTTGCTTAAATTCTCTTCTGTTTGCTTACGCTCAGTAATGTCAGTATGTGAGCCTACCATACGCACTACGTTACCATCGTCATCCCACAGTGCTTGACCCCGATCTAAAATCCATTTGTAGCTGCCGTCTTTACATAAAACTCGATACTCATTAGTGTAAAATGGCGTAATCTTGGCAAAGTGATCTTCAACTGCTTTTGTCATCAACTCAAGATCATGTGGATGTACTCGTGTTATTTTTTCATCTAAATAGTTGGAAATCTCGTGATCTTCATAACCGAGCATTTCTTTCCAGCGAGCCGAGAAGAAAACTTCATTGCTTTTAACATTCCAGTCCCAAATACCATCATTATTGCCACGCAAAGCTAACTGCCACCGTTGTTCATTTTCTCTTAACACTTCCTCCGCTCGTTTGCGTTCAGCAATTTCCTTTGCTAGTTGATAGTTAGCCTCTTCTAGTTGGGCAGGGCTAGGTAGAGTCAATGCCTTAGGGATTAATGATACTAGTTCTAGGGCTGTATATACAGAGACAAAAGCGGTAATAGCTTTAATGCATCCTGATAGCCAATAGGTAGGAAACCAAAGCGTCCACACGTCCATCACATGAGTTGTGCCGCAAGCAATGATAAATGCGCCAAACATCAGGAAAATCCAGTCGAAAGGCACATCTCTTCGTTTGCGGACAAAATAGACCAGCATCACTGGAATCGAATAATAGGCAAGTGTAATTAGTGAATCTGAGATGATATGCAACCACACTAATTCTGGCTTCCAAAGGTAGCAATGCCCATGAGGAATAAACTGGTTAGTAAAAAAAAATTATCTAAAAATTCCGTCATAAAAACCTAGTTCTGTAAGAGTGTTCACTTCAGCATAAAACATGAAGCAAGAGATTTTCAGCGTAGCCTTTAGTCAAATTGGCAAAATGCATGTAATCCCTTATACTTCATACTTTTTAACTTATTAATTAGCTTATTAGCTTAATAATGTAATATTTATTGTTTTTAATGTATCGCGATCGCCAAACTAGTATAACCGTAAATGCCCTGAGAAAAAAATTAACTACATAATAAAATTAACATTTTTAATACTGAAACTCCACTTAATAGATGCAATTTATGACATAATCTATTACGAAATTTGCATAATTCAGTATTTTTGGTAACAATTTTAACAAAAATATCAAGATTATGTACAACGAAAGCAAGTGACGTGCAAACCACGGCAGTTTCTTCAAGCCGACGAAGCCGGACGCGATTAATCTGGGTCAGTAAAGCCTGTGAAGAGAATTTGGCAGTAGGGTTTCCCTCCAAGCAAATTCTCTCTCAGGACTTACGCAACTGACACATATCTTCGTGTCAAGAGGCAGGCAGTGCGTTGCCAAGATAGCGCCGTGGTGAAGCGCGTTAGCGGTAGCAACCTAGAAGCGTCGGCAATGCGGTAAGGCAGCCCCCTCAGCAAGGGTTTCCGTCGATTACGATCTCAATAGCGTCACCCCCGCTCGCGCTGGAAGGTTCCCTCCGCTCTGGCAAACTGGCGTTCAAAAGTCAAGATTTTTGGACTTTGGACGATTTTTGCGAAAAACGCACCCGTGAAAGGCTCACATCTTGCACCAGTTATTCGATTATGGATCAAGCGAATATTTCATAAAAATGTTGATTGTTGTATCTTTTTTCAGCGGGAAACTTGCTTGTTGAAACTTTGGCGCACCCGTTCGTGCTGAAATAGTGGGATTCCTCGAAACACCAAAACCTTCTTCTGGAATACCGAAGAAGTTGCTGTTGAGTTTGTAATCTCCGTTTTGATCGTCAACTACGGCGACAGCATAAGTTCCAGGATTTAAGCTTTGAAAATTCTTTGTTATGGAACTTCCTGTAATCTTAACGCAGCCACTTTGGATTTCACTAGTATCACTAAAGGGAAATCCTTGTTCACCAGAATAAACTCTCAGGCAAATTTGACCATTTTGGTGATTTATTCCTTTAACTATAACAGTCAGTTTTGCAGTGGATTCTGCATTTACTGGTATGGCTAAGTTAAAGTTTACTAAAGTAGAGAATAGCATGAATTTAAATTGAGATGATTTCAGCATAATCTGGCAAATTGCAGTTGAGGGTGGTTGGAATTGCCTTGAAATTTAGTAGATCTTTTTGCAAATGGCGGTACTGCCATGACCTGCGCCCATGTTTTAAATCATCAAATAAACTTTTCTCAGAACTTTTTTATAGTTATATTAATTTTTCAATATCCGTTTTTTGTAACCATTGTTGTGTAAGTTGCATTCCTTGTTCAAAGTTAATTTTTGGTTTGTAATCTAACAAACTCTGCGCTTTGGCAATAGAATAAGTATGGGAACGAGACATAAAATCCACAGATTCGGGGAGAACATCAGCTTTTTTACGAAAAAGTTTTTGTCCCTGATGACGTAGCTTCAGAAACAACTTCATTTCATCTTTTGGTAAAGATATGGGTGCAGGCAAACCTTCCATTTCTGCTAGACGCGTGAAATACTCTTTCCAAGAAGTGTTTTTTCCGTCGGTGATATTGAAAATTTCTCCGTAGGTTTCTTTTTCTATCGCTAGAAAAATCGCATCAATGAGATTGTCTATATAGACGTGATTGATTACTCCTTTACCATCATTCGCATAGGCAAATAAATTTTGACGCATCATCAGAATTGGTCGGACTATCCAGGGAATACTCCCTGGCCCGTAAACATCACCAGCGCGAATTATGATCACACCAAAATCAGGCGGTGTATTCAATGGTAAAAGTTCTGCTTCGGCTTCTATTTTTGTCTGACAGTAGGCATTATCCTCACCGCAGAGTGGCCCGGTTTCGTTGATATTTTCAGGATAATTAAAGCCGTAGACCATTACACTGGAGAGATGCACAAAAGTTTTAACACCAGCATTTTTAGCAGCTTTAGCTATATTAACTGTGCCGGTGACATTGATTTCTCGAAAATCCTTTAGTGAACCAGCTTCTTGGGTAATTTGAGCAGTATGTAAAACGATGTCTACTCCCTGACAAGCTTTTTGAGCAATAGTTGGATTGGTGATACTGCCAACAATTACTTCTGCACCCAAATTTTGAGATTTTTCACAATTATCTTTTTGCAGTCCCCTAACTTTCATTTCTTGGGCTATGGCTAACTCAGCTGCACGCAAGCCGATAAATTGATCAATCCCGGTGATGAGAATAGTTTTGTTTTTCATATTTATTGGTTAAAGCTTGTGGTGATAAAAGACAGATATGAAGTAGTTCACAAGTGTATTAATACTTGTTACTACTGAAAAAAATATCCTATTATTAGTTGCTTTAGTAAGCTACAAAAACAACGGAATGGATTAATTTTTTGTTAGTTTAATTTTCGCGATCGCCCAGATTTGTCTTCAAAGATATAAAATGTTTTCCACCTAATTCAATTTGCCCCTCTCGACACCCAGTCTTTAATCTTTCGACTAAATACTCCAAATCATGAGCTATAAAATTAGTACCATGATCTGGTTCTACTAAACTAACCAATGCTATATCTTTCACTGGTTGATTAGCTAATTTATAAATACCCAAAAAGTTGAATACTCCTGATTCATAAGTTCCACAAGGTACTGAAGGGTTGTTCACTCCAACACAATATTCATTTGGTCTAAACCATTCAAATGCTGGGTAACCGTGAAAATGAACAATTGGGGCACCATTTTTAATTAACTCTGGTGCATACAAAGCGGTAGCAAGACTAATACCAAGCATTACATAAACATCATAAGAAGGCTTGATATCTACTAATTGAGGATCAATTCCTTGGGGTAATTGTAGTAACAACCTGTCTGTTAAACCAATTCTGAGGATGTCATTTTCAAGACTCAAGTTTGTTTTATTTGAGCCAGAGCGAGCGCTTAAGACCCAAATATCAGGAATTTGCTTATATTTATATTCTCCACCTATCTTAGTTTTTAAATACCGTCTACCTATTGAATTTTGGCGCACCTCATCCTTAGTAAATTCCGTAATAGGATCTAAGCTTTCCCAATCCCTTTCAGTTATCTCCTTTTCGCCAAGATAGTGTGGTGGCTCTGCATAAGCAACAAAGCCATAAGAAACGCCAGTTCTTCCATTGACAATGACATTAACAATATCTCTATGAGACTGTCTTTTAATTACTTCACTCAGCTTGTAACCTGGAGGAAATAGATTTGTATCTCCTAATTGATTGCCCAATGCCACTAATTTTTTTGCATAATTTGATTGTTGAAAATTTAAATTACCTATTTTAAATCTGCTTATAGGTAAAGGTAATATAGGAACATAAATTTTTGGAATCAGTGATTTTAAAACAAAATGGTCTAGATCATTTATAGAAAATACAGAATCAGATAAATTCATATTTAATATCGAACATTTTTCAGCAGAAATTCCAATGACAATTTCTGAAAATGTCCTGATGAGAGTATTCAATCCAATTTGTATCTTCCGTTGATAGGATGTTTGTGCATCAACAAACTCCTGATCTAAGTCTGTAAGTACAATTACCTGAGTATTTGTTGGATCTTCAATGTATTTAGCTGCATATTCTTCAGCCCAAGTAATTAATCGAGCAATTCTGGAAACTGATATTTTTTGATCCTTTAAAATAAAGCGAGTATATATTTGATATAGCTTCTCAGCGATAAATGTTTTTACCCTACCAGATAAAGAAGGTGGTATTTCAATATCAATTACAGCATGAATGCCAGTCTTAACAACCCTAGTTTTAATGTTTTTCTTCCAGTTTATCAATGGTATCTTTATTTCATAGTCAAACTCTTTTGTGGCTTGTTGCCAAGATTTAACTGTTACTCCATATGACTGCATCTGCTGTTCTAATTTTGTTCTAAATATCAAAATTTCTTGATGATTGTATCCATTGGGTAAAGGCCTAAAAGTAACAATTAGCCTTTGAGCCATCAATTTAGGATCGATAATGGGTTGCTTACAATTTTGATTTAATCCTTCTCCAGATTCTCCAATTAAACGACCGATTGTTTGCAAACTCAAGCCCTCAGCAAGGGGTATATTAATAGTATTACTATCCAGATTGTATTCCCGCAGTAATGCCAAAATTTCTGCTTTGTAAGTAATCAGTTCTGCCTGTATCTCTGGTGTGATTACTCCCTTTGGAGAACGAATATTTAGTTTATTGTCATTTACTGATAGTTGAACACCCTGTTGAGTAAGGTTTAACACGAAATCTGATGCGTTCATAGTTTTAGAAACTCACAAATATTTCAAAACTTGGCTCTGATATTTATCTGATGCGTTTAACTTCCAGATACTCAAAAATACAAGATACTAGATATTCTTGCCTCTCTTGTTTTGTGTAAGATTGCTTTGTAGTGCAAGAGGAAATAGATAAATTTATTCAAATAGCTATAAAGATAACTATATCTTTTAACAGGAATTATATCTCATGTTAAGTGACTAAGTATTTTGAAATTGCATCTACCACAAATATGTAGTTTTTATATTTAAGTACTAGAAGCACCCATAAATTAATTACTATATACTAATTGGAGGTAGTAGTTTGAATTTCAAATACAAGCATCATCAATATAAGACACAAAGTTTTTTACAAGCGCCTTCATAGTCTCCAAACTAATTGAAGGTTCAGAAAAAACAAAATTCAGCAACATTTTACCTTGGAAAGTTGAGGCATGGGTAATAAAAATCCCACTATACAAAGCATGAGAACCAGCAAAACTGATTTCTTCTAATTCAAATTCCCCATAAATTTTAGGAATATTTACTTTGCCAATATTCGAGACAGATACTGTAGCAGCTACTTGCTTGGGGAAGATAAAACAAAAATCTATCAGATACTTAGAAAGTAATATCATTTTAAAAATATCTCCTTGCTTGATACCTGTTTCTAGCTTTTGTTTTACCTCACGAGCTAATTCCCAAAAAGATACATTTGTTGGTATAGTGTGAAATTGCATCAGAGATGAAGCCAATACAGTCATGTGTTCATCGCTGATTGCAGGTGTCAAATGTCTCCTTAAGTCAAAATATGACAAACAGTTCACTCGCACCTCTTTATTACTACCTTTAATAATTTTTTTCATTACTGTTAACATCATCGCGGCACATAAAGCACTTTGTACTGTGGTATTTTCTCGTTTACAACTAGTTACTAATTTTTGAGTTAACTCTTGATCAAGCTGCTGATGTAAAATATTACTATTCCGGTTTGCAATGGCTGTATACTTTTCAAAACCGAGCGTTTGTGGTTGATATCTTAATTTATTAAAAGCCATTTTTAACAAAAAATAAATACTTATAACTTTACCTCTCAACCCTTTTGCCCATGTGGGTAATAGTTCTTCAATGGCTGGAAGAGGAGAAAGTCTATCAACTGGATGAATGAGTTCACCAGAGACAGTTTTATCACAATAAGTCAAGATTTCTGAGTGAAGTTGAGTGCTTGATAAACCATCTGCGATCGCATGATGTGCTGTTGTAATCAAGTAACTTATATTTTGTTCGCTCAGAATATGAACAAGCACGACTCGCAGCAGACCTTTTTTACTATCAATTGCCTGGTTCATCTCTTCAGAAACAATTTCTTGCCACTGCTCACTATCTACCTTTTTCACAACACGCAAATCAATATTCGGTGAAGTTTGAGTACGAAAGTAGAGAGATTTTTTATCACTAACAATGTGTGAATTCAGAGGAAGATGACGATAATGAATAATCTCTAATGCTTGTCTCAAAACTCCCTCATTGAGAGGGCCTTTGATGCGGCTAATAGTTACTATATTCCAAGTTTTAGCACGATTATTTAGAACTTCCATACATTGCTCAAGACATCCCAGCTTTCTATTTTCAACCATATTCACTTTTAACTCCTTATTAAAATTGTCCTGAGCTAGAGTTCATTAGTAAGTTCACATCAAGTCAATGATGAATTATACTAACGAGACTCTATGATTTATTTACACAAGGTAGTCCCCCAAACGACGAGAAACGCTTCTGAAGGAACTACCTCACCGTACTGCCTGACTCTTGGGTTCCAAGAAAACGGTTAGGTGTTCAAATCTCAAAAAACTCTGACTGCGAAACTTCAGATTCTTCAGCTAAGCGCTGAGACAGCGTTTCTATAGTGGGGTAATGCCACAATAAAATCGGAGATAGCTGAAAGCCAAAAAACTTCTCTGCTTGATTAACAAGAAGCATTGCTTGTGCTGATTCTAGACCGTAACTGTCCAAAGGCTGTCGCACATCTATATCATCCGGGTTGACTGCTAATTGCTCTGCAATATGAGAGACTAACCAAGCTTTAATTTCATCTGCGGTATAAGATTGCTTTTTAGTTGCATCAGGAATAGATTGGAGCATTTGCACACCTTGTAAGTACAATAAATTGAATGTTGATTTTTCATAAATAGGACATAAAAAGTTTACGTTCATATCCTATTTATAATTGCTGTAATGGCTACATTTTGAAAAATTTTAGGTAAAGAAATAAGAGAAAAAGCTTTTAGCTTTTGTTACTGCTTCGTGTATACCAAATGTCTGCCGGATCAAATTAGATTTACCAGTTAATTAGCTACCCGAATGCAAATATCACCCTGTACTACGCATTGACAGCCTAAGCGAACATTAGGATTTGCTGGAGCTAAAAAATCAAGTAATATCTGCTCTTCCTCCATGACAGGAGCAAGATTCTCCATTCCCCTAACAACTTCTATGAGACATGTTCCACAGGCAATATTACGGCAACCAAATAATATGGAACCAGGATGTTCATCACAGACCTTAGTTAACCGTTGATTTGCTTCAACTTGAATTGTTTTCTGGTCATCTTCAAAATGAATAGATACTATCATTTCCCAACTCATCCAAATTATGAAAGTAAGTTAATATCATGTCCGGTTCAAAACTTATTATTAAGGCAGCAATAGAGTATTTTAATGTTTCTGCACAAGTAGAGGAATAATAAGTAATAAGCGCAGACATGATATAACTTTTAAGAAACACTTGTCCAAACCCTTAGAAAATCGAGCTTTGTTTCTTTAGCCACAACTATCAGTAGTTCAGCTAGGCAACTTCAATTAGCCTTTGAATTTGCTTAGTTGCCAAAGCATCTTTGTAACGCTTATAGCATTTACCTAACTGATTTTCATTTAATTCTAGTTCCAGTTCTTGAATGAGACGAGCTAGCTGTTGGGCTTTGTAGCACCAACTTTTTTGTTCTAAAGGGCCAATTATTCTGCGCCAACTCAAGCTCATTTTTGTCCAAGACTGAATTAGTTCTTTCTGGTTTACCTGTTTGTCAAGGAATTCAGAATGATGCAGAGACATACGTAATGCATTCAGTCCGAGTCTAGTTTCAGTGAATATAATCCCCTGTTCAGTTAAATCTAACTTCTCTAAGTAAGTTCTAAAAGAAGCATTAATATAGTCTTCTACAACTTTTTGTAGAACTTGCCGGATGAAATTCTGAGCTTCTAGAGGAGCTTTTCTATACAGTTCTAAGCCTAAATCAAATGACGTTGTGTAATGACGAGCTTCATCTGCTATGTGTCCATGATTTATTTCAACAGCTAATGGGTCATAATCAAAATTTTCGGGTTCATCAAACAAATAGCTTTCAGCTTGTTTTAATTCCACATTAGCCATGTATCTATATAACAACCATAAACTACCTAAGCCATTTTCTTGAACTATTTCAGCCGATAACATTCTCACAGCATCCCCAACTACGAACCGTAAAGTTCGATATAGCCAATTCCTGTCTTGCTGGTGCATTCGCTCGATTAGTTTGTTCAAAAAACTTTTACCCTTCATGAGATGAAACAGAGTTTCGTTGAGGTCTACATCAAGAGTAAAACTAGTAGTTAATTTTTCCAAATCTAATTGCGGCATAGGCCCAACATTTCCATAGAAGAAGCCAGGCTCATCAAACGAGTCTTGCGCTCCTGTTTCTCGACAAACCATAGTATGTATAGTTCGGAAAGACCAAATGTGATCCAACTCTTCATTAGTTTCCTGATGAAGAATCATATATTCATCCGAATATGGAGCAAAAAGTTTTTCAGCAACACTCATGTTGGAAACAAGAGCTTGACATTCACTATTCGCAACATACTTGTAAAAATTAGCCAAAAATGCAGCCGATAAAATTGACTTTTGACGAGCATTTAAGGAACGTAAATACTCACAAAACAGCATGGGTAAAGGAATCATTCCAGGATGAGAATACAGTTTTTCTCCTTTAATTCCCTGCTTGTTTAAAGCTATTGCGAGAGGCTTTAATTCTAAAGGCTGAGTATGTGCCTGCTCAAAAAGTTTATTTTGAATTTTAGTGATTCGGTCATTGATTTTAACAGTACTCATCTAATTTTCCTCCTTTAGTTAAAGCTGACTGGGCGATATTCACCGTAGTAATTAGGGATTTGCAGTCCTTGAATTTTCAGGCTTTGTATGCGGTATAAAAATAAAGCTCCTGTCATAATATGCTGAGCGATATCGACTACTCGGCGATTCTTTGCATCAGACAAGTAAGAGCCTCTAACCCAGTCATTGAAGCTACCCATCGCAGGGCCGCACCAAATTTGATAATCCATTTCTCGTCCTTTTTCCCCGAAGTTAGACCAACGAGATGATAATCCTAAATACCAGCGGAAAATCAGAGCCATTTTTAGTTTGGGATTATTAACTGCTTTAGTTAATTTATCAGGACTGCGTTGAGATAAATAACTAACTGTCTCTTCCCAGACTGCTTCTAAGCTTTTTTTCAAAATTTGTTGTTCTAATTTATCTTTTTCTGTCAAGGGAATATCTTCAATTGAGTCATAGTTTTTGTATAAATCAAACAGTTTTTGCGCGCGTAAAGGAAAGAGAGTTCCTCGTTTGAGAACTTGAAGTTTTACGCCCATTTCAAACATATCTGCTGCTGGAGCCATCATCACATCAGCCATTTCAGCTTGAGCTAGCAATTGTTTAGTATATTGAGAAGTTCCAGCTTCAATACAAGACTGGTTAATTGAGCCTGTCACAACATAAGCAGCCCCCATCATAAATGCTGCTAATGCTGATTTAGGAGTGGCAATTCCTCCTGCTGCTCCCACTCTGACGGGATTTTTATAAGAAAATTTATTTTGAATTTCATCTCTCAATTCTAAGATGGAAGGTAACAAACAAACTAAAGGACGATTATCTGTATGCCCACCAGAATCTGCTTCTACAGTAATATCGTCAGCTAGAGGAACTTTTTCGGCTAGAGTTGCCTGTAATTCACTGATGAGCTTTTGCTCAACTAATTGCTTCAAAATTTTTATAGGAGCAGGTTGCATAAATTTACTTGCAACTTCTCTCCTCGAAATTTTGGCAATAATTTTATTTTTGATTTCGATTTGACTGGCTGAATTTAAACCAAGCCCAGCAGCTCTATAGTAGACAAGATTGTCAGTCAAATCTAAGAAAGCAGAAGCTTCTATTGTCCTCACTTGATATTTAAGATATAAATTCACAATGCTGCGTTCAACAGCAGGTTCACTAGGACTGTGAAGTAAATTAAAAGCGTAAGGCCCTTGTGGTAAGGCTTGCTGAATACAGTTTATGGCTGTTTCGACACGAGAAGGAGACAAGCCACCAGCACCAAAAGTACTTAAAATTCTCTCTTTTCCTAGAGCAATTACTAACTCTTCAGAAGCAATTCCATGAGCCATTGCACCAGTAGTATAAGCAAATTTTACACGATGAAAGTCTAGGAAACTGGGATCGCCTAATTGTTGAAGTGTCAGAGATGGAACAGTGATGAGTGCCTCCATCTGTCCAGTTTTATTATTTTGGGAAATATCCAAATAACCTTCGTTAGTTACGCCAATTTTGCCTTCATGTCTGATAATGTAACAAGGTTGATCTAAATTCAAAAGTTTAGTTTTAATTCCATCTTCATCAAATGCAACAGAATTGAAAACACCTGGCAAAATTTGATTTTGCTCATAAAAAAAACTTGCTAGTTTTAATTTCTTAGTATTTTTGTTCAGTGTTTTATCTGTACTAATCACGTTTTTAGCTTTCTCCTAATAAAAAATGGGTATCCTTTTTGAGCTTGTATACATAAATTAGTGGAACAAGTTTTGTATACAAGCTATTTGTAACTTAATTATGTCGCTAATTTGTTGTAGTGACTCCTGTCGTGATTGTAAAAAAATAGCATGAGCTTTAGTAAGATGTGAAGCATTTTCACTTAGCTTTTGATGGGAAATACTATGTAAATTAGGCAAATAAGCTTTGTTAGGAAAATGGGAATTTTGGGAATTAGCGAAAATGTCTTGGGCGTTTTCCTGTTCATTTAAAAAATTTGTATTATTTTTTGACTTGTCTACAGGTTTATCTTCACCTGTGCGTAACGGTAAACTATGCAAGTTGTTACCGTTTTTGACA
Organism: Nostoc sp. UHCC 0702; assembly: GCA_017164015.1. Taxonomy (GTDB): domain Bacteria; phylum Cyanobacteriota; class Cyanobacteriia; order Cyanobacteriales; family Nostocaceae; genus Amazonocrinis. Next base: position 7,074,017 of record CP071065.1, read on the forward strand.
GCAATTTCTACTTGTTTAATTTCTGGACTGAGAAAATAATTTACAGAACTGTCAATAGAGTTTTGTATTAAGGAAGGATTCATTTTTGTAAATTCCTTTAAATCCAAGGGTCTAGACTGCTGTTTATCGTTAGGGTTATCGATAAATTTAGTAGTTGTATCTTTTTCACTGTTTTTTAAAGTTATATTTTTTACCTCCAATTGACTGGTATTAGAATTATTTGGCAATTCTAAGCTGCTCAGACTTTGCTGTTGTATCTGAGAATATAGTGGTGATAAATCAATATCAATTCGATGACTAACGAGCTTTGCTAATGCTTTGATAATAGAAGTATGATCATCTATCCCTCTTCTATTGAAGGTAACTGATAGGTGTTCTTTTTGCTTGAGATTCTCGCTAATCCATCTTGAACAGTTACCACCAACACCTACTTCAATAAATATTCTGTAGCCATCTTCATATACACGGTTAATTAACCGAGGAAAATCAAGTTCTTGGCAGAGAGTTGTAGCAATATTGTGCCCAATGGTATTACTATCAAGGGTAATAGGCTTGTATTCTGCTGCGGAATAAAAAATAGTTGGTGGTACATTTTGAATAGGTAAAGTACTGACTTTCAGAAGTTCATCGTACTCTGAACGCATTGGTTCACAATGAATTACATGATTGATGGGGGCAGGTAAAGCATTACAATTTAAGGTTTTAATTAGTCTTTGACATGCTTGTGTTTCACCAGCAATCAAAACTTCTTGTGCTGTATTAATCAGGGTCAAATATACACGCTTTTCATGTTGGATTACTTCCCTAACGCGAGATACTGGACACAACAGAATATAATTGCTCCAAAACTCTTCGCCTTGAAAATCCTGTTTTTTAAGCAGTTCCCAATGCTCACGAACTGCGTTTTTAGGGCCAGATAAACGTGTTTTAAAAAGAGCAGATGAGTTTAAACCATCACTGCCATCTTGAAAGCTAAAGCTAGCCCAGATACCTTGACTAACCATCATGCTGATTTCACCTAGGCTATACCCAAAAGCACAATGGGGCTTGATTTGGAAATAATTCTCTAAAATTGCAGTCATGAGTCCGGCAAAGCCTATTTCCGATTCCAGCATTGTGATGGGATTATCTATCAATTGCTGTTCGAGAGACTCCATCTGAGAAGGTGAGAATTTCTTTAAGCTTCTGGGATAAATAAGTTTTTCTATATTGGCGACACGACTGTAAACGCTCCTAATTACCAAATCATCGTAAACTTGAGGAAATAAACGAAAGAGATTTCGAGCTAGTCCGATATAAGAAGTGAAAGAGCCTGAGTAAACAAAAGCGATTTTACCTCGTTTACCTTGTGGATTTGCCGTAAAGTAACTACCTATAGGAGTTAGCCAATCTTTTCCTGTCTCGAAGGCGACCCTAACCCCTTGAAGTGCCCGTTGAATTTCTTGCGTTAATTCATGTTGATTGCGTCCGAGAATTGCTAGAGTATAAGTTGCTTTTTGATGCTGTTGAAAAGCTGTAAAATTTAAGCTGGCGGCAGCAGATAAAGAAGAGCTATTTTCAATAGTTTGTTGGAGCGTGCAAATCTGGTCTAATAAAGTTGATTGATCGTCAGCTGCGATCGCAAATAAATAAAAAGGCATTTGCTCTAAATACTTGCTGCTGCGCTGTTGCTGATTTGTTTCCTCTGACAAAATTACATGTACGTAACTGCCGTCTATCTCGATACTATTAAGGGCAGCTATTCTTTTTGTGGCTCCTTTTTCTAAAAACCACGGTTTTGATTCACAAGCTACATAAAAGGGGCTGAAGCGCCACTCTTGTGGAGTTTTGGGGCTAGACCATTGGGGAACTCCGGGGATGTAACGATGATACAAGCAAAGTGCAGTTTTGATTAAGCTGACTATTCCCGATGCGGCATAAGTGTTACCGATATTGGCTTTTACACTGCCAATAGCACAAGTTAAATTCGGTTCAGAAGTCCAATATGCCGCCAGCAAACCCTCAATTTCTGATTTATCCTGTTGCTGAACTCCACTACCAAAAACTTCTAAATAGCCAATGTCTGTTGGTTTGATAGCTGCTAAATTAAAAGCTGTCTGACAAGCTTGGGTTACTGCTTGTGAATCAGAGATAGAGTTGTTTTTGCTCATACTGAGGGCATCAATAACTGCATAGATGCGATCGCTATCTCGTTTTGCTTTCTCGTAAAGCTTCAGCACTACGGCGGCTGCGCCCTCGCCGATCATCCAGCCATTGGCGTTCTCGTCATAACTGAGAGTATTTACGCCTGTGTTGACTTGTGCAATACGATTTCGTTGTACAACGCTAGGGTAACTGCCTGCAAGGTCTACAGCACCGACTAAAACAGCGTCTACTTCTTTAACAGCGAGTAGCTTTTGTGCTATTTCCAAAGCTTGGAACACAGAATTTTGTTCGGCATTTAGCTTAAATGAGGGGCCAGGGAAATTCCATAAATTGGAAATATAACTAGCTAGCTGATTTTCGCTGTCACTTATTGGTTCTGTGACTGTTGCGATCGCTACTGCCAATCTTGTTCCTTGATGCAGTCGCGCATCTTTGAGAGCATTATCAGCTACTTTCAACATCAACAGTTCTTGGGAGTTAAATTTATCCGCCTCCTCTGGCTGTATTTGCAAAGATAAAGTCTCGCTTTGAAAATCTTCAATGAATGCACCTAATGGTACTTTGCCGCTTTCAAAACCATCGTTTTTCAGCAACTGTTTTTCTAATTCTACTCCTTGCCAGCGATTAGGAGGAAGGTTAATAAAGTGTTGATTTCCCTCATAGATACTGCGTTCAAAATTATCCAATCCCTTGCAGTTTCCTAAAATGCAATCCATACCAACGATTGCAATTTTGGGAATTTGATTTTTGGCAAATCTGTTCATTACCTATCTCCTAACACGGATTGATATTTTAGGGGAGTAGGGAGTAGAGAGTAGTATCAAACGAAAGTATCATGTTTGCAGCTACTGTTTTAAAGTTGATTCTGCCCAAAATCAGAATTTTTGATACTTTCTAAAAAGCCTCTAAGGGGCTTTTAAACTAATTCAAATACACCACTCCCTATTCCCTACTCCCTATTTGCTTTTAATTTCGTCGGTAAAGTTGTGCCTTTTGCTCCAATCATTTGGGAATATATTCGTCCTTCCAAGTCGTGGGCTATGACATCAGCAACTACAGCTGTATCAGTCTTTGACTTGATTTCACAAGAAATGTAAAAGGTTTCACCAAATGGAATAGCCGCAAACTGTTCATATTGTTTGATTTCCGAAGGTAAACAACCTTCTTGGTGAAAATGCTGTGTCCAAATCCACAGGGAATGTACATGAACGTCAGCAATGTAAGGATTGACAGTTTGTACAGGAAATTGCCCTTGTTGCCTTTCTGGAAGATTTGGCAATTCACATTCAATAGTTATCTTTTCAGGATTGAGATTTAAGACGGTTTTTACGCCCTGAAAAGTAGTGCCGTGAAATAAGCTGGAATCCCCGTTTTGATAGAATGAGGTGCTATATTCAGGGCTTGTTTGCTCTTGGTTAAAAAACTGATAATTAGGAGCTACTGGAATTTGTTGTTTCAGCTTGATTTGAGCGCTGAAATGATAACGAGTCTTTCCAGAATTATTACTCCATATCTTAGCATCAATTTCAATTTCTTGGCAACTAGTTTTAGCAATTTCTGACAAATCTAAAATGTATTCTTCTGCCAAATTTTTGTCAAAGACAATTCCCTTCAAAATTTTGTAGTTTTGGCAGCTAAAGAATTTGTAACCTGGATAGATTTGTTCGCAGACATTAGCAATCCATGCCATTGCACAAGTAGCTGGTAAAACAGCATTACCTAAAATTACATGGTCTTGTAGAAATGGATTGGCTGCTAATTTTAATTGGCGCTGGATACGAAAGGTGTTGAAATTAGGGTTCAATGTTTCAGGTGTGTATGTCAAGGGGCTACCAATGACTACTTGCACAGTTTCTTGATTCGCAAAAGCCAATTCTTCAACTAATATTTGTGTCCCCACATCAACAGAAATGGTTTCGATATTACGCTCAGCAAAAGCTTGCTTTAATTGGGGACTGACCATACCACTTGACCAAGGGCCCCAATTAATTGCTACTACATGACAATGGGGATAATTGAGCTTGATTTGATGGGCAGATTTGTTGAGAATTTCATTAGCGATCGCATAATCTGCCTGTCCCACATTTCCATAAAAACCCACCACTGAGGAAAACAGAACCAAATAATTCAGTTGACTAGCTGGTACACAGCGCAACAAATTTTCTAGACCTTTGACTTTGGCACCGTAAACCGTCTCAAAATCTTGTGTTGATTTTTTCTCAATTCGCTTATCGGCAAGATTCCCCGCCCCGTGGATAATTCCAGTAACGGCACCGAAACGTTCAATGGTGGGAGTAAGTTGTTCTCTTAGAGCAATCTCATCAGTGATATCTACGCAGAGATATTCTGCTTCTCCACCCGCCTGTTCAATAGCTTTGAGGGTTGCAGCAATTTCTCGACTCGATGCGATCGCCTGAAATTTTTTCTGTACCATTGCAGGTGTAGGTTTATCTCCTCTAGCTAAGAAATCCTCCATAATCTGCTTTTTCAATTGCGCCTCATTTTGGCAGTTTTCAGCCCATACAGGCTCAGGCCCAGCAGCAGAACGACCCAGCAAAATAAACTTGCATTGATAATGCTGTGCTAATTTGATCACGCATTCAGCAGTTATCCCTTTTGCACCACCAGTAACAAGAAAGACTTGGGAATTGGGAATTGGGAATTGGGAATTGGGAATGGGGAATTGGGAATCGGACTCAGAGGAAAGACTTGCTCCCCTGCTCCCCATCTCCCCATCTCCCCTGCTCCCCTGCTCCCCCGCTCCCCCGCTCCCCCGCTCCCCTGCTCCCCCGCTCCCCTGCTCACACACTAAGGTTACTCGTTCCTGGGAGTTATATCCCACTTCAACTACCAATTGATTGGGGTCGTGAAGTTCAGCGAGGATATAGTTGACTGCGGCTGTTGCAGCTAAATCAGGACTTAAATCTATCGCTCGACAAAATACAGCTTCCCATTCTTGGTTCAAGGTTTTGGTGAGTCCAAATAGTCCAGCACTAATCACACCAAAGTTGGTTTTGTATCCTAGTCCAAACTCACCATCAAGACGAGCAACAGTCAAAAAACAACTACGTCCATGAGATGCTGCTTGATTCAGCGGTTCTTTGAGATGTTTGGCAATTAAAAAGACGTGGCGGAGGATGGCTTTTTCTGTTTCTAGATAGCGGATTTCTTGGCTAGTTTGTTGCGAACTAGCAGGATTGAGGTGAATGAAGGCGGCTATAGAACCGTAGTTAGTAGCGATCGCAATTAACTGTTGTTGCAAATGCTCTTCACTCAAATCTGTCAGTACAACGCGATGGATTCCTTCAGGTAAGGGTGATTTTTCTGCTATCAAGTTGCCAGGAAAACTTAAGACAACGGTTTTCCAGCCACGCTTGTACAGTATCTCAGCTAGTTCCGATGTGGTGAGGGAACCATCATCAGTGATCAAAGCAATATGTCCCTCTGGTAATGTGAAATCCAAAAAATCGGGTTCTGGCAGAAATTTGAGTCTGACAGGACTACGGAAAATATTGTGATTGACTTCTACTTGCTTTTTGTCTAAAGAGACAATCTCATCTGTCTGCATTGAGAGTATTTTTTTTTCAACAGCTTCAGCTTGCTGTTGCATATATGTCGCTATTTCACCGAGGGTTCGCAGTTGTCCTAGTTCTTCTGGATTTGGCTTAGGTAAATCAGGGTATAGTTCTAACAGCGCTCCTAAGATTTCCACACGTTTGATGGAATCAATTCCCAAATCCGCTTCGATATCCATTGACAGCTCTAACATCTCTACTGGGTAGCCTGTTTTATCACTAACGACGGCTAGCAAAGTTTGACTGAGAGTATCTTTATCAACGGTTATTGATGTTAGAGGCGCTGGTGTAATCGTGATCTCAGGCTCTTGATTTAATACTCCGTTGTTATGGTCAGATGAGGGGGATGAGGGGGATGAGGGGGATGAGGGGGATGAGGGGGATGAGGGAGATGAGGGAGATGAGGGGGATGAGGGAGATGAGGGGGATGAGGGAGATGAGGGGGATGAGGGGGATGAGGGGGATGAGGGAGATAGATTTGTTACAACTTCTCCCCTGCTCCCCTGCACCCCTGCACCCCTGCTCAATAGCTCCCCTGCACCCCTGCTCCCCTGCTCAATAGCTCCCCCTGGTACAACAGTCCCCATGTACTCAACAATTTGACTGAGGGTTCGCAATTGCCCTATTTCTTCTGGATTCGGCTTAGGCAAATCGGGGTATAGTTCTAACAGTCCTCCTAAGATTTCCACCCGTTTGATGGAATCAATCCCCAAATCTGCCTCGATATCCATTGACAACTCCAACATTTCTATTGGATAGCCAGTCTTATCGCTGACAACGCTTAGCAGGGTTTGACTTAAGATTGTTTGATCAATAGTTATTGATGGTGGCGTTACTATTGTTGCGGTAGTCTCGACAATTAGGTGAACACCATTGTCTTTGGGTGCGTCTTCGATTGGTTTTACTTTATTCTTGACGCCGTTGCTATAGCCATTACTTGAGCCATTACTTGAGCCATTGCTAGCGACAGATTTGTTGATTGGTACAGCAACCGATGCTGTTGTGGAAACAACAAGATCATTTTGTTTGCTCAGTGCGTCGCTCTTGACCTCTGTTTTCACCATAGGAGATCCTATGGTGTGTTTGCCAACAATCAAATTACTATACTGTTGCTGAAGTAATTGAAAAAAGTTTTGTGTGTACTCTTTTTGATAGTTGAGATATTGCTCGTGGATCCGCAGAGTTTCAGCTTGATGATCGTGAAACTGCACAATGCTGCGTTCTGTACTGGAAAGTGCAAGTTGTTGGAATGACGGCTGTTGCTCAACGAATTTACTATTACCCCACAACATATTCTGCTGTTGCATCAGTTGGAAGAAGGTTTTAGCATATTCTGTCTGATGGTTGAGAGATTGTTCATGAACTTGCAAAATATCACGTTGATGACGATTGAACTCGATCAAGGTGTACTCTAAGCTGTTTAGAACTTCTGAAGAATTTACTTGTGGTTCAGGAGTTGGTTGAGTAAAGTTGAGATCAATATCATCTAATGCTTCGTCATCCCAAGACTTCATACCACCGTTGGCTACTTGGTTGTTTCCAGAAACCAGGGAATTAGGAAGCCAATTCTGAGCGGAGGTTTCTTGTATAAATTTAACTGCCTCTTGGGCTGTGTTATTAGTGGACAATTCCACTTCATGCCCATTTTGCAAAGCTATTTCATAGGCTTGTTGCGTTTTCTCTGATACGTAATTAGTGCTATTTAACCGTATATTCAACAGCTTATTTGTGGAGACTTCTGGCAGTTTTCGCTCTAGTTGGTAGGGGTCTAAGTTTTGTAAAGACAAGCCAGCAACGCGTAATTGGACAACGGCTTCTCGCAGAGTGCGATCGCTATCTTTGGCTTGACTAGCATTTAAGGCTACAGCTATGTAAGATTGATCTCTGAGGATGTCTTTGACTAAGTTGGTCAGAATGCTGCGCGGCCCAAATTCGATAAAGCAATAACCACCTTCAGCATAAATGTTTTCAATTTCCTGCTTAAACAGTACCTGATTTCTCAGATGTTCTTTGAGGATTTTCTGAATCCCATGCGGCTCGGTGGGATAGCGCTTTCCTGTTAAGTTAGTGAAAACTGGGATTTGTGGCTCTTTGAAAGTAACTGTTTCAATTGCTTTGGCAAAAGGTTTTTGTGCATGGTCTACTAAAGGTGTATGAAAAGCTGCTGAAACTCCTAATAAGACGGTAGAAAACTTTTGCCCTTTGAGCGCTTCTTGCACTTTGGCAATTTCAGCTTTCGCTCCTGCTAATACCACCTGATAATTAGAATTCAAGTTCGCAATGGTGACTTGAGGAAAACTCTTGATGATTTCTGAGACTTGATTAACATCCCCTCGCACCGCTAACATTGCCCCAGCATCAAACTGGGGATCTTTGGGTGCAGCCATAGCTTGTCCCCTAGCTTTCACCAAGAACAAGTAATCTTCGTCACTCAAAACACCCGCAGCCCACAAAGCTGTTAATTCTCCAAAGCTATGTCCAGCGACAAAATCCGGCTTCAACCCAGCTTGTTGTAATATTTTGAAAAGACCAGCGCTCAAGACTCCAATAGCTGGCTGGGCATATTCTGTGAGTTGTAAAGTTTCTATTTGAGCAGCCTTTTGAGTAGGATCGAACACAGGGTTAGGAAAAACCACATGTGATAGAGGCTGCAAATTATCTTGGAGTAAAAGCTTGTCCATCTGGGCATAGATTTGTCGCAAGTCAGGGAAGTTAATCACCAATTCCCTACCCATCTCTAAGTATTGCGAACCTTGCCCAGAAAATAGCGCCACCACCTTTTTCTCTTTCCCCATGCCAGTTTTACGGTAGTAAATGCCTTGGGGATGTTCCCAGGATTCGGTTTGTAGCTGATTTTTGAGTAAGTCAATTGTTATGTGCAACAATTCACAAGCTTGGGTGAGAGAATCGGCAACAAACCCAACTCTGGGATGTGTAAAAGGAATTTCTAGAGATTCACAAGCTGCAATGAGTTCTGCATAATGCCGTTCTGCTGTCTCAGATTTGAATTGCAGTTGGATTTCTTGACAGCGCGACAGCAATTGTTCAGGTGTCGATGCAAATATCAGTACTGACTGAGAACTGTTGTGTAAACGATAAGGACGGTTATGTTCGCTTTCGTATTCTTCTAGGACAATGTGATAATTAGTGCCGCCAAAGCCAAAAGAACTTACCCCTGCACGTCTTGGCTGAGTATCGGTGCTAATCCAAGGCCTTGTTTGCGTATTTAAATAAAATGGCGAGCTATCGATGTTTAGTTTAGGGTGCGGTTTGGTGACGTTAATCGTAGCTGGCAATACTTTGTGGTGTAAAGCCAAAGCTGTTTTGATCAGACTCGCCACACCAGCCGCAGCTTTTGTGTGTCCAATTTGTGACTTAACGGTTCCCAAGGCAATATGTTGTTTTTTGGGATTGTTTTCGCCAAAAACCTCTTTGATAGATGTAAATTCGGCGGGATCTCCAACCATAGTGCCTGTGCCATGTGCCTCAATCAAACCGACACTTTCAGGCGATAATCCTGCATCTTCGTAGGCACGTTGCAAAGCTTTAATTTGACCTTCAGGACGTGGTGCATAGATGCTTTTATAGCGTCCATCGCTAGAAGTACCAATGCCTTTGATTACAGCATAGATTCGGTCATTGTCTCGCTTGGCATCCTCCAGGCGCTTCAGCACCAACATCCCTACACCTTCACCCAACATCATCCCATCTGAGTCTGCATCAAAAGGTTTGACATTCTCGCCAGGGGAAACAGCAGGGGTTTTGCTGAAACACATGTAGGCAAAAATTGAGTTATCGGTGTCAACACCACCAGTCAGCATCATATCGGCTCGATGCTCAACTAGCTCACTAATTGCCATTTTCAGGGCACTTAAGGAACTAGCACAAGCGGCATCTACTACACAGTTAAGCCCGCCTAAATCCAAGCGGTTAGCAATTCGCCCAGCAATGACGTTGGCTAGCATTCCGGGAAAGGCGTTTTCATTCCACTGCACATATGCACTTTTGATTTTCTCAATTATTTTTTGCGTATCTGCATCGGATAAGCCACTACTTTTAAGGGCTTTTTCCCAAATTGGGTACTGCAATCTAGAACCGAGGGGTACAGCTAATTGTCTGCCGATCGCCACACCTAATACTACACCAGTGCGATCGCGGTTAAACTGTCGCAATTCACCGTAGCCTGCATCTTCTATGGCTGCTTTCGCAATCACCAAACCGAGTAATTGCGAAATATCTGTAACTTCTAAAGTGTTAGGAGGCAATCCAAATTCCATCGGATTAAAATCAATGTCTGGAATGAATCCACCTCGTTTGCAATAAGTTTTATCTGGTGTTTTGGGGTTAGGATCGTAGTAATCTTCAATACTCCAACGTGAAGAAGGAACATCAGTTATACAATCAGTCTTGTGAATAATGTTTTCCCAATATTCTTGTAAATTTTTTGATTTTGGGAATATAGATGCCATGCCGATGATGGCTATAGGATTTTGTTGCAGTTGTCTATTTATGGTGTTAGATTGCGGTGCATTTTCAACCATAGTTTTTTTCACCTGTATGAGCTTAAGCAGAGCCTTTTCACAATTGCTTACTTCGTCTTCCAACTGTGCTAAAACAGCTTCAATTTTAGAAGCAGCCATGACTTCATCTTCACTGTTGTACTTGTGAATCTTAGATTTAAGGGAACTTGAGATTAGCCTTTAGGGAAAATACTTCTTTTGACAAATATAATTACCCATCGCTTAAAGGCTACATCATAAGTTAAGGAGTAGCGAAAGCTTGGGATACTTCAATGCAGTAAACTTATCCTAGTGCGTGTCATCTTATTCAATTACCACTTGCGGTTATAGTAAACTGCTTGTTACCCTATCGCAACTGATATGCAACTTAAACGCAACTGGATAAAGAATGCAGATTGTAGAAGCCCTTGAGGCGGATTGCCGCAGTCTCGGATGAAGACTAAAACCTTTATTTCAGTTCAGATTTCATCCTTCATGTTATGCTGAGCAGCAGATAATAGCTTTTGCTCAAACTCACTAATACTGATTCCCAATTCGGAAGCTGTTTTGTGTTTCCACTCTTCTAGCTCCAAATCATGATAATTGAGCCATTCACGCACTGCAAGGCGGGCCATCTCAGCTTTGCGAAGAGTTTGGCGTGCTGCATGAAAAATCAGCCGCTGGTTATCAAAGCTTGGCAATGAAAGCATGAGTCGCTGTAATTTCATCTTCTTACGTTTTAAAGGGCGATCGCTATCAGTTACATAGCTATAAAATCCTTATTTATTAATAACTCATATACCAAAACAATAGGACAAAAGTTGCATAATAATTGCATTAAATATATAGATATAACATGAAAAGACTGATGTATTAAATATTAGTTTTTATAAAAAATTAATCCTATGCTGGATATATTTTTCAGCCAATCTTGATATATTTAGGACTTACGCACTCGTAACGAAAAACTAAGCTTTTGCGATTACTTCGCTTCGGTCGTAATGACGTAAAATGCTAGTCCGTGCGTAAGTCTTGATATTATCCTCGATAATTTAGGATATAAATAAATTTAACAACCTATAATTATATAAACTTTATTACAAAAAAAATTACTCAATTAGTAATAAATCTTGAAACTGAAAAAACTAATTTTTCTTAATGATTCTATATTTGATTATCTGCAATTATCCCTCGTTAGTACCTGTAAATTCTGGACTTTTAAAAGCTTGATGTATAACTTTTGGCAAAATGTTTCTATAAATTATATCTTGCACCATTCTCAATTAACCCTGTGGTGGACACTTCCAATAATGTAAAATCAAGGGATGAGCGAATAGTAAGCAATATCTACCGTACAAAAATGTCAATAATGCAACTGGTGCAAGATATGAAGTAAAGAACTTTTTCAGCAGATTTAAGTAGCTCTGGATACAATTACAAAAAATCAAATATCAATTACTATTTTTTTACGAAATTAACTATTTTTTACATCTATCCACAAGTAGATATTTTTAAGATAAACCTACGCATCTATCAATTAGTTGATTTATAAAATATTTTATTTCTTAAAAGTAAAATATTTTACTATGTAACTTAAACCACTAGTAGCTATGTCTAAAGAATGAAAAAAATTAGTATAAATCAATGAAATATCATGTTTTTATTCAACTAAATTTTTACTTCTAGAATGATGAATAACGGCGCTGATAGAACAATGGGTAAAATTAGTAAACTGTTAAATACATCTTTAATGATTTATCTTGTTATTATTGCTAATTGTTGATATTGAAAATTGTTGCATATGACTTGCAATTGAGTATCAATTAGTTTATTGTGTGGTAAATCTAAATCGATACTGTTCTAGAAGTGAAGAGGAGAGATATACAGCTGAGGAAAATACAAATATAATTTTCCAGCTTGTCACAAAATAATGTTGACATTCATTGAGTTAGAAATGCTCTTTGAGTAAGCTTTCTATATATCAACTTGTAAAAATTATTTCTTGACAGGTTATTAGCTGATTACATCAAATACCTCTGCTCTGAAGCGCACAGTATGACAATTTAACTAAATGCGATGACACCGTGCTGCATAAAGCGTTCTGCATAATTATAAATCACACAAAACTATAAGGGCTTGCTGGCATGAGACTATCTGAGCTAGATCCACTCATACCGCTAACGGAGTTACGAGAAGAACTTCTTAAGTTGCCAAAAGGTTACTCGTTTTATGAAGAAGAACTAGTAGATTTTTTATCCCGACGAAGATGGCCTGAGAGCAATCGCCGCATTGACCGGACAACTTTCTGGCGGTGGAGAAATGACAATGGTATTGAACATCAAAAAGTATTCAGTCGATTAGATATTTTGAAACTATGCCAAATTTGTGACCACTACCGAGTAGATGGGACTCGTAGCGAATACTTAGCGATCGTTAAGAAGAAAAAAGAGGTAGTGCTAAATAAGTAGGGAGATCTTGAGCAGGGGAGAAGGGGAGCAGGGGAGCAGGGGAGAAGTTGTAACAAATCTATCTTCCTCATCTTCCTCATCTTCCTCATCCTCCTCATCCCCCTCATCTCCCTCATCCCCCCAACGCCCCATCCTAATCAGCGAGTCTAGAGACATCGCTAAGGAAAACATGATTATGGTACAAAAACAAAGGCAGCCAATTACAAAACCTTTAGGTTGGTGGTCGATAATTTCAGTAACTGCTGTGGCTGTAGTTACTGGTGCAGTTTCTCTCTACAGTTTTTCACGATTTCAATTATTCTCTAAATCGCAGACTCCAGCTACCCCAAGCAGTTCTCCTACTATGACTGCTGTTGCTGCTTTAGGACGTTTAGAACCTCAAGGAGAAGTTATTCGTCTGTCTGCGCCCGATTCCCAAGGAGGTGTTAGAGTTGCACAGCTGTTGGTGAAAAAAGGCGATCGCGTGCGTCAAGGACAAATAGTTGCAATTCTTGACAGTTATTATCCTCGGCTTGCAGCCTTAGAAAAAGCCCAAAAACAAGTCTTAGTTGCTCAAGCTAGTCTTAACCAAGTTAAAGCAGGGGCCAAAGCCGGAGACATCTCTGCACAGCAGGCAACAATTGCTCGCTTAGAAGCTGAGTTGCGTGGAGAAATTTCAGCACAACAAGCAACCATCGCTCGCTTAGAAGCAGAATTGCGTAATGCTGAAAGTGAAAATCACCGATATCAGGAGTTATACAAAGATGGTGCAATTTCAGCTTCTGATTCAGACACTAAACGTTTGCGAGTCGAAACTGTTCAACAGCAGCTTAATGAAGCTAAAGCTTCTCTTAACAGGACTGTAGAAAGTATTAACAAACAGTTAAACGAGGCTAAAGCCAAGCTCAACAGTATTGCTGAAATCCGTCCTACCGATGTGCAGGCAGCACAAACTGATGTTGACAGTGCAAAAGCGTCAATTAAACAGGCTCAGGCAGACTTGAATTTGAGTTCTGTACGTTCTCCTATGAATGGTCAAGTCTTAAAAATTAATACTTGGCCTGGAGAAATTATTGGCAATACAGGAATAGCTGAATTAGGTCGCACACAGCAGATGTATGTGGTAGCAGAAGTCTATGAAACTGATATCAAAAAAGTACGTCTAGGTCAGCCTGCCACTATTACTGGTGATGCTTTTTCTGGAAAATTACGGGGAACAGTTACAGATATTGGTTTGCAAGTGGGTAAACAAAATATCTTCAATAACAATCCAGGGGCAGACACAGATAACAAAGTAGTTGATGTAAAAATTCGTATCGACAACCTAGCCGATAATCAGCGAGTTGCCGGTCTTACTGACTTACAGGTGCAGGTACTAATTGATATTTAACTGGGGACTGGGGACTAGGGACTGGGGACTAGGGACTGGGGACTAGGGACTAGGTAAGAGTTTTCCCTGTACCCAGTAACCAATACCCAGTACCCAATCCCCAATACCCAATCCCCAGTACCCAATATGTGCATTACATGAGGTTTTTAAGATGATTCTCACTATACCTCTAGCTTGGCTACAACTCTCTCGACAACGAGTTAGGTTTTTTGTAGCTTTGGCTGGAATTGCTTTTGTTGCTGTTTTAATGTTTATGCAAATTGGTTTTCAAGACGCCCTCTATGCTAGCGCGACAAAACTGCATAATAATCTAGAAGGGGATTTATTTTTAATCAGCGCTCAATATAAATCTTTGACATCAAATCAAAGCTTTCCACGCTGGCGTTTATACCAAACATTAGGTTTTGAAGGGGTAGAATCAGTTAGCCCTTTATATATGCAATTTGCTAAACTTAAAAATCCAGCTAATGGTCTAAAATTTCCGATGTATGTAATTGGTTTTGATCCTGTTAAATCAATTTTCACAATGCCTGAAATACAGCAAAACTTAAAGTTACTACAATTTCCAGATATAGTTTTTTTTGACCGGGCTTCGAGAGCAGAGTTTGGCCCAATAAGTAAAGATGTTGAGCAAGGTAAATCTGTAAAAATTGAAATATTTAGATATACTGCTTTAGTTGGTTATAAAGTGAAAGTTGGTGGCTTATTTAGTATAGGCCCTTCTTTTGGAGTTGATGGAAATTTAATTGTCAATACTTCTACTTTCTGGCGGATATTTCTAGATAGATCAGCACAAAGTATAGATATAGGCTTAATTAAACTTAAACCTGATGCCAATCCCCAAAAAGTTTTGGCTGATCTATCAGCTACATTACCTGAAGATGTCAAAGTCGTTACCCGCCAGCAATTTATTACATTGGAAAAAAACTATTGGACTCTCAGAACACCTATTGGTTTTGTGTTTAATTTAATGGTGTTCATGGCGTTTGTGGTTGGTGTAATCGTTGTGTACCAAATTCTTTATAGCAATATCTCTACTCACTTAGCTGAATATGCAACACTCAAAGCAATGGGATTTAAAAATAAATACTTATTGACTGTAGTTTTCCAGCAAGCATTAATCTTAGCAACTCTAGGTTATATTCCAGGTTTTGCTATAACTCTAGGTCTATATGATATAGCAAAAAATGCTACAAAATTACCAGTTGCTATGGATATACAAAAGGCGATTGTTGTATTAGTCTCAGCAGTTGTAATGTGCTTAGTTTCGGGATTTTTATCTACAAATAAACTGCGTAAGGTAGATCCAGCAGATATATTCTAGCTTAACAAATATATAGTAAAAATAAAATATGATGGCAAATAATTTTGTTATTCAAATAACAAACCTTAATCAATACTTTGGTAAAAGAACATTACGCAGCCAGATCCTATTTGATATTAATCTTGCTGTCAAATCTGGAGAGATTGTGATTATGACTGGGCCTTCAGGTTCAGGAAAAACGACATTACTAACTTTAATTGGGGGGTTGCGTTCTGTCCAAGAGGGAAGTTTGAGATTTTTAGATAAGGAACTTTATGGAGCTAGTAATCAACAGTTAGTACAAGTACGTCGTCATATTGGCTATATTTTTCAAGCCCACAACTTGCTGGATTTTTTAACAGCACGGCAGAATGTTCAAATGTCACTTGAATTACACAAAAATATTCCAAATTGGGAAGCTCGTACTCAATCAGAAGCCATACTACACGCTGTTAAATTAGAAAATCGAGTTAATTACTACCCATCTGATCTCTCAGGAGGTCAAAAGCAACGGGTAGCGATCGCTCGTGCTTTAGTAAGTCATCCTAAATTAGTATTAGCTGATGAACCTACTGCTGCTTTAGACAGCAAATCAGGACGAGATGTCGTCAACCTGATGCAAAAACTTGCAAAAGAACAGAATTGTGCCATTTTAATGGTCACTCACGATAACCGAGTTTTAGATGTTGCAGATCGAATCATTTATATGGAAGATGGGCGACTGATCAAAGAGGTTTCATGATACCGAGCTAAGAAGACAAATCAATTCAAAATTAAAAATGACGAATCTATTCTTCTAGCTTCTGTTTTCTAGCCCTTAACTGCTAACTCTTAACTCTTAGAGGATGTTTAAAAAGTATTGGGCGAATATAATTCGCTACTACACAAACGAAGTCCGCCTGCGCGGACTCATGAAAAATCAAGGGTTTTGAAACCACGCAGGTGGGTTTTGTCTCGTGTAGCCAAGCCACTGCGGTCTTGGGGTTTCCCCAAGTGGAGCAAGTGGCGCGCGACTTCTAGTCGCCAAGGCAAGTAATAAATTAGACTTTTCAAACAACCTCTGACATTTTCAAACAAATGTATAGTTGACTACGCAATAACATAAATGTTAGCAGTCTTTTTATAACTAAAGGAATAAACTAAAAAAACTTAACTTATTCCTTTTGTCGAGAGTAACACATGCTGTAAGTATGAGGTTTTTAAGTCTAAGCCTATAGAGAATGTATGAATCATCATGTCAAAATTCTCAATCAATGAAAATACTATTATGTTCACCATTGGTGATTATGTCCTAAATCAACAAACTGGACATCTAGGAAAAGTAATTGGTTACGGTAATCATCTCATTAATAATGTGTCTATCGTTACTTTAAGAGTTCTAGTAGCTGAAAGTGCCAATTGTCAAAAGAGACAATTTGTGGTAGAAGATAAAATTTCAGCATGGAAGCGTTGGTCTGTAGCTTGAAATTTCTACCTGTTTTTGAAGAATCAATTTGCAGTTTTTAATAGCTTTTGCATGTCCAGAAGCTTTAACAAATACTATTATTATGATGCGAGATTTAATTTTATGCCTACAAGAAGGTACTTTACAATTTATATGTAAAAAGTATTTGTATCCTACAGAGCCATCACAATGTTTCATCAATCCTCCTTGTGGGTGTGCCCATCCAGGAAAAGAATTACAGTGTGAAGACTGTCCATATCTTGAAGCTTGCTTGTCTAGTTTCAAGACATGAGAATAAGTTAGGGAACAGGAGATGGGGAGATGAGGGGATAGGGGGCATTGGGCCCCCCTCTGGGGTTACGGGGCAATAGCGAGATAAAGGAAATAATTTTTCACTCGTAACTCCTCTCCTAACTCCTAACTTATAAGTTATAACTTTGCGCCTCAGCAATTTTCAGACAGTTAACTAGCAGAGTTTACATCTAAAAATAATGTCGCTTGCGATTGTTGACGCAGAATAGAAGCTGGATATTTTGTGGTAATTGACCCTTGTAATATCTCCTTCACTACTTGCGCTTTACGTTTTTCTGGTGCTAAGCAGAGGATTTTTTTAGCCGAACAAATTAAAGGAAGAGTGACAGTAAAAGCGTACTGTGGAACACTATTAAGATTTGGAAAATGACCTGTATTTACTTGCTGTTGGCGGTTGATTGCATCTAGTTTCACTAGCTTGACACTGTAAGGATCTTGAAAATTCGCTACTGCTGGGTCGTTAAAAGCTAAATGTCCGTTTTCGCCAACACCAAGACAACATAAATCGATTGATTGTGCTTGCAGTAGTTTGGTGTAGCGATCGCATTCTGCTAAAGGTTGCAGTGCATCACCTTCTATATAGTGGAATTGCTGGGGAAATACTCGCTTTTCTACTCGTTCCCTCATATAGCGCCGGAAACTAGCAGCATGGTCAGCAGTAATCCCTAAATATTCATCTAGATGAAATAAAATAATTCGTGACCAATCTACATCACCCAATGCAATCAAAGCATCAAGAAATTTGAGTTGAGAATTACCTGTGGCTAACAAAACAGCTGCTGTATCTTGTCGTTCGAGAACATCTTGTAAATACTTGCGTGCAATTTCTGCAACGTCCTGCGCCATTTCAGCTTCAGAGTTGTAAATTTGCACTTTTAGATGATCAACGCTAAAAAATTTTGTGGCGGCTATCATTATTGGGGATTGGGTACTGGGTATTGGGTACTGAGTATTGGGTACTGGGTACTGAGTATTGGGTACTGGGAAAACTCTTACCTAGTCCCCAGTCCCTAGTACCTAGTCCCCAGTCCCTATCCAGTATAGATTTCAGGATTTAGCTGATTCATCGTGGTTTTTTGTCCTCTATTCACGAAAGAACAATCACTAAGGACAAAAAAACAATGTAAACTATGTAAATAAAGTTAACAATTATTTACATTTTACCAGAAAATTATGCTAGCTGCAATTTTGTTTGATTTAGACGGCACTATTGTCAATACTGACCCCATACACTACCAAGCTTGGCAGCAGATGCTATCGAGTTACAACATAGAAATTGATGAAACTTTCTACAAATCTCGGATTAGTGGTCGCTTAAACCCAGAAATTATTCAAGATATCCTACCGCAATTATCACTAGTAGAAAGTCAAAATTTTGCAGATGAGAAAGAGGCGCTTTTCCGTCAACATGCCTCACATCTGAAACCATTAAGTGGGTTTGCTGAACTAATAGCATGGACAGAGACACATCAACTAAAACGTGCTTTAGTAACTAATGCTCCAAGATTAAATACAGAATTTATGCTCTTAGTTTTAGGAATAAAACATGCTTTCCATACAGTTGTTTTGGCAGATGATTGTATAGCGGGTAAACCTGATCCTGCACCCTATCAAGTTGCTTTGCACAAATTAGGAATTCAAGCAGAGGACGCGATCGCTTTAGAAGACTCTCCCTCTGGCATTCGTGCTGCGGTAGGCGCTGGTATCCGTACCATTGGTATTGCTTCTACCCAGGAAGCACAAGTATTGCAAGAAATTGGTGCATTTCTGGCAATTCCAGATTTTACAGATTTGCAGTTGTGGACATTGCTGAATTCATTAGTAGACACAGATTTGAGTACCATTAAAGTATAAAAACATCAGGCTTAAAGGAACTCCAAGAAGTAAATTATCCTGGTTCCACTTGCTGACTGTTGACTGATGACTTTTGCGATCGCTCCTGCTTTTCACTAATTTTCTACTCAGAGTACAGCTAGTGGTAAAGTCCCCAGCGATCGCCAAAATCTTTACAATATTAAATAGATTGATGTATACCAAACAACAGAGTTAAAATCAATGGCACTATTTGGATTTGGCAAAAAGCAGGTTATGCCTACTCCTGAAGAAGCTTTATCAGGAAGGGGCCAGTCAATGCCAGTACCCGCTCATCACTATGTCAACAAAAATCCACTGAAACCTCCTTATCCCGAAGGATTGGAGAAAGCATTGTTTGGTTTAGGCTGTTTTTGGGGTGCAGAACGCAAATTCTGGCAACTTAAAGGAGTTTACACCACTGCGGTAGGTTATGCTGCTGGCTTCACGCCCAACCCCACCTATGAAGAAGTGTGTAGCGGTAGGACTGGTCACAATGAAGTGGTCTTGGTTGTGTTTGACCCCAAAGTAATTAGTTATTCGGAATTACTCAAAGTCTTTTGGGAAAGCCACAACCCCACCCAAGGGATGCGCCAGGGTAATGACGTTGGCACACAGTACCGTTCAGGAATTTACGTATATTCTGAAAGTCAAAGGCAGTTAGCAGAAGCATCACAAGATGCTTATCAGCAAGCTCTCAGTAGTGCAGGTTATGGAAAGATTACCACAGAAATCCTAGATGCGCCTGAGTTCTACTACGCTGAAGGCTATCATCAGCAGTACCTAGCCAAAAACCCCAACGGCTATTGTGGATTAGGCGGGACAAATGTTGCTTGTCCTGTGGGTGTAGTTGAATCGCCTGTGAACGGATAGCAGGGGAGATGGGGGGCAGGGGGGCAGGGGGGCAGGGGGGCAGGGGGGCAGGGGGGCAGGGGGAGATGAGGGAGATGAGGGAGATGAGGGAGATGAGGGAGAAATCACAACTGACAACTGACAACTGACAACTGACAACTGACAACTGTCAACTAACAACTGCCAACTGTCAACTGCCTCCTTTGTTGTTAAAACACAGATTGGAGTAAAGCGATCGCCCTAACCCACAACATAATACTAATAGGCGCACCAATCAGAATACCAGCGATCGCCCAGCCTCTTTGATGCGCTTTGAAGTGTTCAATACTGCGCCACTGTCTACTTTTCCAAGCCCATTCGTTGCCTTTTGCACCGAGAGCGATCGCCATTATCCACCATCCATGTGGTACAAAGCAAAACAATCCATACCACACTTGATTAGTCCACAACCAAAACCAAGGCAATAAAAACGCGCCCCAGTTCCATCCCAAAATTTCTTCGGGGACAGTTTCATTAACATTATTTATACCGCAACCAGAATTGTTGATTAATGTCTGACTTACAGGTTTGACAACAAGACCAGATTTCAGAGCATCCAGGGCTTGACGGGCACTAGCAAAACGTTGCTCTGGTGCGGGTTCTGTCAACTTGTGCAGCCATCTGACAAAACTAGGACTGAGGTTAACTCGCTCAGAAAATTGCAGCCGCAAATCCTGCTGAGGCAATTCAAAAGGAGGTACGCCAGTTAACAAATGAATCAAAGTCGCTCCCAGTGCATAAAGATCTGATGCGGGAACTGCTCGACCACCAAATTGTTCCATTGGTGCATAACCGTAAGTACCTACAATAGTAAAAGTAACGCCCTCTTTCGCGGCTTTATCTTGAACTGCGCCAAAATCTACTAAATAAATCCGATTATCTTCACTCAAAATTAAATTACTCGGCTTAATATCCCGATGTAATACAGTGGGATTTAGTTCATGCAGATACGTGAGAATCTTTAGAACCTCAGCAGCAATCTTTTTCGCTTGCTTTTCGTTCACCCTTGTACCAACAGTCAGTTTTTCTTTGAGCGACTCACCAGGAATATATTCTTGTACTAAGCCAAACCAAAGTGTGCGGTCATCAATACAAAAATAATCAAGATACTGGGGAATACGGGGATGGTGTAACTGCTTAAGAATCTGTGCTTCTCGTTCAAAGAGTTTTAGATCATCCCATTGTATATCACCACCAAAGGCGAGAAGTTTGACTACAACTTGTGATTTTTCTGCATCCGAGGCTTGTAAATCCTTTGCTAGCCAAGTTTGGCGAATGCCATTATTACCGAGTTGGCGTTGGATTTGATAACGGCTTTGTAATATCTGTTCTGCTTGCAGCATCTTCCACCTGCTGGCAATTTACACTAAGGTGATTCCCCTACTTATTCCAGGTTGACGAGTACAGACATGCGGGTAATTCCGTATCACTAATCAACTTTCACTTCGTTTTTGTACCTAACAGGCGTAAACCTGTATTACTTCGAGATGTTGCTGACCGTACCCAAGAAATCCCCAAACCAAGACTGATTGAGGATAATGTTAAGTTTCCTACAATGAGTTGAGCCTCAAACAGAGGCTCACTATCTAACTTCTGCTCTTATACCATTTTAGTTATGGTTGAAAAAATTGACTATTTATGCCCCTCGTTACTTAAGATCCGGTAAAATAGTCCTTCTGGATTAGTCACTTGACGATATGTCTTGTATTTGGCGATCGCAGTTTTAACTTGCTCAACTGTGGACTGAGCAATTAAGTTAATGAGTTGGGGGTTAAGTTCTAGTCCCAATAACTCTACATTACCAATCATGTCAGCGCCACTGGCGGCTGGCTCAGCATTTGATGCATTGATATCAGCAGAAGAACTAGAACTGTCCGGCGCAGTAGCGGTAAACCAGCGTTGTAGCAAGTTATCTACCCATTCTTTACCAAATAATTCAGTTAGTTCTCTCACATTTTGTAAAAAAATGTTTATCTGCCTAAGCCACTCGCAATTGTTAGGAAATGAGTTAAAATCATCCATAGGTAAAGCCATTTACTTATTCCTTTGGCTATTTGCCACTAAAAATTAATTAAGACTGAAATGGTCTTTGGTCATCAATCCAGACCGTTTTACTAAGTTTCGTCGTAAGGGACGCTTCTGGACTGGTACTCCACAGGTGTCCCTTTAGACTTTTTATAACAAAGAGTTTTTGAGAAGTCAAGCTTTTAGAGTCCTTTTTTTTAAATTGCGATATATTGCACTGTAGTGATATAAAAAATGAGGATTTGAGATAAACTTTAATTTCAAGCCTACAATTCGTTTGTATCTCCTACTGTCACGCAATATATACCTAGTCAACTGTCATATGATACGCAAGGAAGACCTAGAGCAGCGTTTAGAACAATTGGGTTGGACGCTATACAAGTTGGCGAAGCAATA
Organism: Nostoc sp. UHCC 0702; assembly: GCA_017164015.1. GTDB lineage: Bacteria > Cyanobacteriota > Cyanobacteriia > Cyanobacteriales > Nostocaceae > Amazonocrinis. Next base: position 7,096,295 of record CP071065.1, read on the forward strand.
CTCGGAAAATAAAGCGAAAGATGGTGATGCTTCTCCAGCGACGCGCTATCATTCCGCCATAAGTAAAGCGATGGAAAACCCAGCAAAATCAAAGCTAGAAACTATTGAAGGCATAGTTGAGGCTCTCAATGGAGAGCTAAGAATTATATGGGAGCCAGGGACAGTTATCACGCTACAGTTAGATAATGAGCAAATGACTGCCTTGGAGGAAAGAGCGAAAAATGAAGGTGTGACAGTATCTAAAGTTGCAGAACATCTGTTACAACTTGCACTCTCTGGGGTGTTAGCCCAAAAACCAAAAAGGCTCACTGAGCTAGTTATTGCAGAGGAAACTAAGATATATCGCTCCATGCATCCTCTGATTGAATCTGCTTACTCTGCGGTTCATCAATGGTTAGCGACAAGACCAGAAGCTGAGGGATATAAGGAACTAGATTACTCTAAAGACCTTGAGAAAATACTAGGAAAAGCTGATTTAAAGAGTACAGCATTTCAGTACTATACTCTCTTCCCTCGCTACTTCTTTGAAAGTGTTCACGTTTTGGATAAAGTTATTAATTCAACGAGGCTACCTAGTGTACTTAAATATAATCCTCGCATTTGTATTTTAGATGTTGGTTGTGCGATGGGCGCTGCTTCTGCTGCTTTGATAGAAAGAATCATAAATTTGAAACAAAGTGAAAGTATATCGAATCATATAGAATTTTTTTGTTTAGGTATAGATCCTAATATATTTGGATTAGTTCTCTATAAAGAGCTAATGCAAGAAATTAAGAATAATGTTAGCCACTTGAATGTTAATGTCGAGTTTCAATATATACCTATACTTGAGGGAGAGGGATTTTCTAAAGCGATTATTACTGCAATGCGCCATCTTCAGAAAAAGCGCGAACAATGGAAACAACCAACATTATCCAATTTATTACTTATGCAACTTGATGTTGCATCGTCTCCACCTAGCCAAAATATAGCTTCAAGATTAAAGCAAAAGTCTCAACTGCAAGCAATGGGTTTAGAACTAGATGATGCTATAGAAAATCTTGGAGAATTTTGGCAAGAAGAAGCTTTAGCATACAAACAGTTATTGGAAGCTGTACCACTTGAAAACTTATATATCTCAACAATTGGGACAAAAATTTTTGAAAATAATTTGAAGGCAGCTTCTAATATTGATAACTTCAGCGATGTAATTCAGCAGATAATTGAACAGTTTAATCAGGTAATTGGTAATGGTCATCGTGTTTCCATGCCATTATCAGGAGAACAGCAAGTTAACTTTGATAATCCTGCTGATAGTTATTGGTATGAACAACATAAACTTAATTATGAATCGAAATTTTTAGCTAATTTCTCCACGATTGTCCGTAAGCAATTAGAAGATGATAAGGACTGGCAGAAACTCACAAGTCTAGAAAACTTGCAAGAGGCTTGGGTAAAAGCAAGAAGAAATTTATTACATATAGAATCTTGTTATGACGAAATAGAAATTAAATTGTTTGAACATAACTTAGACAATAATTTACGGATTATGCAAGAAAAAATGCTTGCCTTTTGTGATGAAATTATTGATGGCAAAGAAGTTATTAATTATAATTTTGTAAAAAGCTCATCAGCTAGCCGTCCGAAACAGCTATCAAGATTAGAAGAGGAGATATTAGCATCTGCGATTATTCAAACAATAGGTCGAAAAGCTAATATGGACTTTTATTCGTATTGTCCTCAAAAAGAATCTTTGAATGACGTGACTGAATATTTGTATGAGAATTATTTAGGTGGTTATCAAAGATTTGTAAAAGAAGCACGGAAAAGTGCAGAAGAATATCAAGATGGAGCAGTCATTCGCACAGATATTAAATCATATTACAAAACGGTTGTGCGAGAGCAATTACTTGATATTACCAAACGCGAATTAAATATAATCAGTGACCGCGTTTATTGGTTCCTAGAAAAGATATATTCTGTAGATTTGGATGGACATAAATCAGGTATAGGTATTTCGCAAGGAACTACTACCTCTGGCTTTTATGCAAATTTATATTTAAGTCAGGTAGATAAAAAATTCAATAATGATAAAACATGGAGGGTCAAGTTTCATCGCTATGTTGATGATATGATTATTGTACTTCCTAGTGTTACATATCTTGAAGAGGTAGAATCTGCTTTAAAAGTTGAATTAAAAATACTTGAGCTTGAACTTAATAAAGATAAGACAGAACACTATGAAAATGTATCTGATTTTTTAGAGACAATAAAAGATGATAAAATTTTAGAAAAATTCAGTAGAAAATTTAACTTAATCATTTATCGTTTATGGGTAGTTAATGCTGAGTACCGCACTAACTTTGAGTTTGCTAACAAGAGTGGAAATGAAAGATTGTGGTGGAAACTGATAAGCTTATATCAACAATGTTTGTATTCCCTCAATATCCACGTTACAAAAACTTATCTAAGTCGCAAAATATATCAATATATATTTCAGCAAAAACAAAGGAAAAATCGGGAATTAAATTTACCTCCTTTCCCAAATAGTGATAATTATAGTGTTATCTCGAATTGGGCGAGACGTTTTGAAGAATTAGAAACAGGATGGCTGAATGATAAAAATAGCTTAAAACAAGAAATACTGAATCTTTTTACTCAAAGTTTACTTGAACTCAAACGAGTTTCTGAACAACTTCATAAAAGTAATACTACAATAAGTAAGCAAGAAAAGCGGCAACTTATTGTACAACGTCGCAGGTTAGAAACCCGTATCAGATTTACTATTAATAAACTAATTATCTTAGGTTTTGATGACGTATGGCAAGAAATCGTTAACCTAATCTGTAGCGACTTTGTTATCCGTGACTTACTTGATGTTGTAATCAGTCTTGCACGCCAAGGTTATACAGATGCAATTAATCAACTAAAACAATGCTATCAAAATAGCTCTAATGAAACCAGTGAATACCTGCGTGCTGTGATTCTTGAGGCGCTGAGATTTCTGCCCAGCCTTAATCTAAAAGATTGGGAATTCATATTTGAAGCGGCGACAGAAGGTAAATCAGATATTGAAAAATTAAAAGCTACAGAAACTTGGTTGTATTTAGGTGATGTCGCCAAGCAATTTGTGCAAGCTAAACATATCCAAGCTGTTGTCAATGCGTTAAATAGTGAACCGCAGCCGTTTACCAGACTCAAGAAAAATTATATATTAATTCTGGGAATGCACGCTCCTGATGAAATTATTAACGTCTCAATTTCACCTAAAGAGCTTGATGACTATCTGATTGCTGATGCACTAAATCTGGCTCAAGACGGGAAAGTATCAGAGCTTTTTAAGGAAGATGAGCCTGCAATAATTCGACAATATTACAGTGTGAAGAAAACATCTGATAGTGAAGATAAACATCGTTACTCTCTGTAATTTTCATTAATATATTATGTCTCAATACAAGCCTAATTTAGAACAACAAAAAATCATCAATCATATCAATGGAGCTATTCTAGTTCTTGCACCTGTAGGTAGTGGTAAAACTTTTGTTCTTTCCGAGAGAGTTGTGCAGGCTATAAAAAGTGGTATTTCTGCTCAAAAAATTCTCTGCATGACATTTACAAATCGTGCGGCAAAAGAAATGTCTGAGAGATTAGCACAAGTATATCCAGATGAATTTCGCCAAATCACTATCAAAACATTTCATAGCCTCTGCGCTACTATGTTGCGAGTTGAGGCAAGACAAATTGGCTTACCAGCAGATTTTGTAGTTTATGATGATACTGATTGTAAAGAGGTAATAAAAGAAGTTTTTGGTTATGCAAAAGACAAAGATGTTCAAAGAGTTTTCTTTGATATTACTAATTGTAAAAGCAAAGCTAAATCTTCTGAATTATCTTCTATTTATCCACAGGATAAACTGTTTGCACCTTTAGGGGAATATACTGCCGAACGAGTTAGACGTTATCATGAGATTTTACAACAACGCCATGCTCTAGATTTTGCAGATCTAGTTTTTTACGTGCGTGCTATGTTCAATAATCAACCAGAAATTAAGCAGCGTTGGCAAGAACGATTTGATTTTATCCAGGTAGACGAAGTACAAGATACCCATTTATCAGAGTATGAAATTGTTCGTTATCTGGTATTAACTAGTGGAAATATAGCCATGATTGGCGATTTAGACCAAACTATTTATGAATGGCGAGGTTCTGAACCAGGTAATGTCATAGAGCGATTTCGTCAAGAATTTCAACCAAAAATATATCCTCTGACTTATAATCATCGAGCTACCCAAATATTACTAAAAGCTGCTTCTAGTTTCGCAGAATCTTTCAACCAAAGACAAACAAATATTACTCCCTCTCCTAATTGTAAACCTGGAGAATTAATTCAACTTTATTTAGCGAAAAATGAATTTACAGAAGCAGAATGGATTGGCAGACAAATTCAAAAAATGGCAAAAAATAACCAAACCTTTGCTTATAACCGAGTAGCAGTTTTGGCACGCACTAATTATCGAATAGAAAAAATAAGCAGTGTCCTAGAAAAGCTGGGTATCCCCTGTATAACCGTAGAAGAGTACCAATTTTTTAACCGTCAGGAAGTTAAGGATGCGCTGGCTTACCTGCGGCTAATATTAAATCCTTTTGATATAGGTGCAATGCGGCGGATGTTGCTGCGTCCTAACCGTGGGATTGGTCTTACAACTATTCAGAATGTAATAGAAGAAGGACAAAGTTGTGGGTTCAAACTCACGGATATGTTATTAACACAAACCTTCGTTGATGGAGACCCATTTAGTAACCTCATTGCTGCTTACACATCGGGTTCAATAGTTGTTTTCGATGTGGAAACAACTGGACTAGAAGTTAGTAAGGATGAAGTAGTAGAAATTGCAGCGATAAAGTTGGTAAATGGCACAGTAAAAGCAGAATTTCATGCATATATTGCTAACACGGTAAATGTAGGATATTCAGAGCAAATACATGGCTATAGTAATAAGTTTCTGGCTGCAAATGGTCAACCTGCTTTTAAGGTGTTCCATGAGTTTTTTGACTTTGCTGAGGGTGGGTTGTTAGTAGGACATAATGTTGGTTTTGACATCAAAATGGTAACGGCTCATGCTAGTAAAGTAGGAATTAAAGTTCCTAAATTCCAATGGGCAGATACCTGGGATTTAGCGAACCGCTTTCTGGAGGCAGAAAGCTATAGCTTGGAAACTTTAGCAAATAGGTTAAGTCTTTTTCACTCACCCAGTCATAAAGCTATTGATGATGCCCGTACAACAGTAGAATTATTAGAGGCTTTAATTCCTGCTATAGAACATTGCGCCGCCTATCGCCAAGCTTTAGTTTATCGGTATGGACAAGAGTTTGAAGGGTTGGCCGAACAAGTAGAATCTTGGAGAGAAGCCAGTCAAAAATTACGACCTGTTGATTTACTAAGCAATTTATTAAAAGAGTCGGGACTATACGCCTATTATAAAACTGATGAAAAGCGCCGGCAAAATCTTTTAAAGTTAGTTACAATTTTCCAAGAACGAGATAATTTAAAACTCCATCCAAATGTAGCGCTTCGCAATATTGTTGAATTTACTGCTTTTGCGAAAAACCTTGACCAGATTTCTGTACAAGACAATCAAGTCATGATGGTTACAGTTCACCAGTCGAAAGGTTTAGAATTTGATACAGTTTTTCTTGCTGGTGCTGTGGAAGGTGAATTTCCAAATTATTTAAGCCTGGGAGAAGAGAAGATTGAAGAAGAAAAACGCCTATTCTATGTGGCAATGACTAGAGCAAAACAGCGATTGTTTATCTCTGCATATTTACAAAACTCTGGAGGCTATGCAAAAGCACCAAGTCAGTTTATTGATTCCATTGCAAAAGAATATTTGATATCGATCTGAAATATCTGCAAAAAAATTATACGAAGTTCCGGTTTGACATAGTACGATTTCATGGAAAATTGGTAGATATATGGTGATAAAACTCCTAACTGATCGCGAAAGCGTATGGCTGTAAGCTAATAGAAGTTTGGGTGTTGTTTGCAGGAAATGAGTGAGTGAAACAGACAGATGTAGTCGTAATTGGTAGCGGTATTGGTGGTTTAAGTTGTGCGGCTGTTTTGGCACGCTATGGCTTTGATGTGATAGTTTGCGAGAGCCACTCTATCCCTGGTGGGGCGGCGCACGCTTTTGAACGTAATGGATTTAAGTTCGATTCCGGGCCATCACTCTACTCTGGATTATCTTACAGTCCATCTGCTAACCCCCTGCGACAAGTGCTAGACGCAATTGGTTCTGATCTCAAGTGTGTGACATACAATACTTGGGGTTGCCGCTTACCTGAAGGTGATTTTGATACCTCTGTTGGTGCAGAGCAATTTTGTGAAGTGTTAACGAAATTGCGTGGTGAAAATGCGGTAGCGCAATGGCAGCAATTACAACAAGTGATGGAACCATTGGCGCGTGCTGCGATCGCTATTCCGCCAGCAGCTTTACGCTTTGATATAGGTGCAGCTATCACTGTCAGCCGATTTGCCCCCTCTCTGGCTAAACATACGGCAAATATCCGCAAGCTGACAGGGCCTTTTTCCCGCATCATGGACGGTGTGGTTGAAGACCCATTTATTCACAACTGGCTGAACATGTTGTGTTTTCTCCTCTCTGGACTCCCGGCTGATGGAACGAATGCCGCAGAGGTAGCATTTATGTTTGCAGATTGGTACAAGCCAGGGGTGGTGCTTGACTATCCAGTTGGCGGTAGTGGTGCTTTAGTTAACGCTTTGTTGCAAGGATTAGAGAAACATGGCGGTCAGCTAATACTTAACGCTCATGTAGAGCAAGTGCTTGTAGAAGGCAAGCGGGCTGTAGGTGTGCGTCTACGTGATGGTCAGGAAATTCGGGCGCGTAAAGCAGTTGTATCTAATACCTCGGTTTGGGATATGCTGAAGTTGCTGCCCCAAGAAACTTTACCAAAACGGTTTCGTACTAGAAGGCAGGCGACACCTGAATGTGATAGTTTTATGCATCTTCATTTAGGCATCGATGCCCAAGGCTTGCAGTCAGACTTAGCGTGTCACTACATCGTGGTCAACGATTGGGAAATAGGCATCACAGCACCGCAAAATCTCGTGTTGGTGTCGATTCCGTCGCTTTTAGATTCATCCCTAGCACCACCAGGCAAGCATGTAATTCACGTCTATACTCCTGGTAATGAACCGTATGCGCTTTGGCAAGGAATGGATAGAAAAAGCCTGGAGTATGAGCAACAAAAGCGATCGCGTGCAGAGGTCATGTGGCAAGCCCTAGAGCGGATCATACCCGATATTCGCTCGCGTTGCGAAGTGACGCTAGTTGGCACACCGCTAACCCATGAGCGTTTTCTGCGCCGTCACCGAGGTTCTTACGGCCCGGCAATTCAGGCAGGAGTCGGTTTGTTTCCTGGCCCTAGCACACCAATAGCAGGATTAATGTGTTGTGGAGATTCCACATTTCCCGGTATAGGTTTACCTGCTGTTGCCGCTAGCGGGATGATTGTTGCCAACACCCTCGCTCCTGTTCAAAAGCATTTAGAAATGCTCAAAGATATTACTTAAAACAAAACAACGAAAGTGTTTTTATAATAGTACGCAAATACTATAATAAAATGAATTGTTACTCTCATCAAGACACCATGTAATATCATGTCCGCCTGATTACTTATAATTGCGAGTATGTATGCAGAAACCTTAAAACTTGCTCCCTTGCAGTTTTAATGATAAGTCTTTAACCGGAAATGATATAATATATATTGGGCAGTTGTTATGCCAAAACGCCTACTAGTGGTTGAATCACCAGGAAAAGTCAAAAAACTCAGCCAAATTCTGGGTAGTGATTGGAAAGTTCTGGCTAGCTGTGGTCACATCCGAGAACTGAGTGATCAAGGAGAAGATTCACTAGGTTTTAGTATAGAAGGCAACAGTATACGGTGTAATTATATCCCTCGTGATCAACGAGCAAAAGAGACAATTGGACAGCTCAAAGCCGCAGTCAAGCAGGTTGATGAAGTAGTTTTAGCAACAGACCCAGATAGGGAGGGAGAAACGATCGCTTGGCATTTAAAAGAAGTGCTGGGGTTAAGAGAGCCAAAGCGAGTAGTATACACAGAAATTACAGCATCGGCGGTGAGGAATGCGATCGCTAATCCCAGAAAGTTAGATTTAAATTTGATTGGTGCAGGATTATGTCGGGATTGCCTGGACAAGCTGGTAGGTTACAAAGGCAGCCCGTTAGTCTGGGCATTGAACAATGGGGCGAAGAGTGTAGGTAGAGTGCAAAGTGCTACATTACACCTGATTTGCCAGCGAGAGAGAGAAATTCAAGCTTTTGTGCCTCAGGACTACTGGAGTGTTTGGGTGGATTATGCCCAAGGGTTTCGAGCTTTGTATAAAGGGACATCTGATGGAGCAAACTCTGCCCCAGAGCCAGAAACCGAAACTAATGATGATGCCGCAAGTTCCACTGCACAAATACCAGAATCAAAGCGAGTTTTATCAGAAAAAGAAGCAACACGCCTAGTAGAACAAGCGCGGCAGTATCCACATCAGGTAATTCAAGTGGAGGGTAAAGTAGTTAACCGTCAACCACCACCAGCGTTTATTACCTCAACACTGCAACAAGCAGCGGGTTCCAAGTTAAGATTTACACCAGATAAAACCATGCTCCTTGCCCAAAAGTTGTATGAGGCAGGGCTAATCACATATATGCGAACTGACTCAGTAATGTTGAGTCCTGAGTTTTTGAAGAGTGCGCGTCAATGGTTAGAGCAGAATGATCCGCAAAATGTACCAGAAAAAATCGCCAGTCATCGCAGCAGCAAGACGGCTCAAGAAGCCCATGAAGCGATTCGTCCCACAGATGTATTTCGTCCAAGTGCCCAGTTACGGGAGGAACTGCCACCTGATGAATTCAACTTGTACGTCATGATTTGGAAACGAGCGATCGCTTCGGTATGCCGTGCTGCTATCCTACGTAAAACCCAAATCATAACTCAGTCTGGTAATTTGCTATGGAAAGCTACAGGACAGGTAATTGAATTTTATGGTTATGCACGGTATTGGAATAATCTGAGTAAGGATACAGTTTTACCCACATTGCAGCAGGGACAGGCTCTAACTGTGGAAAATGCGGCACATGAGCAGAAGCAGACACAACCGCCGCCACGTTACAGTGAACCGAAACTGGTGCAACTAATGGAACGCGTGGGTATCGGTCGCCCCAGTACCTATGCTCCGACTGTCGCCACCCTCAAAAAACGGGATTATGTGCAGCTGTTAAAGGGGAACTTACAGCCGACAGCACTGGGGTTAGAAGTGGATGAGTTTTTGCAGAAGGCTTTACCCGATTTACTGGAGGCAGAATTTACAGCTAAGATGGAGTCTGCCCTAGATGCGATCGCTCTGGGAAAACAATCTTGGCAGCAATATCTAACTGGCTGGAATCAAGATTACTTTGTACCAGCCTTATCAAAAGCTAAAACTTTGGTAGTAGATGCCAGAAATCCGTCTGCTACAACAGAGCGCAAATTTTCAAGTTCTAAAACTCGCTGCCCACAGTGTAATAACTTTCTCTCCAAAATACCTAGCAGCAAAGTCAAGAAAAAATATTTCCTCAAATGCACAAGTGGTTGCACCAATGTAGTGCTGTTTTGGAGCGACAATAGCAAAATGTGGGAAGTACCTCGAACTAAAGCATCTGTTGGTGAAAATCAACAAAAGCCACAACCATTGTTAACTTCATATTCCTGCCCAGTGTGTAAAAAACCATTGGAAGAGTACAGCTACATCAAAGACGGGCAGAGTAAAACTATGCTTCGGTGTTCTCAACCCCAATCTCGCCAGGATAAGAAACATAAAGATGTGGCTTATTTCAGCACACAAAAAGGGTGGTGGAGTCCAAAGTTTGGTGAGTTGAGTAAACAGCCAGAGCGCTAACTAGGGTCTTTTTGTTAGAGCAACTTTGCATCCCAGGTATAAAGCCCGATCTCTTGGGGCACTCTAGAGAATCGTCCTATGCGATGACCGCGCGATAATTCATTGAGGACTTTGGGCTTAATTTCTCGAAGTTCTTCACCATTTAGCTCTCCATAAAGAGCTGCAATTACTTCTGCAACATTAAAAACTTTACCTGGATTTTGTTGGAAAAAAGAGGTGAGGGCATCGATCAAAAATTGTCCTTTATAAGGGCTTAGCATTGGCACCATATTGGTTTGTGCCTGTGGAGAAGGTTTTCTGTTTTTGTTCTTCCCTTTTTGAGAAGAACCACCAGTAGGATTGGAGTTGACTAAACTTAAAACCAGAGTGTAACACCCAGGTTGACCAGGAATAAGTGACCATTTATTGGTTTCTTTACCATGAGTCAGTGTTGATTGAACTCTGCCTTTGACTACTTTGAATAAATCTGGCTCTAACTCACCGTAAAGCGATCGCACGATAAAATCGATGTGACTCACAGTTCCAACATTTTCTTGCAATAGCTTTTGGATAGCTTCGGTACGCGTTAGAGATTGATATTCCGGCAACATCGCAATTTCTGAGTAAAAGAGCGAGTTCGCTTCTGTTGCGATTTGGGTTTCATTGGCAGGTAATGGCGACTGTTGGTCAGCATCGACACTGTTATGATCCTCGCTCTCTACGTTGAGAACTTGTGGAACTTGAGAATCAATAGGTTTTACCCAATTGAGTGACAATTGAGTAATGTTATCCTCCCTTGAAGTCGTCAAGTTTTCTGGAACAGAAGAGGTAGATGCATCTTCATTGACCTCCGTTTTCGGCTCTGTTGTGTTGACTTCAGGCTCATCAGTGCTGACGCTTTCCCCATGAGCTAAGTCATCCTGGTATTGAGTGGTACAATCAGATGGAGTCATCTCCTTGCTGGAGAAGTTAGAAGTTCCATCTGTGCTAGAAGACCAACTAGATAACAAGGCTTCTACATGATTGAGATTATCTAAAGCCTGTCGATATAAGCTTTCATACTTTACTACTTGCTGAGCATAGTAGTCTCGTAATTCCAACATTGGTTTAATGAAGGTTTCGGGGGGAGGTTGTAGTTGCAATTGAGTGTTTATCAAGTTTCAAAAACCGCTATTACATTGGGATCAATAATAGATGTAAGCTATCACGCACGTAAAAAGCACATCTTTAAGTTTAGGCAGTCAAGAGTCCAGATTAAAGTTGACTTTTGAACGCCAGTTGTAAAGACCGTCGGGAAACCGCAAGAGCGCTTGACAACCTTCACGAGCAACTATGCAATTTAAAAGCATAATAGCTTAGGAGTTTATTTGAGTCATGGTTCAAATCCATAACTCAAATAAAAAAGAGCTACTAACAGTTTTAACTTCAGGGCGATGGCAGGTTTGTTTGGGCTGTGAGACTTTTGAGTCAGTCCAAGCTAACGCGCGTTTGAAAGTTTACCCTGCGATACCTTTGCCGCTGTCGTAAGTCATTGGCTTGGGCTTTCTTTTCTTCGGATCGAGTACCGATTTCTTGGGAGGTTGAGGGGCGCGGCAGGTTTCACAATACAGCGGTCGGGGGCCAAAAGTTTCGCGTTGTGTGGGCTGTTCACATTGTTTACACACAAAGTTGAAGATGCGGGTGTGAATTTCTCGCTTGTGCGCTCTAACTGTGTACTCTCGGACATCAATTATCTTACTGGGCATTGACGGTGCTTGTAGCCTCATTCATTTAATATGATATTGTCTCTATTAAACATAAAAATTTTGAAGTTATGTCAAGCATTGCACTGACATTTTTTCAAAACAACGAAAATTGTCAAGGTGAGACATTGCCTGTTCTAAATCGTTGGTAGGTTAGGTGACAACCGCTTTTAAGGCAAGCTCAGTTAAGAGCGCGATTGCCGGACGGGTCAAGGTTCCAATAGTGTACTTTTGATTGTAAGCTCGGCGTTGCGATTTAGACAAATATTCGGGTTTTTCACCTGGGCGCAAGCAGAGCCGACCACATTTACGTTGATGAGTAATTATTACATAGTATTTCATTGCTGCTAACTCAAAACACTTGGTGCTGAGTAATTGACTGCACTATGATACTTCACTTTCTTTCAACGAGAATTTTTGTTCAACAGTTGTTAATTAAGAGGATGTTTTAAAAGTCAAAATCAGTTAAAAATCATGCCAGTCGTCTGACCATAATACGAATCATGGCAATAGAGATGAATATCTCTGAAGTTTCGGGTAATCTTTCATAATCCTTACTTAAACGCCGACACCAATTAAGCCAGCCAAAAGTGCGCTCAACAACCCAGCGCTTTGGTAAATGGACAAAACCTTTTTTCTCCAATGGTCGAAGAACAATTTCTACAATCCACCGAAACATATCCATCACCCAATGCATAAATTCTTCGCCTCGGTATCCTGCGTCCATGCAAATGATATTTAACCGTTTTACGTGAGTGCCTGTATCATGGACTTGCTTGAGGACTTTTTTTGCACCTTCACGTTCTGGAAGACTTGCAGACGTTACCAAGACCCGCAAAACTAGCCCTCACAAATCTACACTGAGATGTCGCTTGCGCCCATGTATCTTTTTACCTGCGTCATAACCTACATCTGTGGAAATCATCGTTGCTGTTTCTAGTGATTGACCCTTCGGCTTCGCTCAGGGTCAACAGTGAGCGAAGCCGAACTGTTGACTATCAACTGCTGCTTCTGATGGACTCAAGTCACGCCCTGCATCTACTCTCACCCATTGATAGAGTTGGTCGTGAACCTTCAACCATGTACCATCTTTGCTGCATCTCCAAAAATAACCATAAACCGTTGACCATACGGGAAAATCCCCGGGCAACCCTCGCCATGTACACCCTTGACACAAAACATAGAGAATTGCATTTACTATCGCAAATAATGCTAATTTTCGGGGACGACCGCCTGGTTTTGCTTCTGGGAAGAGATTCGCAATTAATTCCCATTGTTCCCATGTCAGATTGCTACGGTATGCTTTAGTCATTCGCTCATAAGGTGCTGTTTTCTACAAATTTCAGCATACGCCTTGTGAGCTTTCTTACAATACCCCCCTACTTTTAAAATATCCTCTTACAATACCCCCCTACTTTTAAAACATCCTCTTAAACATTCTCTTAAAAAATCATGAAAACGGCAAGAAATAACCCACTAGATATACGCCACATTAGTCTAAAAGTAACAGAGTTAATTAAGAGGATGTTTCTTAAGTCTAATATACTACTCAGCAGGGCGATTAGAAATCGCGTCTACACAGACGAAACCCACCTCCGTGGGTTTAAAAGACCTAATTTTTGGTTAGTCCGCGTAGGCGGACTTTGCCTGTGTAGTAGCGAATTATATTCGCCCAAAACTTTTAAAACAACCTCTAAGGAATACGCTATTTTGACATCCTCCCACCGCTAACTCGGAGTACCGAGTATAGCGGGGGATTCCAAAGATTGCTCCTTGGGTTTCCTCTTTCCACGAGTCGGCTTACTAAGAGGAGTTTCCTCACCTAAGCAGAGGTCGTTCTCTCCAGAGGCGTTAGTTCCGATGTGACCCACCGTACTTAATCCCTTTTCGAGTATGTTTCGTGCAGCATTATGATCTCTGTCTTGGACATGCCCACAATGCAAGCAGGTATGCGTCCTGGTGCTAAGAGTTTTCTTAACAACACGACCACAATTAGAGCAATTTTGACTGGTGTAGTGGGGTGGCACAGCAACCGTGACCACACCAAACACTCTCCCAAAATACTCAACCCAAGAACGGAACTGAGTCCACGCTGCATCAGAAATCGATTTGGCGAGGTGTCTATTCCTCAGCATATTTCGCACCTTCAAGTCTTCATAAGCTACCAAGTCGTTAGACTGGACTACGCACCTTGCCGTCTTCACAGCAAAGTCTTTACGTTGCCTACTTACCTTAAGGTGCTTTCGTGCAAGTTTATTTCTAAACTTAGCTCTATTTTTGGAACCCTTTTTAGTCTTGGACAAGCGACGGTGCAGTCGTTTCAAAGAATTTTCGGACTTGCGGAGGTCACGCGGATTTGCAACAGTCTGCCCGTCAGAATCGGTGTAAAAGTGGTTCAATCCGACATCAATACCAATGGTTTTAAGTGTTGGCTCCCGTTTCTCCAAACGTTCCTGATCAACACAAAACTGTACATAGTACCCATCTGCTCGACGGACAACCCGCACTCGCTTAAACTGTTTCAACTGGTAGAAGTGCAAGTCGCGAGTTCCCCACATTTTGAAGGTTCCTGCCTTAAAGCCATCAGAAAAAGTGATATACCGTTTATCGGCAGAAAGTCGCCAGCCACTGGTCTTGTACTCTACACAAGCATGTGTCTGTTCTTTCTTAAATCGTGGATATGCTTTCTTCCCAAGTTTATTCTTCTTGCAGTTGTCATAAAAACGAGATATGGCAGACCATGCTCTTTCAGCGCTAGCTTGTCTTGCCATAGAGTTGAGATTGTTCGCCCATTTAAACTCTTTAGCAAGAACAGCACAATAAGCGCTCAACTCATATCTGCCAATATCGCGGTTGTCCATCCAGTATCTGACGCAACTGTTCCGAACAAAACGAGCAGTACGGATAGCCTCATCCAGCTTTCCATACTGCTCGTTTGTTGCTTCCAATTTTGCCTCAAATACCAGCATCTTTACGTTCAAATAATTGACGTAATTATAGCACAGAGATTGTCAAAACCGCCACTGTTCTACTCCCCCGCTTTGCATCGGTCGAAGAACGTGGCGGTTTTGACCCTCGATTCATCTCACCGCCAAATCAAAGATTATGGCGGGAGCCTTCTCTCGGAATTAGGTAAATAACTGTACGCAGGGTGAAATGTTAGAGCGTATTGTTTTGGAGTGGAACACCCAACAAAGCGAGAGCGAACGACCATCAGGAGACGAAGAGGAATAGCTTTTTTGTACAAGCCCTTGGCGTAATAGGATTGTGCTAGACTATGCTTCCCCATCAACTGAAAGACTAAAATTTGACGTGGCTGTAAAACACTCGTTTTACATTCTCAGCCGTAGTCACGTAGAACAACACGATCGCTCCCAGAACCAGCACAAAATTCAACGGCAACGGTTGAAATCCGAGTAAAGTTGCCAACGGTGTCCAGGGAATGATTATTGTCACTCCAATGGTCGCCAGCGTTGCCATTAACAAGTATTTTCCCGGCTTACTGTTGAAAATGGATTGGCGGGTACGAACGACCAGCACAACCAGCGATGCAGAGATTACAGATTCCAAAAACCAGCCTGTTCTAAACTGTTGTGGTTGAGCGTGCAGCAGCAACAGCAGTGCCCCAAAGGTGAGGTAATCAAATATTGAACTCAACAAACCAAACACAATCATGAAGTTGCGGATAAACTTGATATCCATCCGGCGAGGTTTGTTGACTAATTCTTTGTCTACGCGATCTGTTGCGATCGTCAATTCCGGGAAATCGGTTAGGAGGTTCGTCAGCAAAATCTGACTGGGTAACAGCGGCAAAAAGGGCAGAAACAGAGAAATTCCTGCCATACTAAACATATTGCCAAAATTGGCGCTAGTTGCCATAAATACATACTTTAAAGTGTTGGCAAACGTCACCCGTCCTTCCTTTACGCCTTCGATGAGGACATTTAAATCCTTTGCCATCAACACAATATCAGCAGCTTCCTTAGCGACATCAACTGCGCTCTCGACTGAGATGCCGACATCAGCAGCATGAAGCGCAGAGGCATCGTTAATGCCGTCTCCCAAATATCCAACTACATTCCCCGCTTTTTTGAGGGCGATAATGATGCGCTCTTTTTGGTTTGGCTCTACCTCGGCAAAGACATTTGTATCTTGTACTCGATGCATCAAGGCTTCATCACTGAGTTTTTCTAGTTCCGAGCCTGTCAACGCCTTTGCTTGGGGCAGTCCTACCTGCTGAATAATACTCATTGCAACTGCCTTGCTATCTCCGGTAATCATCTTCGGGGTGATTCCCAGCAGTTGCAACTCTTTGAGGGTGTCAGCGATGCCAGCTTTTGGCGGATCAAAGAGAGCGAGGTAGCCGAGAAATGTCATGTTCGTTTCATCGTCTTTGCTGAAAGAATCTTGATTAAAATCACGATAAGCCACACCCAAGGCTCTAAATCCCTTACTGCCCAATTCTTCAGCCTGTTGATGAAGTTTTTGTCGCTGATCTGCAATAGCGATCGCTTTCCCCTCACCAATCTCAACGGTTGAGCAAACATCCAGAATATTTTTTAGTGCGCCTTTAGTGATAATCAGATGCGTACTCTCTTTCTTAAACAGGATGCTTAGACGTTTGCGGTTAAAGTCATAAGGCACTTCATCTAGCTTTTGATAGCCAGAAATATCGAATGTTTTGTATTCACGAATTGCTGCATCGATGGGATTAATATAACCCGACTCAGATGCGGCATTCAAATAAGCATAAAGTAGAACGCGATCGCTTTCTTTCCCTTCCACATCAACCGCAGAGTGAATTTTCACCTCTCCTTCCGTCAGCGTACCCGTCTTATCGGTGCAAAACACATTCATACTGCCAAAGTTTTCGATCGCGGGTAAGCGCTTCACGATCACCTGCTTTTTCGCCATTTTCTTAGCACCACGAGCCAAATTAACGCTGACGATCGCAGGTAACAATTGAGGAGTCAAACCCACCGCCAACGCCAGAGAAAACAGAAAGGATTCCAGTACTGGGCGATGGAGGTAGACGTTAGCGACAAAAATTAGCACTACCAAAATTAGCGTTACTTCCATCAGAAAGTAGCCAAACTTGCTCAATCCCCTTTCAAATTCGGTTTCGCTCGGTCTGAGTTTCAGGCGTTCCGATACTTTGCCGAATTCAGTTTCTTTTCCAGTATGAACGACTACTGCTTTTGCCGTTCCACTAATAACATTAGTTCCCTGATAGAGGGAATTGGTGCGTTGGCTCAGTCCAGTTTCAGCCGGCAATACGCCACTTAGCTTGTCAACTGGATAGGTTTCTCCTGTCAGTGCTGCTTCATTCACCGATAAATCTTTCGACTCTAAAACTAGACAGTCGCCCGGAATATTTTTACCTGCACTCAGCAACACAATGTCACCCCTGACTACTTCCTCATTGGGGATTTCTTGAGATTGACCATCTCTCAAAACAGTTGCTTTAACTTGCACTAATGCCAATAATTTTTCGACGGCGTTTGAGGCTCCTTGCTCTTGCCAAAATCCTAATAGCCCACTGATGAAGACAATCGTCAAAATGATTATGGCATCTGCCGCATCTTTCAGAAAAATCGATAGCACCGCCGCAAAAATCAGAATCAAGATAATCGGACTCTTGAACTGATTGAGCAACAGCATCCATGCGCTCGATTTGTGTGTTTGTTTGAGGCTATTTGCGCCGAACTCACTCAGGCGTTGTTTGGCATCTTGACGGCTTAACCCGGAGGTTGTGGAGTGCATCTGCTGAAGCACCTGATCCGTGGACAAGCTCCAAAATGTAGACTGCGGATTCATTATTTTCTACCTTTCATTAACGCACCCTACAAGAGCAGCGATCGCGGTTTTTGGGTACTAGATCAAAATCTCCTCGGTTACGGGTAACAACTGTGGCATTAATAGATAATGCGATCGCAGCTATTCGCATATCTTTTTGCAGGTGATTTTTCCGCCCACATGGTTAAGTTACGGAAGCGAGCGCGTCCCTAAACAGCTTTTATTACTCTCGTCAAATTAAATTTGAAACCCTATTTTTGCGTTAGTCCGCGCAGGCGGACTTTGTTTGTGTAGCCGCGATTTCTAATCGCTTGGATTATTCTCCAGAGTCATAGAATAGGGATATTTATACATTTTCCCGCTTACCTACTTAGAACTTGGTTATTTAATTGGAATTTGAACTGGATTTTGATCTGGTTTTCCTTTTTGATCTGGTTGTTCTTCTGGAGTTGGAGTTGGAGTTGGAGGTAGAGGTGGAGTCTTAGTAGCTAAAAAGATTCCTCCTATGGCTGTTATTAAGGCTGTAAGTGCCGTCAATATTCCTGGTAATGTTTTCCAGAAATTATTTGTTTCTTTGCTTTCAGTCATCATTTAGATGCTTTTGCTATAGTATGTTGAATTTCTGAAATTTGGCTCTACGATCGTCAAGCTAAGATTGAATTTCCGCTTGAGTTTGTTTCGTCGCACATTTACAAATTTTCCCCAATATAAACTCTACCTTTTGAAAGTTTTAGTATAAGTTATACAATTCGCACACTATTTAAACCTTATTGGGGATTTCTTGAGATTGACCATTTCTCAAAACAGTTGCTTTAACTTCGGCAAAGTGCTGTCGAATGTTCGCCGTGATTTGATGATCCGTCATCTTGTCAACTGTTTCAATGCCTACAACACGTCTACCGAGGTTATTTTCTTCAAGACGTTTTTTCAGTTCATCTTTTGCCTCACCCGGCCCAAATATCAGAATAGACTCTGCATTACGAATATATGCAATAACTGCATCATAGTAAATATTGAGTTGTCCTGTAAAATTTCTCTGGAGGCTATCATCTGCGGGTACTTGATGTGCTTCGTAAGCACCCTTCAGAGGTGAATCACCAGAACGCCGAGGCTGTTTTTCTACTTCCGATATGATCTCTTTTATATCTTCCCCTTTCTCCGTAACAGTCACGACAATAGCTTTCCTATGGTCAATCCACAGCCCTACTTTTGTTTTCATTGATATCTCCTTTGTTGACTAGTTCCACATTGAATTTTAGAACTGCTTACCAGAGTCAAATTAACAACTTTGGCTTATGATATTACTGTGATAGACGGTTGTTTTATTTCCTGAATGAATTGATTGAATACGATACAAAACTTAATGACGAATTACGAATTACGAATTATTTAAATCTCGTCGTGCTAAGGCTTGAATCTCGGTTCGCAGTGCGGTAATTTCTGCTTGCAAGGCTTTAATTGATTTCACACCCGCTAGTTCTGCTTCATTATTCTCAGCATCCTGACCCACAAAGAATGTTGCCAGGGTTGCTGTCACATAACCACTGATCGCAAAGGCATACAGTGCCAGGAAAAAACATAGTACCCGCCCTTCTGCCGTTTTCGGAAAGTAATCAGACCCGATCGTAGTCATCACCATTGCCGTCCACCACAGTGCAGTACCATCAGGAAGTTCGCGCTAAAACGCGTTGCTCTCTCTTGCGTTTTGTGTCGTAATTAATCAACTCACTCAGTAAATCAAACAGTAGTTTGTCATCTTAGTTAGGAACAGAGTTCTTTGTTTAACTCACTCAACTAGGGCTATATGAATTTACCAAATACTAATGATAAGAGCTATCTCGATTCAATCTCCAATGGAAGCCCAATGAATGAACCGGAAAAAACAAAAATTGTTATAGATTTTCTTATTAAAGAATATGAGCTATTACGTCAGGAGATTTTAGATAAATTTAACCGTCGTAGTAATCTTATTGGCTCTGGTGTTACCGCGTTATCTACTTTCATTGCAATAGCTACTATAGTACCCAAAATTAATGACAAATTGGATTTGGATAGCTTATCTTTTATGATTGTAGCACTATTGATTCCTTTGACGTGTTCTTTAATAATATCATTCTGGACTGCTTATTCATCAACAATAGCTAACATTGGTCTGTGTCTTACATATATTGAGCGAGAGGTTGGAAATTTATTACCAGATACTTCACATTTTTCTCAGAAAAAAGAACTTATTTTTTGGGAGAATTTTTTACGCAGAAATAATTATAAAAGATCACAAGAACTTATTACAAGTATTGGATTTGTTGTAATATTCTTATTGATTGGAATATGTTCATTATGGTTTGGTTATACTTTTATTTTTCCAAGAATAGAATCTATAAATAGTATTAGTAATGTTCAGAACAAAATTGTGTTGCAGATGTTTGCATTAATTGGATTGTTATGTCTTATATACGGTTTGCATTCTAGTGTTTTTAACATTAAACTGATATTTAAAGGATTTTCAAAAATCAGAAGTCCTCTATGATCAAGGGAGTAATCAAAAATTGAATTGATTGAGAATATGCTTTAAAGTTAAAATTAATTGGCTTGAAGACAATCGTCAAAATGATTATGGTGTCTGCTGAAGTACCTGATCCGTGGACAAGCTCCAGCGAGGAGAAATTTGATCCCAAAGTCAATGATAAAGGCGATCCAAATGATGGCGGCGTTGGCGGAGCCTCTCTGAAAGAGACTCGCTTCTAATAGAGGATTCAGCCCCCAAACTAGCTCAACGATAAAAAGTCCCAACCAAGCAAAGCCCAGCACCAGCATCGGCGTTTCTAGCCAATCTTCCAACTGTTGCAACACTTCGCTGCGCTCATGATCTAATGCGGGCTTTGACCGTTGGTTCAGATAGCTCATAACGAGTTCGATGAATGAGACTGATACACCTTTAACTGTGCCCGTAATTGAGCGATTTCAGTCGTCATATCTAGCACCATTGCCGCTCCGACTAAGTTCAGCCCCAAATCTCGACGCAAGCGTTGAATCTGAGCAATTCGCGCAATTTCGCGGGAATGTAGCAAATCACCGATGGGTTCGATTACGCCTAACTCAACGTAAAACTTCACCAGCGTAATCGAAGTCTTAGTGATTAATGCAGCATATTCAAAACTGTAGAGTTGCTCACCTTCGAGGGAAACCACGGTTTTTGAAAGGCTGAAGGTCATAATTTTATCTCCTCTAATTGGGTACGTGGGTTAAAGCTAGTGTTTGCCTGGATTTTTTCGTAGTATTCTTGCTCGATCGCACTTAGGTCTTGCGGCGTGACAATCTGAAGTTTGGCAAATAAATCACCTCGTCCCCCTTTTGGCAATGTCCAGCCTTTACCGCGCAGCCTCAGCGATTGCCCCGATCGCACTCCTTTAGGAATTTTCATCATCACGCTACCATCGGGGGTGGGTACGCTGATTTCTGCCCCTAAAACCGCTTCATCGGGGCGAATGGGAATGTCACAAACGAGGTTATCGCCCTCAAATCGATAAAAGGGATGGGTTAAAACTTCGATAGTTAGATATAAATCGCCGCGCTGTTGAGAGAACGGACTAGGACGACCTTTACCCTTGAGCCGAATTCGACTGCCTGGTTTTGCACCTGCGGGAATGCGGACGTTGATTGTTTCCTCGTCGAGTTGCAGCCGTTTTTGGACACCGTGAAATGCTTCAGAAAATGTGAGTGCGATCGCAGCTTCAGTATCCGGTGCAGGAGCTTGAGAACGAAATCCCCCATTAAAATCATCAAAGCCTCCAGTGGAGGTTTTACGTCTCGATCGACCCAGCAAATCGTTGATAAACGAATCAAAATCGCCATACTGATTGAAGTCGGTTGTACCAACATTAGTTCCGCTGGGTGGCGGCGCTTCAGTGTAACCAGGATTATTCCAGTGCTGACCAAAGCGATCGTACTTTTGCCGCTTCTCTGGATCGGAGAGTACTTCATTCGCTTCGTTCAATTCTTTGAACTTTGTTTCTGCGTCATTGTCTCCAGGATTCAGGTCAGGATGGTACTTACGGGCAAGCTTGCGGTAAGTCCGTTTGATTTCTTCAGGGGTTGCGGTTTTGCTTACTCCCAAAATGGCATAGTAGTCTTTAAAGTCTGTTGCAGTTGGCATCAGTGACCTCTTGTTCGCGTAGCGGCAATTTAAGAGAATTGCAGGTTTTTCTGCGGTGGGTGCATTTTCAGTTAGAGATAAGTTCCAATTCGATCATGCTAACAATTGCTCTCACGAAGTCTAGGGAAGCTTCACACTTTTTCTTTCAAGCCGATTCCTGCGTTTCCAATAAGCAAAGCCACTAGCAATAATCATCACAAAGGCAGGAGCCGCAAGCCATAACCAGAAACCAGGAAGTAACTTGATTAATAGAAGCTGACTATCAGGATTACTACCATTGGGTAACGCAAACCAATATGTTGAGATTGTGCCTGTAAAACCTATGATAATTGAAGTCAAAGCAGAAGCTATTGAAAACTTGTATTTTTTCTGGAGAAAAAATTTACAGGAATACCAATAAAGTGGATTAGCCAACCAGCCAATAGCCGGCGCTTGAAGAAATAACAATCCAAGTATTCCCCCAATCGTAACTTCAACCCCCTTCATGATATAAATCGAACCTGTGTGTATTGTCTTGTGTTCGACTATCTCAAAAGTTAGTGCTGGCAAGCTAAGTGCCATTATATAAATAAATAAAGATATTCCTAATAAAAACAAGGGTTGTGTTAATAAAGATGCTTTTTTCATCAGTTGGATTTTATACAGAGTTACTCGGCTATTCAAGATAAGATGAGAACAACATTGAAAGTGCAAAACTCCCGATAAACGTTAAGGTAGATAAGTTTGTATCTTGAGTTTGATGGGCTTCCGGTAGAATTTCTTCAACGATCGCCACCATTAAAGTACCTGTTGTAAATGCAAGTACAATTAACTTGGGTAGATCAGTTTGTCCGCGCAACCCCCAATAGCCCAGCGTCGCACCCAGCCAAACAGGGATAAGAAACGCCGCAAGTAACCAAAATCGCTGTGTTCGCGGCATATTTTGACTCTTAAACTCTGCGTTGGTGACAAATCCTTCGGGAATGTGAGCGACAACTCTCCCCGATGTCAGCACTACGCCTAGATGAGGTGCGATCGTTAGACTAGTGCCAATCATTAAGCCATCACCAAATAAGTCGATGGCAATGCTCAGAAAAATCACCCAACTAACGGTATTATGATCAACGCCACGCAGTCGATTCTTGCTTAAATTGAGAAGCTGATTAATCCAGACAAAAAAAGCTCCGCCTAAAAACAATGCTAGAATAGCTGCCCAAACAGGTTTAGCGATCGCAACTCTCGGTATCAGTTCGGTAGAGGCGATTGCTAGAAGTACGCCAGCAGCAGCGTGCAGTGCAAGTCCTAATGTTTGTTTTGATGATGGTAAGGCTTCAGCGATCATTGCTCCCATGAAGTTGCTGACAACGGGCAAAGCTGATAGTGTTAGAGCAAATAGAAATTCCTGCATGGTCAGGCTCCGCTAGTCGTAACAGACTTTTTGATGTTTGTTTCGATTGCAGTCCATCAAGACGCGAACTCATAGTGAATCTCTGTAGTTCTTCCTTTAAAATAGAGCCGAGTGCCTTCTGGATACTCCCATCCCACCTCGCCTTCTAAGGGAATAAGCATCCCATTACGAACTGAATATTCCCAGAATCGACCGACCCAAGGCATAGCAGTCAGCTTGTCACGATAACGAGCCTCAGCCCGACAAGTAGCGATCGCCCCCTCAGCATTAAATTGAAACACTAGGGAAACAGTGGTTGCGCCATCCGTCAAAGTAGCGCGGGCGGAGGTGTCATTAATTGCGTCCCAGCGCACACCCTGACTGGGTAATAGGGCAGTAGGATACCAAGTTGCCTCAGCAAAGTACCGTAACAATTCACCTTGATTGTTTTCAGGCGCACCGTGCATTTTTGCAACTGTAAAAAGACCGAGTAATGATGCGTGTAAGCTGCCTTCTCCTAAGAGATAAGTATCATGAACAAAGGCATTAACTCCTGGAACCATCTGGATGCGTGCATCCCAATCAAAACCAGAACATTGAGTAATCACGAGTTGAGTGGCGGTAAACGGATTCCACTTATCTTCCATTTCATTCAGATTGAACTGTCCTTGCTGAGAGAGCTTGACCACAGCCACGATCGCTTGTCCATCCTTGAGTACTGTCCGAAAAAATCGCTGTACGGGTTCTGGTAAGCCTTCGATTTCTTTTTGGTCATAGATTTGGGGCTTAATTGTTCGCCGTCCATTTATTAATTTGGCTCGTAAGTTATCAGTGTTTGACTGCCAGCGATAGCTACCATAGATCGCAGCAAGTCCGAGGCAGACTATGATTAAAACACCAATCATTGCAATCCATTTCATCCACATGATGCTTACCTATGGTTGTTAATTTAGAATTTGATAGATAGTGATGATAAGAATGATTGCGAAAATAGTTGTATAGATTAACTTCGTGTACTTGGCTAACCAACTTGGAAGATAAATATCAAAATTGTCCTTTGTAGAGTTTGAGTATTTTCGGGCAAGCAGATTTAATGGGCAATGGGATTTAAAAGTTAGTAGGGTTAGCCCTTCTAGCAATATAAATCCATAACCAATCCAGAGCCAGAGATCGAGTTTATTGGTGATGGCAGCATAAAGCATATAGAAAATCACAAAGTTGAAGAATACCCATATCAACGTGTGAATGATTTTAATCAGCGTTAATTTGGTTTCATTTTCCATATTGGTTTTAGTGTGACGGATGGTTGTTCTATTTCCTGAATGAATTGATTGAATACGATATAAAACTTAACAATCTATTTTGTAAAGAATGCCAAAAATTGATCGCAGGTATAATAACAGAGATAGCCAGAAACCAGATTTAAAGTTATGCGATCGCCGATTCCCGTTTTTTCGGTTGCCGAATATTTAGAAGCAGAAAGTAAAAGCGAACTCCGCCATGAGTATTTGGGTGGTCAAATTTTTGCGATGGCGGGGGGCAGTAAGGCGCACAATATCATTACCTTAAATATTGCCAGTCGCTTACGTTCTCAATTGCGGGGTGGGGCTTGCAATGTGTTTATGTCAGATATGAAAGTCAAGTTAAGCGCTGCTAATCAAAATCAGACGATATTTTATTATCCTGATGTAGTAGTTACTTGTAGTTCTGAGGATCGAGATAACTATTTTGTGAATTATCCTTCTGTGATTTTTGAGGTGTTGTCACCAAGTACCGAGGTAAGCGATCGCCGCGAAAAGTTGGTTAATTATCAGACTATTGGTAGTTTACAGGAGTATGTTTTAGTTTCGCAAGATGAGATAAAAGTGGAAGTTTATTGTCAAGATTTGCAAGGGAATTGGACACAGGAGATTTTGGGAATTGAGGATAAGTTGGTTTTAAATTCGGTCAATTTATCGCTAACGATGACAGATATCTATGAGGATATTTTTTGATTTTGGCGGACAATGGTAATATTTTGTATTGTGGTTATTTTGGAACAAAAACATTAATTATGATAATTGGAATATTTCTAAGAAATTTTAAAACATATTCAGGAATAAACTATATTCCTTTGACAAATGGGCATAGTTTTTGTGGCTTAGTCGGTAATAATGGAATTGGTAAAAGTTCTGTTTTGGAGTCTCTTGATAGTTTATTAAATGGTAAAACTTGGAATTACAACGTTGTTGTCAAGAAAAGTGGCTTAAATACTGTGAAACCGTATATTGTTCCTGTTTATTTATTATCATTTAACCAAATAACGGAAAAAAATACTGAAAAGTTTAAACAGATAAGTGACTATGTGTGGAATGTTGAGGAAAATGACATCAGTTTAGCAAATCGAGTTCATTTCAAGTCGTTCCAAGAGCAAAGAAATTGGATAAAAATAAGTAATATTGATAAGTTGTTAATTCCATTAGGTTTGTCCTATGATGGAGTGCCAAGTTTAAGCATTTTTAATACAAAAAAGCTAGTTGAAGTGTTGAGTCAAGATGAAGAAAAAACACAGCTTCAAGATGAAGATTTAAATCATATGCTTCCACTTAATCAGGAATTAAAAGAATTATTTGAGTATATTTATATTCCCAAAGATATTGATCCTGAAAATTTTACTCAACTTGAGACCAAAGAAATTCAGTCACTAATGGGTGAGACTCTAAATGAAATTGTAGAAAAATGTGTCCCTCAATCAAAAATTCAAGATATTAATTTTAATCTGAATAGTTTTATTGATTCTTTATCAAATATTTTAGGTGAATATTCATTTAGAACTACAGGTGAAAGGCAAGTTAATCTTAGAAAATTTGCAGCCAAGTTCAGTAGGAACTGTGGGTTGGTATGCAAAATAATCAGTCCGAGAATAGCTGCTAGTACGGCATTACTAATTCTAAAAATGGGACTGAGAGAAATAGTGTAGAAGAAGCTACCTCTACCTCGATTGGAACCATCCATCATCCCAGGTCGCTCATTGGTTGTATACCTACCACCAATGTTCGCACCTTCTTCTTTTACGATTTTGCCGCCAAAGGAGTAAACATCACCCTCTACCTGCACTCCTTTTTTCAGGATGACATCCCCGCCAAAAGCGATCGCAGTATCCAAAACTCTGGCATTAGGCAATACGATAACACTCCCCCCGAAAGCCAAAGCGTTTTCGACAACTTGATTCTCTGGTACGGTTACGCTTCCACCAAAGCGAATGAGGTTGGTGTTGTTGATATTGATATCAGTCTGCGCCAGGGCATTGCCTGCAAATATTAAGCTTATGGTGGCTATAAAAACTAGAATTAATTGTTGCCATTTCATAGATTTCATCCTCGTGAACGACAAGAACATCGACTATCTCTCATGAGATTGAAAAAAATATAGTAAGAGCAAAAACCAGTAGAAATAATTTCGATGGTAAGTGGTTTTCTGGTTTGGTATTATTCATAATTGTTATTAAATTAATTTTCTTTTCGTGCTTTGAAGGGATTGCTAAGACAGAATGGGTTTCTTACGGCTATATGCTATTCCTAAAATAACAGATACTATTAGCTCGATGGAAAAAACAATAATTACTTTCCAATTCAAATTTAGCTGCAAGGCTCCATTATTACCCATATATAAAGCTGAACCAACAATACATCCATTAAACCAGGCATGACTTATTACACAGAAAAATAAGTTATTTGTGTATTTATACAGACTTGTAAAACTGGAACTTACAATTATTACTGATAATAAAAATAATCCAAATGGAAATGAAGTTTGAAGTGTCCCTTTTATAAACCATAATGGCAAATGCCATGTACTCCAGATAATCCCCACAATCAGGACAGAAGGTAAATAATTAATTACCTTTTCTAATTTAGGTTGCAAAATCCCACGCCAACCTAATTCCTCTAATCCACCTCCAATTATAAGAAGTGGTAAATTAATTAAGATATAGAGAATGGATATAGGATTCTTGATTCCAAAAGCAATCCAAACCATAAATAAACGCCAAATTAAAAACAATCCAAATATCAGCCACACTTTTTTATCTATTTTTTTACCAAAGACAAACTTCGCAAAAGATTTTTCACTAAAATCTTCCTTAAACTGTCGATAAATAATATAGGAACTAATGGCTGGCCCGAAACCGCCAATTAACATCGGTATCCAAAATAAAGGCTCACCATACCAAAGAGTATTAAAATATCTGTTGCCGATGATAATAATCAACCAGCACGACCATGTTATAGAAAAAGTATAAAGCAGAAAAAATCCAACTTGCTTTAGCGATCGCTTCTTTTCGTTCATATTTTTATTCCTTATTCACTTTTTGTAAAAAATGTTATCTCTGTAATTTTAAAAAATCTATTTTTTCAGATGTAAATCTAGTTTTCATTTATTATTGTTTTGATATTTATTGATTGTAGTACTCATCAAATAACCGCCAAATCCTGTTATCCATAACACAATTGGATAAACCACCCATCTTTCTGTTCCGCCGATGCCGATAAAAGAAAAAATAATGTGGGGAACAAACATAGCGGCAAACCATGTAAGTAATGCAACTGAACCAAATAGAATCCCGATGTATTTGAAAGGTGCTGAAGCAATTTTGGAAGATGCGATCGCTGACAATCCACCAGATAAAAATGTAAGCATTGCGAACATTCCATGATAAGGAGTTTTGTCACCAGAAAAAATGCCAATGCCCACTAAACCCAAACCAAATAGAGCAAGCGGAATGCTGAAAAGCAGTTTTTTGAAATATCTATGCTGATAAAATGTCGCTGTTAAAGTCATCAGCCCTGATAACAGCATAGTAATATTAAAAATGCGAGAAGAAGGCTGATAGATTAAGCTGTTGGGAGGTTTTGTTGCACCAAGATCGCTTATTTCGCTGTTAAAAGTTGTGTAGCCAGTGCCAGATGGATACAACGCTTCGGCAGTGATGATGCCCATTAAAGCAAATGAACCAGCAAGAAAGAGTAATACACCGGAAAATTTTAGGTTATTCATAATAGTTTATTTCACTTAATTTTTTGAACAAATATATTGCGATACGCCCTTGGCGTTAAGCTTCGCTTATCGCGTTCCCGTGAAACTAATCCCGTAACTTTTCCTTGAGTATTTTTGACAAATTTAATTTCCGTTTCAGACTCTTTTAGAAAAAAGTCGGTTTCTGATTCGGCGAACAACTCAGATTTCGGCTGTCCGGTCGCCTGACTCATTAATTTCCCTTTTTCGTTCGTGATAGTGAGAATAAAGTTTGGGGCGAGTTGATATTTTCCAACGTAAGCGTGGTATATTTTTGGGTCAATCGAAACGATGACTTTTTCTTTTGGAAGATAATCAAACCAACCATATTCTTTGGCAATACTTCGCATTATTTCTTCCGTAAAATTAGTGCCGTTTACAGAATTCGTCATCACAACTGCACCTTGTCCACTATCGGTATAGGCAACCATCAAACATCTGTAACCTTCGTTCCCGCCGGCATGAGCGAAACGGGCGGATTTATTTTTCCCTCGCAGTTCGAGTCCAAGTCCCCATCCTCCGATTTGCGGTGTGAGCATTTCATTAACCATTTCGACAGATAAAACTCTGTTTGACTTTCCGCTTTTGGACTTTTGAATTTCAATTGCAAAACGAGCAAGGTCGGAAGGCGTTGTCCAAAGTCCAGCCGCCGCCATTTCAGGATATGTGTACCAATTGCCTTTGATTTTTGCTCCATTGGATTTGTGACCTGCGGCGGCTGAAGCCCAAAGTTCTTTCGGAAGCGGTTGCTGATAAGTGCTGCGGATCATATTAAGTTTTTTAAGAACCTCTTCCTGCATAAACGCGGGAAATTGCTTTTCGGTTATATCTACTGCAAGTTTCTGCATAATGACATAGCCGCCTCCGGAGTATCTAAAATCTTTGCTCGGTGTGCCATCAACCCGTATCGGCTTTGAATTGGCTGGCGTTGCTCCGTCCAAAATTTGAAAAAGTGACGGGACTTGCTCATCTGCCGCGTATCCACGAAAGCCGGAAACGGTCAGACTTGCGCTATGACTTAACAAGCCACGCAAATTTATCTTTTGCTCTTTCGTAAAATCGTTTTCGGGAACTTTCCACGAAACAAGTTTTTCATTCACATCTTCGTCAAGATTCAATTTATTCTCTTGGACGAGTCGTAACATCGCCATTGCTACTATCGGCTTACTAATTGATGCTGCTTGAAAAAGCGTTTCGGGAGTTATAGATTTATTCCCGCCTGTTTCTTGAACTCCGTAACCACGCGCCCATTCAATCTTTCCGTTGTTAATAACGCCAACACTGATACCGGGAATTTTATAAAATCGCATTCGGTTAACAAGTTTCATAGCCATATTCGGCTCACCCTTGACAATAAACGGCAGAAGCAAGCCGTTCTCGACGCGCCGAATTCTTTCGTCTAGCTTTTGACTTTGGGTTGATGTATAAATTCGCTTTTGAGCTAATCCGGTTGGCAAAAATATACTGGCAATACCCAGGCTGAAAGCTGTGCATAAAAATAGGAGAATAAATACTGATTTTCTTATTTTCATAAGTTGAAATTACGGATTTTTTTAAAATATGAAGAGTTTAAATTTTAATTCTACGGAAACCCTTACCGTCTAATTTTATAAATTTATACAATCATTTCTGTATAAACCAATCAACGGGGCGGCGTAGTGAAACTGGCGACGGATAATTTTTTACATAACCCGATCGCAATATAAATTGAATATTTTCACTAATCCCAATTGATTGATTTAGAGTTTCTCTCGTTGAGGCTTCTTCTAATATCTGAGTCATCGGATGAATCGCAATACTCTTTTCCCGCACTTTCAGGAAAAGTCTTTGCATTCGTCTGCCAGTTTCCAGCAATGTCGCCACCGAATTGTCTTTACTGGTAATCAGAATCCAACCAGCTGATTCCGACACTTCCTGTTTAATTTTATCAATCCCTGTCTCTCGGAAATCCTTTTTCATCACATTATCTTTGGTGTAAAAGTTCCGCACCACCCAACCAGAAAATCCTTCTATTTCCATGCTTGCCGTTGTCAGCCCGTCACGATATTTCTCAGCATCCTTAGTGGAGAATCTGATCCAGTCGGCTAATTCTTGCTGCGCTGGGTTGCGATCGGATTGAAGGCGGTTAGCAACAATAGTTTGTTCGTTAATAAATTGACTTTCTTTACTGCTGACAGGCAGATAATGAATAAATTCCGGTTCTGAGTTTAGAAGATATTTCGGGTCGAGCCGAGATCCGTGTAAAATAGTGGCACTTCGCTGTAAATCCTTACTCTGTATAGATTTTAGCTGTAGTAGTTTTTGCCGGGGTGATGTCCGCTACATTTGAAGTATTTGCTAAATTATCAATATTTACTGCGGAAATTAGTCCACTCCAAGAATGCCTTCGATTGATATCTATTAAGTCAATATTATGCATCAAAGTATTATTGTTTTTTTCTGCATTCTCATCTCCAATATTTGATGTATAATTTCCAGTTCCGCAATTAAAATTCGCAACTTCAATGTTTATACAGGTTAAAGCGTTCTTATTAAGATCATATTTTTCACGAAACTTAAAAGCACTGGCTAAACCTGCTGTAATTGATGCAACAGCAGAAGAAATTGCTGGATATATATTAGGAAGAGGAACAATTAACAGTAAAGGTGTGATTCCTGTTAATACAATAATTGCCCATTGAGATGTATAGTAACAAGACTTATTATACTTTTTTTCTTGTTCATACTCATCTATTCGAGCTTTGGCAACATCCTTGACCGTTGAAATACTTATAATAACATCTCCTGTAGTCGGTTTGTTTGCAACGGTCGCAATGGAATGTGCCGTATTCTGTTGTCTATTTGATTTATGCCAAAACCAAGACATTGTGTTACCCCTCTAATAAACTTTAATAACCTATTTCAAAGTTCAGTCAAAATCAAGTCTTCTAGTTTGAATATGCTCGTGGTGTTGCGGCACTGACAGCATTGCTTCAATGTGAGGATTTGCCCATTCTGCTGCAATTTTGAGAAAATCAGGATCGTCATTGACACAATCAAGTCGTGTGTAAGTCACCGTTGGATATTGACGCTGCAAAGATGCGATCGCATCTTCTACATCGAGAATGGTTTCATAATTATCTGTCACCCAGCCGAGGGGTTTAAATAAAATAGTTTGGGCACCTGCTCTAATCAAGCTTTTGGCAGCTTGTTTGAGATCGGGCTGTGACCAATTGATGAAAGGTGTGTCATGATTCACCCAACCGATGGAGACTAGGGGATATTGATGCTGCAACTGTGCTTGGACGCGATCGTAAAGGGCTTGTCCATCAATCACCCCAGTTAACAGTCCTTGCGCTTTTTCTGGGCCACCGTGAACCGTTAATACAATCCCAATCTGAGATTCAAAAAAGCGACCAACAAATAGCTGATTCAGAGTTTCCTTAATTCGACGCGCCATCAAATCAATGTAGGCAGGTTCAGTTGCAAAGGCTGGAATATATCGAATTGCTTTGAAGACCGAATGTTCAGGCTGATTTACAGATGCAGTTGCGGCAATAACTTCATTGACTTGCTCGACAGCTATTTTGCCCGTGAATGCAGAATCGACCACAAGCATTGGATAAATTAGCAAATTCTGAAAGCCTTGCTTAATGATATCTGTTACAACTTCTTGCACAAAGGGTTTACAGAAATAAAATCCTTTGAACACTTGCACCCGATTTCCCCATTGGTGTTGTAACTGTTCCTCAATACCAAGACGTTGTTTTTCAAAAATCTCATTTTCGGGCGATATGAAATGATCGTGCTTGACTCCAAAATTGTACAAATCTTGAAGTGCGAGAAACCAACCAGCAAGAGGGTATAGCCATTCTGGAATCGGCACAAACTGAGATGCAATATACTTAGTTGCAGCTTGGTTGTAAACACTCAGAGCGCGGTAAGATTGTACTTCACCATACCCTGCAAGCAAAACTGCCACGCGTTCGCTATTTTGGGTTCCGACGGGTTGCGTCCTTTGAGATTGATGATTAATAATCATTGTTTTAAGCCTGAGTAGGTTGTTTTTTAGAAGTACGTCGTAGATGAAGCCACATAGAAATTCCCGTAAAAAGTAATATCAACAAGCCGAGAGCATTCAGGAAGGGATAAATTACTTCTAGATTAAGTGCCCCAAAGTGTCCCTTGTGCAAATTTAATAACCAGTCAAACGCATCTCCTTTGCCTGCCAAATCGACGATCTGATAAACCGATCCTGTAATGGCTGTCAGCAATAGAGGCAACAACATAATGGGAGCAAGTGTGCGATGAAAACGGCGAATAGCTTGAAAATATTTGCTGTTCTTTTTGGAGGTTGTCATAAAATAATTCCTTATTTGTTGCTTCAAAGCTTTAGACAGCTATCGACAGAATAATTTTGTCTAAGTAGAGCGGCGTAAATAATTCAAGGTTTGTAGGACTTTAGTCCTCTGCTTTTCTACTGTAAAGCGCGGCGCTGTCCTGAATGCAAAGTTAGCATCCAAACTCCATCGAATAAAAGATTGATGCCAATGAAAGTGCCAATCAGCCAAACTGCGTTAAATGGAAAGTTAGACCAAATAAAAATACCGAAAATAATGCCGATGATTCCGCTTACAAGCATTAATCTCCAGTTAGATGAAATCCGGCGCATTTGAAATGCCATTGACACTTGAATCACCCCTTGCACAAAAATAGTAATACCCAACACTAACGTCAAGGCAAGCACCCCTTCAAATGGATTTACCACCACGAGAATTCCAGATAGGAGATACAAAAGACCTAGAATCAGCTTCCCGATAACTTTACCTGCACCTCTTGATTGAAAGGCATAAACAATTTGAGTAATTCCGGCAAAGATGAATATCCAGCCAAATAGTAAGGTTGAAGCAACGCTGGCAAAGAAAGGAAATGCGATGGCAATGATGCCCAACACGATCATCAGAATAGCGATCGCGGTTGTCCACCCAGAACTAACAACTTGCTCATCAACTTCAGACTCAATAACTTTCATCTTGATCTCCTTTTAAATTTATATAAAGAATTTGATGGATCAATGTTGTACAAATTGTGGTATCGATTTAGGATTTGTGATATCAATCGAGCCTTGGCTTAACCCAACCAGTTGAGCAACTCGAAAAGCAGAAGTTATAGCTCCTTCATGCAACCCATCACCAAGATAGGCTCCTGCATGGTAGGTGTTGTTCTCGCCATTAGTGGCAACTACTTCATCTCGATATCTAAAAGATTCAGTGGTATATAACGGAGTGTGATGTTTTTGAATGTGAATAATGCGATCGCTAGCAATTAACTCCTCTAGTTGGAACGAGAGAAAATAATTTGGTGGTGATGAGATGTTACAAATTTGATTCAGGCAACTGTTATAACCCCATCGGCTTTTTGCCTGAAAGAAATCAAATTCTGAGGGTTGTTTAATGCCATAGCGGTTGTATATGGAACTATCTGTATGCAGTAAGGTAGTCGCATAATTCACTTTCCAAGCAGAAAACCGTTTGATTTCGGCATCGGTTGGATCTGCTAACAGCGCCATTACTTGGTCGGGTGGTGTAGCAAACACGACTTTATCAAACTCCAGAATTTCACCCGTCCTTCGCACAATTTTCACAGCATCCGAGGTTCTGAAAATCCGGTCAATCTCTACATTCAGCAAAACCTCACCCTGGAATCGCGCCAGAATTTTTTCAATGTAAGAATACACACCGCCTTTAACCCTGAGCCAATGGACTGCGACATCCTTGCGTAAGACAGGCATCGCTAATTCTGCCGGAAAATCATCAATTAGTTCCAACGGCATCGAATAGCTATACATGACTAGCAATTTTAGCCAAGTATTGCGAATACAGGGCTGTTTCAAATATTGCGACAAAGGCTGATTGTAAAAATCTTGCAGGTGAGCAAATTTTATTCTTAGCCATAATCCAGCAGAACGAGCATAGAGGGTATCGAGGCGTAAATATTCAATCAGGCGGCGAATACCTGTGAAGTTCTTCTGGATGGTGACTCTTGATAGAAAGTGGCTGCCATTTTTGAAAAACATCGCTGAACCCATATTTACAGGTTCTAGTTCCACCCCTAACTCTTCCATGAGGGCGATGAAGTTGTAAAACACAGTCGGAAATTCCAGAACTCCATTTTCCAAAATTTCCTGACAATCGGATTGGTTCGGTTTCACATTCTTGTTCAGTGTCCGAATATGTCCACCTAAAGTAGATTCCCGTTCAAACACAGTGACATGATGCCCTTGTTTATCGAGCAGGTAAGCTGTCACCATGCCACTGGCTCCCCCCCCAACGATAGCAATTCTCATGATTTACCTCTCAATTAAAATAATTCGTAATTCGTAATGACGCTCTCTACGAGACGCTACGCGAACGCAGACTCGCTAACGCTGCGCTAACGTAATTAAGTTTTGGAATGGGGATTGGTTATTGAGCGAAGTCGAAATATAACCCCGCCGCAAAACTTGTAGCTTGCTTGTTAGAAACGAAGGACTTAGACCCCTCAAAAATGTTAATGAAATAGATAATTTGGGTAGGCGTAGCCCGTTGTAGACATCGCCTGTTTAGCTGTTGCCTAAAATCACGTCACCTGATAATCGTTGATACAGCAGTGCGCCTGTCCAAAATGTGGCAGCAAAGCCGGGATAGCCAGATGAGGCATTGCAGAAATAGAAATGGTTGAGTGAGGTTTCGTGATTCAGTCGTCCCATACCCATATTGCGCGGTGTCATACTGGAGCCGTAGGAATTCCCATTGGGACACCAGCAAAAACGCTCATTGGTAGTAGGACTACCTGTAATATGGAAGACCATGTATTTTCTAAAGTTCGGTACATAGTGTTCTTCCACAACATCAAGGATGGAATCTAAGATTTCTTGCTTTTTCTGGTTGTAAGCTTTGCGGTCATTATCTCGTAATTCCTGGAAGTATTTATAATTGGCAACGGTAAGAAATTCGACAATTTGGCAGTCTTCTGGGCAATCTCGACTTGCTGTAGTCAATAAAGTCGGCGTTGTGATGGCAAAACTAGGATTAGAAAAGTCATTGCGATCGTACATCTGCGCGAAGGCTTCATTTAAATCGTGATGCCCTGTATGAAAGAGATTCCACTTACCAAATCCATACTCTCGGAGGTCGATATCTTTGACGACACAATAAGCCATGTAGTTAGATGCCGAATATTCATAGTTGAGTTTTCGGCGTACACTTTTAGAAAACTGCGATTCCCCGATCATCTTGGCAGCTTTTTTGGGGTCAATATTGCAAATTACGGTGTCGCTTGCAAATTCATGGGTTTGATGGGTGGTGAGATCCATCGCTTGAACTCCCGTAACCGTTCTGTCTGTGACTCTAAAATTCGTAACTTCATGGTTGAGAAGCACCTGTCCGCCATGTGATTCGATGACATTAACCAACGAATTAATCACATGTTCAAAATGCTGGGTTGGGTAAAATGCGCCCGCTTGATAACCTCGGAACAATATAACCCAAGCATAGAAGGAGAGTTGATTGGGAGGCAGCAAAAAATCAGGCCATTGCAGGGCTAATAAGGTTTGAGCGGCTTGGGGTAGCTGAAACTTATCAAAAACATCCTGGAGTGTGCTATTGAGATACTGGACGGCAGAAAATACCTCATTTGGATGTTTTAGCAGTTCAATTGGCTTGATCGGTGGAGAGAGTCTTTTCAAGCCTTCACCAGTCTTTTCCACTTCGTTGACGAATTTATAAATGAGATCGCCATGAGCAGGGAACAGATTAGACAATCGCTGCATCAGTTCCTCTGGCTCCGAGGGAATATCCAAACTATGCTCTGGCATTCGCATGTGATCAAAGCCGTCCGAATCATAACGTTCAAAAGTTACTTCTTGCTCTAACCCTAGTTTTTTCAGTACCCGATTGACGGTTTGCCCTTCACCGCAGTCCCAGACGTAGTGAAATTGAGCGTTAAATGTATATTTTTTAGCCATTGTAAACGTATGCCCAAAGCCTCCGGGATGCTCATGGGCTTCGAGAATTTGCACAGTCTTGCCAGAGTTTGCCATCAAAGCGCCAAAGACTAATGCTGATAAACCACTACCGACAATCAGGTAATCCGGTTTCATGAGAGAGTTCCTCGAACAATAAAAATCTGAGTTGTGTCCCGTTGAAACGCCCGTTAGTGAAGGCAAAACTTACCGAAAATTTGGGTAAAAGCCCCGTCATAAAGGACGGCTTGAAGTGGTAAAATAATGGCAACAGGAAGGGTAATCAACCTGTGTAAAAACCCGGTTGCTGCCTAAACCGCAGACACTGAACCTTGATAATTGAATCTATGCGGTTCTGCTGCATTGTTCTAGTTTTCTCCTGGCAGCAGGTAAAAGATTCACAAGAACTAGACGAATCAGTTTTTGAAGCATATTTGTTTCAAGCTAAAAAGGACTTGCAGTTATGCAACTAGGGTAGGGCATACCCGAAGTAACGCTTGGGGAGAGCCTCACCTCTGGCCTAGACGACGCAAGGAATCTAAGTTAAGTGATCTCAGCGAACCAAGAATCCCCGTGCGTTCACGCCGGGGAGTGTCAACTAAACGCTTTGACTAAAGCCTTAAACTCGACTTGCAGTGACTTGTCATGAGGCGAGATAGGTGGGATCTGGCGATCGATACCGAGGAATTCGTAGACTGCCATCTGAGCAGCTCGCACCGAATATTCAACTGTGAAGACGACATCATCAGCAATTTCCACAAACTGGCTGATGAAAGCGAGGTTCTTTGAGCTATGAGGGATCGGCAATGGTCGATCGCTGCGTAAACGAGGCATAAACATACTTGTGATGTACGGCATTCTGCAAGGAATACAGTTTGCCGATTCCACAGTGTCCAAATCGAATCGTAAATGACCGCAGAGTTCTCGCAGAATTTCTTCACCGTTGCACTCGCTCATTGGCTTGGGCACGAAGTTACCGATGCGATCGCTAAAAAGAGCATATCCCCAGAAGACTTGTACATCAGCAGGCTGATTTATAAAGTGGGGTTGATAGGCGAGTACGATGGACATCAGCCAATTTGAGTCTTTAAACGTGATCAGCCCACCAGTCCCCGCTTGATTGCCGCTAAATTTGGCGATTTTATCGAAGAATGCGGGGTTTTTTAGTGTCACCGTGAAAGACTCCCAGAGAGACTCGGCAATGCTGCTGTTAAAAGCAGCCGGATTCCCAAAATCTGGACTTTCTGCTGCCAGCTTTTCCCATAAAGTCCAACTGGTGCAGTCCTGTTTAGTCAACTTCTTGGGCGCACTTGTCATCGACCCCAAACTTGAGGCATCGGTCATTGAGCCATTTTGCAGAAAAACCAAGTCGCTATCTTTAACTGCAATGGTTTTGCTTTCACCACTCTGCTGATAATGAATGCCTGTCACTACTAACTTCCCCTCTGCTGTGGTGCTATCCAGATCCGTCACCTTGCAATCGACGAGGAAATGGACATTTTGGGCAGCAAGCCAACTCTGTAAGGGAAGAATCAATGAATCATACTGATTGTAGATGGTGCGTTTAACCCCTGCCAGGGTTTCAATCCGAGAGAATTCGAGCATGAAGCGATGCAAGTAACGCTTGAATTCAACAGCACTATGCCACGGCTGGAAGGCGAACGTAGTCACCCACATATACCAAAATTCAGTCTCGAAGAATTCAGGGGAAAGCCAATCTGTGATACAACTAGCACCCAACTCAGCTTCATCAGCTTGGGTAAGTTTCAGTAACTCTTGACGATTTTGCATGGAAAAGCCCATCGAACTCACAGGGACTTTTGCCCGTCGGCTGTCAACGAGACGCGCCATAGAATTTGACTTATGCTGCTCATTGAACTCCATCGTTTCGTCAAATACCGTTTTACCGGGCGAACTCAGGGAGGGAATCGACTTGAAAAGATCCCAAGTGCATTCGTAATTGTCAGTAGTTAACATCCTTCCACCGCGCAGGGAATAGCCATCTGTAGGGTTCCCGGCTCCATCCATACTTCCGCCCAGCAAGGGTTTTGCTTCTAGGATAAAAATATTTCCGCCAGGGAGTCCGCCATCACGAATCATGAAGGCGGCGGCTGCCAAAGAGCCGATACCACCACCTAACAAATAGGCATTAGATTTTTTACCCATATCAACTAAGTCCCTGCAAAGCTTGGTTTAATCGTGTTTTACGTCTTTTGTGAACTTAAATCTAAAGTTCTTGACGTGTCGGACAGATAATGATTTCATTCACATTAATTAGCTTGTAGCTGGATCAACGTTTTTGTCCCGGCAGTGTCACTAATCCGAACCGCTATCATCACACCGTTTGAGTTCTGTCCCGTTAAAACTTCAGTTGGTGAATCGATGGTGTGAGCGTAAGTCACTTCATCTCTACCCACTTCAATCACCAAATCATCTCCTTTTCCGGGGCGATCGTAAACCATCGCCATCAAAGGTGCATCCTGAATCAGTTCTGCATCACCGAGTTCTGAATCTATGATTTCGATTGAAATATGCCGTCCACGATTACCACTTGAAAACAGATCAAAAAATTCGCCCCATCGCTCACGCGGTACAGATTTGTTGATGTCAATTTTACTTACCATGATGACTCCTTTAAATATCTCCAGAACTTAAATATGCGTTATCCAGAAACCTTGTAGAGACGTAGCAGTGCTACGTCTCTACTATATCTATCTAATGTTGCCAGGTTAATAGTTCAAAGCCTTAGACAGGAACCGAAATGCTCATTCCATGACTAATTCTGTCTAGCATTTGCCTCGCCTGACTGACATCTTCGTTGCTACCTGTCACAAGGATTATGAACTCGCCTGCTTGGATTCGAGTCTCGTACTTCACTATCTCGTGCTTGGGGATTCCTAACCCTCCTAAAGCACCCGCTAGTCCTCCGACAGCAGCAGCACCAGCAGCACCAACAAGTGTTCCTTCTAACCAACCCGCCAAGACTCCCGCAATGGGGCCAGCAATGATGATCGGAGCTACTCCGGGAATAAACAGCACTCCAGCCCCAGCTAAAATGCCAAATAAACCGCCGACGAAGCTACCCCAATAACCACCCCCTGCGGCTCCAGCTTTAGCTGTATCTTTCCAGGTGAGAAATCCCCGCACATGTTCAGTGGTTTGGTAGTCTTTGCCAATAATCGAGAGCTTTTGCATATCGAAGCCTTGTTTTTGCAGCTCCAATACAACCCTTTCTGCTTCTGCATGGGAGGGGAAATTAGCAACAACCGTATGTGTAGATGTCATGAATTTGGCTCTTGTATATATTTCAAGCGAGTTACGAATTAGTTCTTTGTAGTTACTGCTGCGGCTTCGGCATCTAGTCTGGCGGCGATCGCTTCTAAGGTTGCTTTTTCTGCCTCTTCGAGTGTTGCGATCGCTAAGAATGTCGCCGTAGCTGCATGGTTTTCAGCTTTATCTGCCCGATGTTCGAGTTTCTTTGCTTTGCGACCCATTTTCCATTCCTCGACATGGGACTTCACTTCAGATTCTTTTTCCTCGAATTGAGTTTTGAGCTTTGCCCGGTACTCATCAAATTCTTGTTTTTTAGCGTCTAGCTTTGCTTTTGCTTCATCAATTTGAGATTCAATCTCAGTTTGAGTTTTTTTCGGCGCAGATTGAATACTTTCTCTCAGCGATTTTACCCGATCTTCAACCGCTTCTAAATTGTCATGAAGATTTTTAGTAAAGTTATCAATTGCAGTACTCATGATAATTGCCTTAGTTATGTTGAATTTTTCAAATCTGGCTATATTATTGTCAAGTTAAGATTGAATCTCAGCTTGAGTTTGTTTAGCCACACATATAATGGTTACAAATTTTGACCAACATAACCTCTACCTTTGGAACGTTTTAGTAGAATTCATAGAGGATGTTTTAAAAGTCAAAATCAGTTAAAAATCATGCCAGTCGTCTGACCATAATACGAATCATGGCAATAGAGATGAATATCTCTGAAGTTTCGGGTAATCTTTCATAATCCTTACTTAAACGCCGACACCAATTAAGCCAGCCAAAAGTGCGCTCAACAACCCAGCGCTTTGGTAAATGGACAAAACCTTTTTTCTCCAATGGTCGAAGAACAATTTCTACAATCCACCGAAACATATCCATCACCCAATGCATAAATTCTTCGCCTCGGTATCCTGCGTCCATGCAAATGATATTTAACCGTTTTACGTGAGTGCCTGTATCATGGACTTGCTTGAGGACTTTTTTTGCACCTTCACGTTCTGGAAGACTTGCAGACGTTACCAAGACCCGCAAAACTAGCCCTCACAAATCTACACTGAGATGTCGCTTGCGCCCATGTATCTTTTTACCTGCGTCATAACCTACATCTGTGGAAATCATCGTTGCTGTTTCTAGTGATTGACCCTTCGGCTTCGCTCAGGGTCAACAGTGAGCGAAGCCGAACTGTTGACTATCAACTGCTGCTTCTGATGGACTCAAGTCACGCCCTGCATCTACTCTCACCCATTGATAGAGTTGGTCGTGAACCTTCAACCATGTACCATCTTTGCTGCATCTCCAAAAATAACCATAAACCGTTGACCATACGGGAAAATCCCCCGGCAACCCTCGCCATGTACACCCTTGACACAAAACATAGAGAATTGCATTTACTATCGCAAATAATGCTAATTTTCGGGGACGACCGCCTGGTTTTGCTTCTGGGAAGAGATTCGCAATTAATTCCCATTGTTCCCATGTCAGATTTCTACGGTATGCTTTAGTCATTCGCTCATAAGGTGCTGTTTTCTACAAATTTCAGCATACGCCTTGTGAGCTTTCTTACAATACCCCCCTACTTTTAAAATATCCTCTTATATTAAATACAAATGACTGCACAAAATCAAAGCCAACGAATTCAATTAAATTTAGATTTGTCGTTAGAATTGTATGAAACAATAAACAATATGGCACAAAAGATTAATGCAGATAATGCTGAGGTATTGCTAAAAGCAATTACACTTTTAGAACTAGCAGTAGAAGCCAAGCATCAAGGCAAACATATCTGGATTACAGACGATAACCAAAATATTGAAACTGAAATTGTTGGTATCTAATAGGATGACGGATATTAAAGATTTATCACAGATAATTGCCAACAAAGGTGAAAATCCACTAGTTGTATCAATAGTAAATAAACAGTCAGAAAAAGATGCAGAACTGGATCGAAAGCTGCGAGAACTCGAATTTAAACATGAACTTAGAAAAAATTGGATTTTATTTATAGTGAGAGATGTAGTAATATTTTCTACTACCATCTTTTTTATTTTTGCGGTTAGTGGTTATTCCTTATTTATGCATATTTATAGGTAAAAATTTTTTGCCTCACGCACAGATGCAAAGAGCATCAGTTTCTCCCGATGCCTGCATTTGGGAGGTTCAACAGAACCGCGATCGCTTATCTCATACCATTTTATATCAAGTCCTTTGCTTATTACTTATGATATGACTATTAAAAAATAAAGATAACTTGCAAGTCCCACTCTTGGTTTTGGCGAATAATCTCGATTTGCCTGATGAATTCTCGAAAGTAAAATCGTCGTTCTGCTTCTGATAAGTCTAGCCAAAATTGGGGAATGGAAACAGCTTGGGCAACAGAACGCAAGTTCACTGGGGGAAGCGTAGCTAACTTTGCCTGGAGTGCAGAAATTTCTGTGCGGAGTTTGTAAGCTCTTAATTTTGCTGTTTCAGTATCTAATACCCCGTTTTCCACTAAGGCGGGTAATTGATCGAGTATTTGTTGTTGACGAGCGATCGCTTCTCCTAAACTATTCTTAATCACATCCAACTGGGGAAAATTCATCCCCGCTACAGCCAGGGGTAAGTCACGGCAAACCGTTGTAATTGTATGTTCCAATACATCTTGGTAAGCAATAGCTCGACACTTGGGGCGATGAGGACAGCTAATAGGACGTAAATAAAGATACTCTTTGTCTTGGTGGCGCTGGGTGACACGAGTAACAGTCATGTGTGAATCACATTCACCACAAACAACTAACCCTGCTAACGAACGGGGCGCACTAGCGGTTCGAGATGGTAAACGGCTGTTACGCCGCAAAAGCCGGTCAACTTGGGCAGCTTCTTCCTTAGAAATGATGGGAATATGAGTATTGGAAATAATTTCATGATTGTGATAAGCCGTGTCCCCGCGATAGACAGGATTAGTTAGCCAGCGCCGCCCAGTGGTGACAGAGATTTTTTTGCCGTATTTTTTCGCCAGGTAACGCACTGAACCCCGCAGGGAACCGTATAGCAGAAAGTGTTCAAAAAAATCTTTCACCACTGGAGAAGTACTGCGGTCAACGATATACTTATCCTTACCTCTGCGATAACCATAGGGAGCTTTACCTGGTGGAGGCGCGGTATCAAGACGATTGCGGGCGTGTCCAGTGCGGATACGGCGGCTATGTTGCTGGCGTTGGATTTCATGTAGCAATTTCAGCAAGTCAGCGCCAACATGGGAATTTTCTGAACTGTAAGGTTGTTCAGTAGCAATTATGGTTACTCCCATAGCTTCGAGTTGATTGACGCGATCGCTCACTTGTTCTACAGTATCCCCCAATTCGTCCAAGCGACGAATCAACAGATAATCTACACCTTCAGTTTGGCAGTCTGTAAATAATTGTTGTAATTGCGATCGCTTGGGGTGTCCGGAAGACTCTAGCTTACCCAAATCTTGATAAACTCGATCCACCTCCCATCCCCAACTAGCTTCGTCTACGGAAGATTCTAACAGGGGTTCAGTGTAACTGTAAGCGATAATTTTCATTAGTCATTGGTCAGTTGTCAGTTGTCAGTTGTCAGTGGTCAGTTGTCAGTTGTCAGTTGTCAGTGGTCAGTTGTCAGTGGTCAGTTGTCAGTTGTCAGTTGTCAGTGGTCAGTTGTCAGTGGTCAGTTGTCAGTGGTCAGTGGTCAGTGGTCAGTTGTCAGTGGTCAGTTGTCAGTGGTCAGTTGTCAGTGGTCAGTTGTCAGTGGTCAGTTGTCAGTGGTCAGTTGTCAGTGGTCAGTTGTCAGTGGTCAGTTGTCAGTGGTCAGGAATTATTCTTCTTATCCGCCTCATCTCCCCATCTCCCCTGCTCCCCTGCTCCCCATCCCCCTCATCCCCCTCATCCCCCTCATCCCCCTCATCCCCCTCATCCCCCCATCCCCCCATCCCCTCACTGCTGACCAAGCTCGATAACATTCCCATCCGGGTCTTGAGTGAAGAGGGCGGGGCGACCGGAGGCGCTGGCTTGGATGGGATAATTTAAATTGAGCAACTCCTGTTTAGCAGTGTCTAA
Organism: Nostoc sp. UHCC 0702; assembly: GCA_017164015.1. Taxonomy (GTDB): domain Bacteria; phylum Cyanobacteriota; class Cyanobacteriia; order Cyanobacteriales; family Nostocaceae; genus Amazonocrinis. The sequence continues at coordinate 7,139,644 of CP071065.1, forward strand.
GTCTGCAACTGAAAAAGCAATGTGGGGGTTACGTCCCCATTTTTCGTTGGGGTTGTCGGTGGGAGTAGTTGATGCAACTATCAAGTGGATTTGATAGTCGCCGACTTGATACCATGCACCAGGGTAATTTAGGGAGCGGTCTATTTTGGATAATCCCAACACTTGACCATAAAAGTGTTCGGAACGTTCTAAGTCAGTCACGAGAATAGCTGTATGGAGACTCTTAGTAATCTGCATTGTCGTTAGATGCGATCGCGTTTACTTAGATTTTGACCTATTACAATCACTTTCTAGGGACTTCCAAGTAAAAAGATATCCCACTGTTCACAGTCAACAGTCAAAATATAAAACTGCTGTGTCTGGTGTCCTCAACACAGCAGTTTTCAAGTGCTTGCTGTTCTCCTATGGCTATTTTTATAGTAATAAAAGATACTCCCAAGCTAGTAAATGATAGTTTTTGTGTCATTGTTGAAATAGTCACGAAACCTTTTATCTAAAAATTTGCTGTTACTGTTGTCAATATTTATCAGGGGCTTCTAAATAAAAAAATATCCCAAAGGATGATAGTTTTTTATTCCTAGATTTGTTAAATATACTTTCAAGCCAATGATAATAAAAAATAAACAATAATCAGCAAATCAGCCATTTGATAGAATTTATTAATTTATTTTCCTAGAAAAACACATTAATAATATAAGGTTATCCCTCGATGATTTAACAATAAATCTATATTTTTTAAACTTAAAATTTATAAAAATTATGTACAAATTACATTTCCAAATCTTGCTAATTTCTCTAAAATAAAGGTAGGTACAACTGGTGTCAGTTGACCTGCTTCATCCTCATATCTTTACCGAGCAGAAAATTTATGAATTTCTCGTCAGCGCGACAATATTTTTATCAGGAGATTCATCAGCCTGACGAGCGTATTGACCTAGCAAAGGCAGCTTTGTACATTGCACAGGAAGAATATCCTGACCTTGACCCAGAGGAATATCTTAATGCTCTTGACACAATGGCAGGTGAAGTTAAAGAACGCTTGCCTGACTCACCGTATCCTCTACGGTTGATTAAAAGTCTAAACCAGTATTTCTACGAAGACTTGGGATTTGCGGGAAATAAAACAGACTACTACGACCCCCGCAACAGTTTTTTGAATGATGTGATTGACCGCCGGCTAGGAATTCCTATTACCTTAGCCTTGGTTTACCTAGAAGTTGCCCAGAGAATTGACTTTCCAATGGTGGGTATAGGAATGCCAGGACATTTCCTAATCCGTCCGAATGTTCCTGATGTGGAGATTTTTGTTGATGCATTTAATCGCGGAGAAGTGATGTTTGCACAAGATTGCCAAGAACGGCTTGCTCAAATGTTTCAACAACCCGTGAGTTTACAACCAGAATTTTTAGCCCCCGTCAGCAATCGGCAATTTTTGGCACGAATGCTAACAAATTTGAAATATATTTATCTCAAACAGCAAGATTTAGAAAAAACATTGGCTGCGGTTGAGAGAATTTTGCTGCTATTTCCTGATGTCACCTTAGAAGTACGCGATCGCGGTTTGCTCTATTATCAACTTGGTCATTACCCGCAAGCCGCTGAAGACTTGCAAAGTTATCTAGCAAAAGTTCCTGATGCTGAAGATGCAGTAGTGATTCGGCGATTACTCGCCGAGTTAGACAAATGAGGGGGATGGGGGGATGAGGGGGATGAGGGGGATGAGGGAGATGGAGGAGAATAATTCCTGACAACTCACTATTGACTATTGACTATTGACTATTGACTATTGACTATTGACTATTGACTAATTTGTAGTCCTTCTGCTAGTCGTTTGAGGCGACGTAGTTGGGCTTGCATATCTTGTTTAGTCCAAGATGCAGCAAAGGTGTTGAAACCCCAACTCACTAAGGGGTTAGGAATATCGAACTCAAAGCGGTTCAGTAAGCGCGTTCCCTGTTCTATTGGTTGACATTCCCAGCGATCGCGTCCTTGGAAAAATCCCTGAAATTCCCAGACTACTAAACCAGGTTTCCGTTCCACCACAACGCTGTTGAGGGTGGGTTTGACAACAGGAATTTGAATTACAAATTTACTTTGACTACCAATATCAGTACTCCAAGCTTCACCCACAGGTTCGCAACGCAGTACGGGGTTTAGCCAGCGATGCATCACAGCTAAATCGGTAATACAGCGCTCTACCACCGTAGCTGTGGCATTAATTTGAATCCATTGTTCAAAAGCTTGGGACATTCTACATCTTTCATGCTGTTGCTGCACTTAGAGTAACTCAAAATTGAGTAGGGTAGCAGGGGGGGATGGGGAGATGGGGGGATGGGGGGATGGGGAGAATAAGTAATGACAACTGACTACTGACCACTGACCAATTCCCAATGCCCAATTCCCGTTACAGACAATAGATTACTGCAACAAATGTATATTAAAATACTAAAAATAAATTAAGAGTTCATTTTTTTAAAAGTATTCACTGATAAAACGACAATCTACTTCACAAAGTAAAAAATGGCTCTTGCTATGGATTCCATATAAGTTTTTACTGGTAAATGTATATTCAAAACACTAGTGAAGTTACTGGGGTACAGGATTGTTTAAAGCAAACCACTCCATAAGCCTTTCTAGTGTTGCGAGCGAATACCAGCTTAATTCCGGGAAACCATGAACACCACTTGGCTAGGAATAACCCAGTTGATAGACATTGGTTTATCGATGAGGGTACAGCAATTTTTGGCACAATCGCCAATCACACTAGATCAACAAAAAGTTGACCAAGGAATTGCTGATGTGCAAACAATTGTGCGACAGTTGATTGACTTCACACCCCGTTTATTGGGGGCGGCGGCAATTTTGTTAGTTGGTTGGCTAATTGCAGCGATCGCAGCAGCAGTGACGCGGGGAATCCTCAATCGCACAAACATAGATAACCGTATTGCCGCAGGCGTAACGGGACGCGACGATGTTCCCCAAGTGGAGAAATTAGTCTCCACCTTGGTATTTTGGAGCATCATTTTATTGACGGTGGTAGCTGTCTTACAAGCTTTAGGGCTGGAAGTAGCTTCTCGACCACTCAATAATTTTCTTGACCAACTGATTGGCTTTTTGCCTAAGATAGTCGGTGCAGGAATTCTTTTAGGCGTCGCTTGGTTAATAGCGACCATTGTAAAAGTTGTGACAATACGCGGGCTACAAGCCTTTAGGCTGGATGAGCGTTTGAATCAAGAAACGTCAAACGATGCAATTAGCCTTGACCAGTTGTCTTTGAGTGAAACCATTGGCAATGCCCTGTATTGGTTCATCTTTTTACTGTTTCTTGTGCCAGTTCTAGACACTCTAGGACTGAGACAGGCACTACAACCAGTACAAGCCTTAACTACAGAGATTCTGTCAATTCTGCCAAACATCTTGGCGGCGACGCTAATTGCAGTAGTCGGTTGGTTTCTGGCTAATGTGGTGCGGCGGATTGTCAGCAATTTATTGACGACAACTGGTATCGACCATTTGGGCAGTAGGTTTGGACTTTCTTCATCTGCGGGAGTACAATCTTTATCGAGTATTATAGGCACGATAGTCTATATTTTGATTTTGATTCCTGTGGCGATCGCAGCCCTCAATGCATTAAAAATTGAGGCAATCTCAGTGCCTGCGATCGCAATGTTGCAGCAAATTCTCAACGCTCTACCTGCAATCTTTACAGCCGCAGCAATTTTAATTATTGCCTACTTCCTAGGGCGATTTGTGGCGGATCTAGTCACTAGTATCCTCACCAGTTTAGGCTTTAATAACATTTTCTCTGTTTTGGGTCTGCCAACACCCACCAGACGAATTGTCATTCCAGCAGAACCAACAGCAGAACCGGCTCCAACCCGCACGCCATCAGAAATTGCTGGTATCGTTGTCTTAGTGGGCATCTTACTGTTTGCAACGGTGGCAGCGGTCAATATTCTCAATATTCCAGCCCTGACAACATTAGTGTCTGGTATTTTGATCATATTCGGCCGGATTTTGGCGGGATTGATAGTATTTGCCATTGGTTTGTTCTTAGCAAATTTGGCTTACAACATTATCACCAGTTCTGGTAATCCTCAAGCCCGAATTTTGGGACAAGTGGCGCGCATTGCGATTATTGCCTTAGTTTCGGCAATGGCACTGCAACAAATTGGAGTTGCTAGTGATATTGTAAATTTAGCTTTTGGACTTTTACTAGGTGCGATCGCCGTTGCTATTGCCCTAGCTTTTGGTCTAGGCGGTCGCGATATTGCGCGAGAACAAGTCCAAGAATGGCTTAACTCCTTTAAAAGTAAAGGGTAACTCAACCCTTTATCTGCAAAAGAGAAGCACTTTAACTTAAATAAGACTTACGCACACTCTACCAATTCTTGGCGTTCTCTGTTTAAGAGCGATTTTTGCATAAGTCTTGTCAAACTTAGAAATTGGAGATTCACTCGTTCCCAGGCTATTGTCTGGGAATACAAATTTTAGGGATTGCTGAATTTGAGTATGAATTAACTTCTTGTAAGGGGCTGACAAATAAAAAAATATCCCACTGTTCACAGTCAACCGTCATCAGTCATCAGTCATCAACTTCAACCAAGATAATTTATTTCTTGGAGTTCCCTTATATATTTCCTGAAACAGGAAGTAGTTGCTGTATATAAAAGTAACTGGATTATTAATTTCGTGAGCAACACCAGCTACTAACTGCCCAAGAGTAGCTAATTTTTCTGCTTGCACAAGCTGAACTTGAGTTTTTTGCAAATCATGTAGAGCAATAAATTTTTCATTTGTTAATTCTGGGCGGTTGAGATAACCACGGTGTAAGTACGATTGGAAGTATGGTACGAATCATGCCTAAATCTGCCTTTTATATAGTTAGACTTGACATATCTTCGCTGGTAGATATGCTCTATATCCGAAGATAAACAGAATCTATACGGAGACTACCTTCAGAGAAAAGTTGCTTGGGATTAGAAATATCAATAAGTGTAGCTTGTTGAGTTCCAGCATTATAAACCCGATATATATGGAAGTTTTCTCCCAAGTCATAAGCCAATTTCCATTGACTCCCTGATAGCTTTATCAATTTCTTTGCTCCAGGTTTACTAGACTTAACCTCTATATAATCTTCTTGACCATTTTCAATTAATTTTATATCATACCCTTCTGTCTCTTGAACTCCATTTAGCCACTGAACTTCAACTATTACTTGACCATTAATTTTGATAGAAAATCCGTATTTATTTTCGTCTAACTTTCCTTTGGGATACTTAGCACCAAACTTTCGCCTTAAATATTCAATAGCAAATTTCTCACCCCAGATACCGCTTAGTTTAGGCTTTTCACTTGGCTCATCTCTATCTATTGTTCGTAGTTCTGTAATTAATTGAATAATTTTTTGTGGCGCTGATTCAGATTGGCTATTACTAAAAGTAGTCTTATCTGAAATACTTTCGTCTTTGATTAACTCAGCAAAAGATGGAGTGATGATAGATTCAGTAACTCTTCCAGTGCTAGGATATCCTTGAGATGTAATTTTTGCCTTTGTCAATTGAATAGCCTCAAGTTCTAGAATTTCTCTAGGTTCACACTCAGGTAGCCATTGAGCATCATCAACTTCATCTTTGGGAAATCTAGTTGTTAATTCTGATTTAACAGAACGGTTATCTTGTTCTATTTTTTGATGTTTGTTAGCTGTAGATTCAATTTTTTTATCATTTTCTGCTGCTATTTCTATAAAGTTAGTTTCTCCTAGATAAATATTTGAGCTTTCAAACCACTGCCTTTCTTCATTAGGTAGTGGTTGAATATTTTTCGCTTTCATTAAGCTGTCAATTTTGTCTAATGTTCTTTTCTCAAACAGCAAAATCAAGAAATCATCTAACCCCTTTGGATTACCAAATAAGTGAGAAATTTCCCAGGCTAAATAATCCATATCTGACAAGCTATTGGATTGGATGTAGAGATTTCCATTATCCAAGAAAGCACTTCTTTGAGTATAAGCTGATTGCTGCTCAAGAATATATTTAATTTGCAGGTTTTCCACCCTGTAACACACTAAATCTTTGAGTTGTATTAGGGTGTGATTGGTTTTAAGCTGTTGGTAAATTGCCTGTTCTCTGTCGTAAAGATAACGTAAAATGTAAGGTGTCAAAGCTTTAATTTGCTCAGTTAAGCTTTGTTCTTCAACTTTTGGTACTTCTCCAATTGCTAATTCAGTCTTAATAATCTGAGAAAGATAGCGAATATTAGTCGCTTTGATGAAGTGTTGAAGTTTAGGATAGTAGTTTTGGGGGAGTTTGAGAAAAGCTATTTGAGGATTGTCTTTAAACAACTCATAAACCTCATCCTTATCATTTATTAAAACTTTACTAGCTGTAGATAATGTTCTTTTATTTGTCCAAAATATTTTTTCAATGATAAAGGTTTTCCACCAATCTTTTAAATTTATACCATCTTTATTCAATTCCTGATAAATTTTAATAACTAATTCCTCATCTTTTTCATCAAGCTCATTTTTCCGAGATAATGTCAGCAATAAATCAGCATAATCCTTTGGATCAGTTATTTTTTCTTTTATTCCTAAGTCCTTAATAAAATCTGGATTATTGAGAGTAATGGCTAAGTATGGAACGCTATCTCCTAGTATTGCGCCTGTTTCTGTTTTATCCATAAAAACTTCAGAAGCATTAGCTAATTTTCCTTTCGTAGTAGGAAGCCAAGCTGCTGTTTTAATTGCGGTAAACCAGTCTGCATCATTAGAGTCTATGTAGGGATGAAAACCGCCATTAGCATAGTAATAATCTTGCCAAGATTTATATTTCTTGTAAGAGTCCCAATTGCTATCTAAAAGTTTAGCCAATTTCTGATTTTTTTCTACATTTCTGGCTTCTAAGATTCTTAATATGTGCAGTGAACTATAAATAGGGTATTCCTTGGAATAATCTATTTTTTGATTAGACCGTCCACGTGCAGTTTGTATTTTGACATCTATTTTTGGTTCAGTATGTACTCCTAGCTTAACAAAAAAATCTTTCCACTCTCTAATTTTTTCTGCTTTTTCGCTAGGATTTTTAATTTGCATTAAATCTTGAATATACTCTGGGGATACAAACCAGACATCTTGTATTCCTGATAATAATGTTTCCAATTCATTTGGATTCCCATAACTAGCAGGAAGGTAAACATTTCCTGGGCGAGAATAGCCATTTTTATCTGTTTTTATCAATAGCGATTCTTTCAAGATTTTTAGAGGATCTTCTTTGGAATACGACCAAGAATAAGGATTATTTATTTTATTAGACTCTTTTTTGTATTCCGATAAGTTGTCTTTAATGTAACAAATATATCTTGAAAGCTGATTAAGTTTGCTTTTCCAACTATCTCCTTTATAAAGGGGTAAAATATGATTTTCGATAATTTCATAACACGAAGCATTTTGAACGCCCAATTTTTTGAGAAATTCTGTTACAGCAACCTTAGAAGTTGACTCTAAAAGCGTTCTTTTAATAAATTGCAGTTCAAAACTATATTCTCCAACATTATTAAATGGAAAAAATATTGATGTCTCAGCAGTTGAAGCTAATTTGTTATGTTCTTCTAACCGAATAATTTTTAATTTCTTAATTCTTGGTAAATCAGAGTAATCGTTTAAATTACAATTTTTTAAATAACTATAGAGTTGTACAAACCAATTATCACTTTGTTTCTGTAACCATTCATTATTCTGTAAACACTGCAATAAATCATCAAAGCTAAATTTTTTAACTCCAAGAGATTCGAGAATAGAGGTTTTAGCCTTAACTTCAGTGTGGATATACTCTTTCTTGAGTAATTGTTGCAAATCAGCATTAGAAATTAACTTCCTAATTTGCTCATCTACCTGCACAACATGAGAGGGAATCTGCCATTTTCCTGATTCAGTTAAAATACATTCACTAGTTTTTAGTTTATTGTGAATCTCGCTAACTACAGGAATAAAAAACTCATCCTTAATTTCGCTATTTAGTGGAATATAGTTATAATAGGTTTTTTGCAGATTACTATCTTGTTTAAATTCCTCTACAGCTAGTAAAAATGTAGTTGCAATGTTATCTCTGATCCATTTATTCCATTGTGTATCTTTATGAATATCTTCCCGGTTAGCTGGAACTAGAAAATCAGCTTGAATCAGAAACTTAAATCCGTAGCTGCGAGTAGGAAGAAAAGCAAAAACTTTTTGTTCTAATCTTGTATCTGCTGAACCATCCTCTTGCAAGCTAAACGCAAGAATTAGCTCAGTATATTTAACGTTTTCTCTTTTTGATTCCTGAATATTTTCCGGTACAATTAAATTCTTTTTAAGCAAATTATAACAATGTTTATTCTTTATTACTTCTCTGGTTTTTTCTGTCTCTATATTTCCATTTTTATTTAAATATTTTTTTATTATCAGTTCCCTAGTTTCTTCTATCTCTATATTTCCATTTTTATCTAAGCGTGTGATTTGATGAGATTCATTATTAACTTTATTCTCGATTTTTACAGTTTTAAGTTGGCGGAGAAAGAGAATTAATGTATGTTCAACTTCACCTAACTTACCTAACTCATCTTTAGCTGATTCTCGAAGTGGTAAAATAATATTGGTTAAAGTTGAATCAACATATTTAGGAATTGCTTCAATCCAGTAAGGAGTAACAAATCCCAGTTGATTCTCATTATCTTGGCGCTTAAAATGGAACTGAAATCCATTGGAAAAGATTTGAGGTTCATCACTGATACGGAATACCGATTTAAATCCTATTCCTTTTTCACCAATGTATCCTTCTACCTTAGTTTTTGTACTACGTCCTACATTACAGATTGCTCTGACATTATCCTCACTAAATCCAAGCTCATTGTTTTGAACAATAATTTTTTGCGGTTCTATTGTCAAGTTTAGTGTAGGAATTACTCCACTTTGATACTGGTTATCATCTGCATTTTGAATAAGTTCTAAAACAAAATGAGTTTCTTTAGAATAAAGGTCTACTGAAAGTCGTTCAAGTGCGCTGTTTAAACTTCTTCTGAAGCTGTCAATAACTCCTTGAGCGGCTTGGTCAGTCTGTAAACCAATGCCATAAGTGTTTTTACGGATATCTTCAATAATCTGTTTGGGCTTAACCATTTATTGACTCTTTTGTCTAATTTCTGATACAAAGCTCAAAATTTCCCTTGGGCTGGAGATAAATTCGTGCAATCTCCCAACTTAAATACTACTATAGCAATCCGATTTGATTTCTGAATCACTCGTAGAGGTAAGGGACTGGGGACTGGGGACTGGGGACTGGGAAGAAGGAATAAAGGTGTACTGAGTTTTGTTCTTAAATCAAATATGAGTCCTATATACGCAAATGATGTATTCCAGAGCAGAAAGTACTGAGTAAGGATTTGAGTCCACAAAGCGTGGACTTACGCTATTAGCCTGCGAAATAAATTTCTTGGCGGGATATTGGGTAGGTGCAAGATGTGAGCGCCCAAGGGGCGCGATTAACGCTCCCGCAAAATATGAAACAAGCACATTTTTATGATATTCCTCAAAGCCATACTGTATAAGGGTTATAAGATGTGCAAGTTAGGAGTAGATAACCACAAGAGTGCAAGTTTATAGAGAATTGGTATAACCAACATTGGTTATAAAAACAGAGGCTATCCATAATCGCCAATCTCTAGTTTTTTTATCTTTTGAATTTTAGCTTCAATTGCAATTCATCTTTAATACGGTTGAGAATTGAAGTTTCATCAAGGGTTGCCAAAATTCGACTGATAACTGCTTTTGGGCCATCAGGCCCCCAGGTTGCTCCATTGGCTAAATAAACTTTAGTAATTTGTCCAATACCATAAGAAGAAACACCAGCTACGCCTGCTTGAGTCACAGCCACCGATATATAGGGGCCGAGGGTAGCACCTGCTGTAGCTGATGCAGACAGACCAAGTAAAGTTTTTAGCCCACTCAAACCCAAGTTCGCCAGCAGTTCACTAGCACCAATACCACCCATACTCAGAGCTATTTTTTGCAGTAATTGTAGGGCACCGGTTTCGTTGATGGGTATGCCATAGAGTTTAGATAAACCTAAAATTAGGACAATATCAATTACAACACTACTAAGTATATCTACCACAGTAACAGGATTGAGAGCGATCGCCACTGCTTTGGTCATCACAGCCTTCCAAATCAACTGATTGGCATTCTGTTCCCGAATCATCAGCTTGCGCTCTACCAATTGCTGATTTACGGTATCAGCATAAAGCATAGTATTGAGGGCAACTAAAGCTTTACCTTCACGGTGCAGAATCTCCAAAATTTTCAGCTTCAGTTCATCGACTTGGGCATTACCTGTACGTAACTGCACACCCCTAGTACCATCGGCGCGAAGAATCGCCGTTTTTACAAGTGGTGATGCCGCCGCCATGACAATTTCTAGGGGCGTGAGTAACTCCCGCACTCTTTCATCCCGGATTTTATGGTAAATTGCCATCCGGTCTGCTTCTGGATACTGGTCTACTTTGTTAAATACCAGGATGATGGGTTTACCTGCTTGGCGCAACTGTGAAAGCGCCTCATGTTCTACTTTCGTCATATCGCCAGCAATCACAAACAAAATTAAATCTGCCTGTTTTGCCACTTGTTCAGCTAATGCTGCACGAGTATCACCATCTACTTCATCTAACCCAGGAGTATCAATTAATTCCACCTGAGATTGACCGACACTAGGCAGAGTCACCCGCAAAGCACGTTCTGTTTGCCCAATAGCCTCTTCGCTAATAGTCCAATTGACTCGTTGTGCAGCACGGGTGACACCATGCAAAGGCCCAGTTTCAAACACCGTTTCCCCAACTAAAGCATTAAGCAGGGAAGACTTGCCGCGTCCCACCATACCAAAAGCAGCAATTTGCACCACCATACGGTCTAATTTTCCCAGCATGGTTGACAAATCAGTAATTTCCGCTTCTAAGCCGTATTTTTCCTGAGGTGTGAGGTCAAGGTTAGCTACTAAGTTCCGCAGCGCTGTTTGTGCTTGTTTATAGTTGAGTTCTTTCTGAATGTCTTCAAAGCTGAAAATGGCACTATCCAGTTCTTCCTCCCAATTGAGACAATTGGCATCAGTGTTAGCTGAATCACTGTGATGAGGATCAGGCAAGGGCAATGTCGAAGTCATATCAATATGAAATTTAAGATTCGGGATTTGAGTTGACCCCATTTCTTATCGTAGTTATTTTTAGCAGCACAGGAGGCAAAGTAAATGTCACTCCTGAAAATGCGATCGCCTTGTTCCTGCGGCTGATGTTCATTCCTGGTACTTTATATACTGCAACAAAAATAATTGGTTACTGCTTTGAGACTTGAAAAAGCTCAAAGCACAAAGCCTCAACAACTAAGGTTGAGGCTTTGTTTGATACTGATTCTTTTGAAAGGTTCTTGATTCCAGCGTTACACAGGCAAAGTATTGTGATGCTTTTTGCCTACTTGTTGGGCTTTATTGACCACTTGTGTGTCTTCTGCCTCTGTCCAATCTTTTAACCAATCACCATCAACATCTTCAACATGCTGACAAATCCCATCTACACCAAAAATTTTTGTACTCTTCCTCAAAGCCCTAACTCTCTGAAGGGCTTCTCTAGCTTTACTGATTTTTTGTTCTCTCAGAATCTCTAATTGGGTTGGCATATCGACCTTTACCAATTACTTAATGTTATATTCACGAACGCATCAGAAGCGCGGATTTCTTTTTGGCTATCCAACGCTTAATTTCATCCAGCCTCGCTGCCAGATTGGGAAAATCAGATTGAGCTTCCTCAATCAGTTTACTTAACTCAAGCCTAATATCTTCTGGATTTCGCACACTGCTTTAGTTAAAAATATTACCAGCCTTCCAGAAATAATATCAAAAATAGCGAACCTCAACCCCAATCATTGCTAAAGCACTGTTTAAACTATTGATGGGCGAGCAGTGTCATAAAAAGTAGTAGAGTGAAAAATGCATCTAGTAGCGTTAGAAACTTGACTAAATCACCTGTGCGGAAAATCGTTATTGCTGGTAACTGGAAAATGTTCAAAACCCAGGCAGAATCCGAAGAGTTTTTACGCGGATTTCTGCCCCACTTAGAGGAAACCCCTGAAGGGCGAGAAGTATTATTGTGCCCTCCTTTCACTGACCTCAGCGTTTTGTCGAGGAATTTACATGGTAGCCGTGTACAACTGGGGGCACAGAATGTTCACTGGGAAGAATTTGGAGCCTATACAGGTGAAATTTCTGGCCCCATGCTGACAGAAATTGGTGTACGTTATGTAATTGTCGGTCATAGCGAACGACGACAATACTTTGGTGAAACGGACGCCACCGTTAATCTGCGCCTAAAAGCTGCTCAAAGGTTTGGTCTTACCCCGATTCTCTGTGTAGGGGAAACTAAACAACAACGTGATGCTGGGGAAACTGAATCACTAATTACCACCCAGCTGGATAAAGGCCTGGTGGATGTCGATCAGACAAATTTAGTGATTGCCTACGAACCAATTTGGGCAATTGGCACTGGTGACACCTGTGAAACCACGGAGGCAAATCGAGTAATTGGATTAATTCGCAATCAGTTGAAGAATCCCAATGTATCAATTCAATATGGTGGCTCAGTCAAGCCAAATAATATTGATGAGATTATGGCTCAGCCAGAAATTGATGGTGTACTTGTGGGAGGAGCGAGTCTGGAACCTGCAAGTTTCGCCCGAATTGTGAACTATAACTATCAGTAAAATTGGGCATTGGGCATGGGGAATTGGTAATTGGTAATTGGGAATTGGTAATTGGTAATTGGTAATTGGGAATTGGTATTCTCCCCATCTCCCATCTCCCCTGCTCCCCATCTCCCCATCTCCCCTGCTCCCCTGCTCCCCTTTCACTTTCTATCTACCAAGAAGTTGCTGTATGTCTAGCAAGTTGATAATTCGGGGACGCTGTTTCGAGTGGGGACAGCGTACTTACCTAATGGGAGTTTTAAATGTGACTCCTGACAGCTTTAGTGATGGTGGCGAGTTTAATTCTACCTCTACTGCTTTAGCTCACGCTGAAGCACTGGTGGCTGCTGGTGCTGACATTATCGATGTGGGTGGTCAATCAACTCGGCCAGGGGCAGAACAAATCACTCTTGCAGAAGAACTTGACCGGGTGCTAACAGTCTTACAGGTGGTACGAGAAAAAATTTCAGTACCGATTTCTGTGGATACAACCAGGGCGGCTGTGGCAAAGGCATCTGTAGAAGCTGGAGCAGATATTATTAATGATATTTCTGGGGGTACATTTGACTCAGATATGTTGCCAACGGTGGCAAGTTTGGATGTGCCGATTATATTGATGCATATCCGGGGAACGCCGCTGACGATGCAACAAATGTCTGATTATCAGGATTTAATGGGGGAAATTTCTAGTTTCTTGGCAAAGCAAATAACAGCAGCGATCGCTTTTGGCATTGACCTTGAGAAAATCATCATTGACCCAGGTATTGGTTTTGCTAAGAACTATGAGCAAAATTTAGAAATTTTTCGCCGCTTGCCCTCATTGAAGGCGCTCAACTGCCCTATTTTAGTTGGAGCATCCCGTAAAAGTTTCATTGGTCGGATTTTAAACCAACCAGAGCCAAAAGCACGAGTTTGGGGAACGGCAGCAGCCTGTTGTGCTGCTATTTTTCATGGGGCAGATATACTACGAGTTCATGATGTTAAAGAAATGCGCGATGTTTCGCTGGTTGCTGATGCACTGTTTCGACAGTCTCCACAATGTGAGTGATTTGAGATTTTGGATTACTCTTAGCAAAAGGTTGTTACAGCAATCTCCACCAAAACTACATTCGAGTAAATTTAGATGGTTTTAAAGCCAAAACCTTAACTTCACTCTAGATGCCAAAAAGGTTCTGTGAACTAAGTGGCAGTGATTGAAAGCTATGTCTGAATATATTTGACTATACAGAACCGCTGATTAACCCTTCTCAGAGCCATTGTTCTCAATTTCATGGCTTGCTGCCTCGCCTACCATCTGATCTAATGCTCCCTCTGTTAATGCTGGATTGAGAAAGACTATCTTAGCATTAGGACTAGCACCAAGTTTTTGGCTAGCTTCTACTTGTTCTTGAGCCACAAGATACTTGAGAATTTCCTTTGTTTCTGGCTTGGCAGTTATAGCTTCAGAAAGTATGCGAATAGATTCCTTTGTTGCTTCTGCTCGCTTAATAGCAGCTTGCCGTTCTCCTTCTGCTGTAGTAACAGCTGCTTGTTTTCTGATTTCAGCTGATTGCTGTTCTGCCATAGACTTTTGCACGCTTTCAGGAGGTGTAATGCTCTCAATATCCACTCGGTTAATCTGAACTCCCCATTCTGCACTTGTATTGTTCAAAACCCGTAATAGCGATTGGTTCACCTCGTTTCTAGAGGCAATAGTTTGGGCTAGAGTTCTATCGGCAATGTTGGCACGGAGTTCAACTTGAGCCAAGCTTGCCAATGCTTGCTGAATATCATCAATTTTGTAAAAACTTTTTTCCATACTGGTGATTCGCCAGTTGACGACGGCATCAACTTCCAGGTAGACGTTATCTTTGGTAATCACGTTCTGGGGCTTAATGTCTAAAATCTGTTCCCGTGTAGTATCTTCCATGACAATGGAATCAACCAGGGGGACTATGAAGTTAAGACCTGGCGTCAGTTTGCGATGATACCGCCCTAAACGTTCGACTAAAGCTTCATTTCCTTCATTAATAATTTTTGCTGAACCTAAGGCATAGCCTAGAAGGGCTAAGACAATGGCAATTAATGGTTCCATATATGCTCCTATTTGTTTACCTTTTAGGGGAATTTTAGTTATTGGACATAGTACTACCTTGTCCTAACTTTAAGTCTAATGTTTCGAGTCTGTAATTTTATAAACATAACAGCGATATGTGACGACAAGATGCTAGGGGTCTTGTGCATCTTGTACAGGCTAGAATATTTGGCAGAACGCGATCGTTATTAAAGCACTTTGATTACATACTGGCAAGGACTAGTTTTGTAATTAACTTGACTCACACTACCTGTGATATCATGTTCCATTAAACAGAAGTCAATTGCGTTGGCGGAACGCCTGAGCGCAGGGTACGAAGTGAAGCAATTCCAGAACCTTTGCGATTGCTTCACTTCGTTGCGATGGCTGCGGACATATCATAAGTAATTTAGCGAACATGATATGACTCTCCACTGGTGGTATTTGTGGAGCAGCAGTTTTTGATTGAGAATACCCAAGTAGCGATGGCTACGCCAACGCCTTCGGCGAACGCAGATTTCGCTCTCAGCAATTATTGTGTCTTTAGCTAACTGAATAATATATTATTGTAAAGTTGGGAAACAAAACATTGTTTTGTCTGTGATGCGATTATTTTATATAACGGCCGACATTAGCGGTGCAAAATCCTACAGCCAAAACGCTATCGGTAGGTTTAAAATTTTCTCATAAGTGAGAATTCTCAGCTTTTTGCAAACAGGGGGTAGGGAGGATTGACCAACGCCCCCTGTTTGTTACTTCATCTATATACCGAACAACCTCAAAACATTCAAGAGCGTGCCTAGAGGCCCTGAAATCAGGCTTAAACCATCACTAGTCTTAGCTACACCAGAGCGGCTAACTAGTACAACATCGTTATTGCGGAGTATAGGATTAGTTTGCTCGTTAATTCCTTGAGAAAAATCAACTTTTACTTCACGTTTTGTAACAGAGCCATTGGGGTTAAGGCGAATCAAATCTACAGTAGCTCTGCTAGCTCTAGCATCGTTGAATCCGCCAGCAGCGAGCAATGCTTGGTTTAAAGAGCTATTGGGTCGAATATCTATGGCTCCTGGTCTTTTGACCTCACCTACTACACCAACCTGAATGGTGTTAGGAGACAAAGTAGTGCTAGCTAATTGAGTAGCTTCTGCTGGGTTGATTTCTGTTGCGGTAGGAACAACAATCGTATCTCCGTCTTGTAAAACTATGTCTTGATTAACATCACCACTCTGCAATAATTGCCAGAGATTGATATCTACTGTTTGTTCTGTACCGATTCTTGTAGGTCGCCGTAGCTTGAGATTACGAATATCAGCTTGTGATGTAATTCCCCCAGCTAGTTGAATTGCGCGCGTTAAAGTTGGCAGCCCACTACCAGCGGCTCCACCTGTTTGCCCTGTACCAGCTGTGGTAGCACCTGCGGTGACAAGATATGAGCCGGGACGATTAACTTCACCAATGATTGCCACTGTGCGGGGTGTATTTGGATCTGCGGCAAAGTTCGCTGCAAATAAATTGCGTGCTTCTGCGATGTTCAAGGCAGAGGCAGTTGGCACAAGAATGGTGTCTCCATCTCTTAAGGTGATATCTTGTGCTGTATTACCTGTTTGAACAATTTCTTTTAAATTGATAGTCACAACTTGCTCAGAATCGCGTCCTGTCTTACGCTTTAATTGAACTTGAGATACATCTGCTGCCAAAGTAACCCCCTGAGCTGTTGTTAGTGCAGCTAATACAGTTGGGTATTGTACGCCTGGGTTGTTCCCTGCACCTCCTTGCAAGCTCAAAGTATAAGACCCCGGACGTGTGACCTCACCAGCGACTAAAACATTGATGGGACGAGGCGATAAAAGGTTAACTGAGATTAAGGGACGTTTGAGAAAGCGAGCATATCTTCTGGTAATTTCATCAGCAGCCTGTTCTGTTGTTAACCCAAGAACAGGTATACTGCCAATTAAAGGTAGGTTGATCGCTCCACCTGGAGGAATTTGGTATTCACCTGTATACTCTGGTACTTCAAATACGTTTACACGGATGAGATCCCCACCTCCTAACAAATAATTTGTATTTATTTGTGTGTTTGGTGAGATTGGTTGTGTAATTGTTGGTAATTCTTGTGTGTTGGGTACGACTGGTTGTCTATTAGGTATGACTGGTTGTCTATTAGGTATTACTGGTTGTCTATTAGGTATGACTGGTTGTCCTTGAGCTAGGCTGGCAAAGGGAACGGCAGCATTGAAAGCTGTTAATAAAGCCACACCCGCAACTGATTGGGTAAGGAATTTTAGCAAACCTGTGTTAAGCATATTTACCTAATACTTTTAGACTACCGTCGGTAAAGTGTTGTCAAAACATTTTTATCTTGACTTTACTTAAGTAATTAAATTCCCCGACAATCTTATTGTCGTAGAAAAATCAGATTTTCCGGAAGTTAATTGTTTATTAATTTTGAATTTTTAATAAAGTTCACTTAAAGTTTATCTAGGATCAATCTAGAACGATTTTAAATTGAATTGTTGTTATATTAGTTACTTGGTATACTGCTTTTTGGATAACCTATAGATATTAGCATGAATTCGTCTTTAAGTAAGTAATAGAGTGGCGATTAGGCAAAGATATTTTCTGATGAACAGTTGAACTGTATATTCTCAACTGTAGCAGCGATCGCAACTAGCTGGCCGTACAAATGTATTAGCATATAAATGATTCATGAGTTGCAAATATTTTTTTGATAGGTCTTAAGCATAGAGGTATATGAAGTAACAAAGTTAAATACTATTCTGAAATTTTCATTTAATATATACTTTTCCCCTGGGCTGTTGACGTTGAAAGTAGAATGTGCTGAATTTGTGCAGCAATTTCGTTCATTTTTGCCTCACTGACGCGCTCTTGTTCATTAACACCAACTACCGCGTGGTCGTTGTGTCAAGAGCGATGCACTGAGCTTGCCGAAGTGTCCCCTGCTATATAATTAACCGGACTTGATATGATGTGCAGTTGCAAAAAATTAGGGCAATCCTGGTCAATGCCAGAACTACCCCGAATTTCACTAGTTAGGAATTATGAGTTAGGAGTTTTTATTCTCTTTTAACTCCTCACTTAATTTAGGCGAATGCAGCAGTTTTCACATCATTATTCGCCAAAATTTCTTGCAGTTCTTCTGCATCTACTGTTTCTTTATCAACCAGCATTTGCGCTAGTTGATCTAAAATGTGGCGGTTACTTACCAACACATCTTTAGCGCGTTGGTAGGCGATATCCACAAGTTTGCGGACTTCTTCATCAATGGCGGCGGCGGTTTCTTCGGAGAAATCACGCTCTGACATGATATCACGACCGAGGAACATGTTGCCTTGTTGACGACCAAGGGCGACTGGGCCTAAGCGATCGCTCATGCCAAATCTTGTGATCATCTGACGGGCTACCCGCGCTACCTGTTGCAGGTCGTTGGAAGCACCGGTGGTAACTTCTTCTTCACCAAAGATTAATTCTTCGGCAAGACGACCACCTAAAGCCACTGCCATCTGATTTTCCAGATAAGCACGGCTGTACAATCCAGTGTCCATACGATCTTCACTGGGGGTAAACCAAGTTAAACCACCAGCACGACCACGAGGAATAATACTAATTTTTTGCACTGGGTCATAGTCGGGCATCAAAGCACCAACTAAGGCGTGTCCGGCTTCGTGGTATGCAACCAAGGTTTTGCGTTTTTCGCTCATTACTCGGTCTTTCTTCTCTGGGCCAGCTAATACGCGATCGATGGCATCGTTGATTTCATCCATCGAGATTTCGGTCAAATTCCGCCGTGCTGCTAAAATTGCGGCTTCATTCAGCAGGTTGGATAAATCTGCACCGGTGAATCCAGGGGTACGACGGGCGATTTTATCCAAGTCCACATCTTTTGCCAAGGTTTTGCCACGAGCATGAACTTTGAGGATTTCCGAACGTCCAGAATAGTCGGGACGGTCTACAACGACTTGACGGTCAAAGCGACCAGGACGCAACAATGCTGCATCTAGGACATCGGGACGGTTGGTAGCGGCAATAATAATGATGCCGGTGTTGCCTTCAAAGCCGTCCATTTCTGTGAGCAACTGGTTAAGGGTTTGTTCACGTTCGTCGTTTCCACCACCTAAACCAGCACCCCGTTGACGACCTACAGCGTCAATTTCATCGATGAAGACGATACAGGGAGCGTTGGATTTGGCTTGTTCAAACAAGTCGCGGACACGGGATGCACCCACACCCACGAACATTTCGACAAATTCTGAACCGGAGATGGAGAAGAATGGTACACCCGCTTCACCTGCTACAGCACGAGCTAAAAGGGTTTTACCTGTACCTGGAGGGCCTACCAACAATACACCTTTAGGAATTTTTGCACCAACTGCGGTGAAGCGATCGGCGTTTTTCAAAAAGTCTACGACTTCGTTTAATTCCAACTTGGCTTGGTCAATACCAGCGACATCGCCAAATGTAACTTGGGTTTGTGGCTCCATTTGGACTCTGGCTTTGGATTTACCAAAGTTCATAGCTTGGCTACCTGGGCCATTTTGAGCGCGGCGTAGCAAGAAAAATAAGCCAACCAGAAGCAATACAGGGAAAAATAAGCTGCTTAGTGCCTTAAACCAAAATCCTTCATCGGTTTGGGGCAAAACAGAAATATCAACACCTTTTGCTGTGAGATTATTGATTAGGTCTGGGTCGTTGACCAGAGTTACTAACTTTTTATTGGGGTCGTATTTGGGTGTGACTA
Organism: Nostoc sp. UHCC 0702; assembly: GCA_017164015.1. Lineage (GTDB taxonomy): Bacteria > Cyanobacteriota > Cyanobacteriia > Cyanobacteriales > Nostocaceae > Amazonocrinis. The sequence continues at coordinate 7,159,213 of CP071065.1, forward strand.
TGGCTGTAGAACGGTCTGCACTCAGGCTGACTCTTTCCACTCTGCCGTTCTCAACTTCTTGAATAAACTGACTGTAGCGCCATTGATCTCTTTGTTGGGGTTGTTTGTCAAAGAATGCTGTTCCCAATGCAATGACAACAATAAATAGCAGCGCGTACAGCCCCGCATTTCTCCATCGTTTATTCACCGAGGTCTATCCTCCTGTATTTTTCGTGCGTATGCGTAGCGTCTCTGAAAGAGAGGGGCATTTTTAAGAATTATGTTAACTTATCTTAAGGTATAACAGATTGGCGCTCATGTCATGTTAAAAAACCTCTTTATTTGCTGAAATTTAGGATGGTAGGGATTATATTGTAGCGACCCTGTAGGTTGATAAACGGTGTGGATGGGGATAATTTCTACCACACTATTAGTGTAGGCGATCGCTTCCAAGTCCTGGACTAACTCAGCCGTCCAAGGTGACTCATGTACCATCAAACCTTGATTTTGCAGCCAGTTCAGAAGTTGCGATCGCACTATTCCCGGTAAAATTCCTGCTGACAGAGGCGGTGTCCACCAACCACCGTCACGCCACCCCCAGAGGTTGCCTGTGGTGGTTTCTAGCCAGTTACCTGCGGTATCCACTAAAATCGCTTCTTGGGCATCTTGTTGAACACTAGTTTTTGCTAACCAAGCGCTGAGGTAGTTTCCAGTTTTATGAGAAGCCAGAGAGCGATAAAATTCTAACATTGCCAAACTTGTGGTAATGCCATGTTTTTGCTTTTGTGTCAAATCCTGTGGTAAGAATCTACCAATGATCCATTCCCGCCCATCAGGAAAAAGAGCTATTCTGAGAATGGGGAAGTGTTGCATGATCATTTTTGCACCTTGACGCAGACGCTTGAAGTTTGGTTGTTGCCAACCAAAAGTTTGCAAGGAGAAGAGGAGGCGATCGCAATGCAACTGCCAGTTGGTTAAACTACTATCGAGCGAGTTGTGATAAACTCGTAGCGTTGTAAAAACGGTAGCCCCATATAATAACCCCGGATCATTAATGTCTAATTCTATGGTTTGGGATTGGGTTAATTTGCCGTTGTACCAAAAAATATCATTTGTCATTTGTCAGTTGTCAGTTGTCAGTTGTTAGTTATTTTTTTACCACTGACCACTGACCACTGACTAATTTTCAGTCTTTCGGCGGAAATATAATTTTGTGAGTGCCTTCTGGAGTTGGAATTACCTTGCCTCCCAAAGCTTCGATTTGGTTAATTGCTATTTTACGAGTTCTCTCATCTATTTGATTATTTAATACCATCGCCCAAGTAGCAATTTGTGCATATATACTGTTAGGATTATGACTGAGAAATTCAGCAGTTTTCAAAGAATAAATAGCTACATTTTTACTTTCTTCGTCTGAAAAGTGATTTGCCCAGGTTGCCGCCATAATAAAAGATTCTTTCGCAGCTTGAGAATTTCCTAAAAACAATAATTCATCAATTCCTTTATAACGCCAAATATAATAATACTTTTCTGGCAGTTGAGGAGATAGTGATTTTAAGCCTTTATCCATCAATTTTATAGCTCGTTCTGGCATGGCAGCATATAGTGAAGTACTAGTCGAAAGACTTTGATAAGCTGCTAAAAATCGAGGGTCGCGTTCTAGAATTACTTCAAAATATTCTGGACTCAAACTGTAACCAGTTTTGGCACGTAGTTCATCATCACCATAATATTGCAAAAAGTTAAGATACACCCAATCTGCAATCCAGTTATCATAACCAAAACTAGGCATTTTTTGAAGCAGATTGAGCCTGATTTTTTCTAATTTTACGTCTTTTTCTAGAACTTCTAAGGAGGTAGCTTGGTTGGAAGCTAGCAGCTTTTGCAGTTTGGGAAATTGAATTAGCCCAACTCCTAAAATACATACGCAGAATACAATAGGTGCGATTACAGCTTGACGAGATAACAACCACATATTTTTATTGTCTTTCTTGGTATAGTCAACTCATTGTATACACCAGATTTTACTATCAGGAGATTTTGTCAACATCTTTGGTATAATCCGTAAACTATCTAGAAAATGGCGTGGCTGATTGAGAGTATGAATTTGTGTGACGCTCCAGATATGAGGCACAGAGAAGAGTAGTTTGAAAAACGGAATTTTTGAATTTCATAGTTTGATTCAGCAATGCCTATGAAATCAACTGTTTGATAAGTTTTCTTTAGAATACTTTACCAATCTTTAAATGAAAAATAAAAAAAATCAAAATTGTGTGTCTGATTTGACTTAATACTGTCACAACTTTACTTTTCTTCATAAACACTTTGTTAAATCATTAAGTAGTTTTGAGTTTACTTACTTTTTTTAAGTAAAATCACTGACTAATTTAAATATAATTTAGAATTATACTTTGTTTGTAATTAAACCTGCCTGTACCGTAATCATATGGAAACAACAGCTACAGAAAATAGGAAAAGTAATGGCCAAGCTATTACGACAAAAGTTAGTGACTTTGAAACTATAATTACTAATCTTAATGCTGACAGAAAAGGATTTAATTTTGATGACATTACAGATGCTATCAAGAAAGCAATAGTTGACGTTGTTCACTTAGAGATTACTACTTGGGTTTCAGAGCCGTCTACTGAGTCAGATTACGAACTACAAAATAGGCAAGAATTTCCTAAATCAGGCAATCGAATGCATACGAGCATCAATCTTGTGAATGGTGATATCAAAAATGAGGTTGGTAGTCAATTTGTTGGTAGTGGCCCCTACGCAGAACTGCGTGAATTTCATTTAAGTCAAGTTAAAGAAAGTCAGGAGATTATTCAAAAGAATATCGAAACTGTACATAAAATATATGTAATTTTGGTTGAAATGCTTAAAAATCGTCAAAATTCACAAGAATCTGGGCCTCGTTTATAGGCTTTATTGATTAACTGATATATCATCTCAAATACCTACAGGAATTTAGACCGAACTGTAGGCTAATTATTTTGGGCAACACCAACCAAAGTTAGAATTACTTTGCAAATTTAGAGGATGTTTTATGTCTAATGTTAAAGATATTGTTCCCCTTCAAAATACAAATAATATTCAACCAGAAAACCGAGCCAAAAAAATATTAGAGAAATTAGTAACATCTGTACAGACATTAGTTGAGGATATCACAGCCTTAGAAGTTAATACGATGGTTGTGGATAAAATTAATGCTTCAAAATTTAATGCTTGGGAAGCATATCTAAAAATTTATTCTATAAATGACAAGGATTATTTTGAGCAAAAAGAAATTCCTGACGAACTGCGTCAGCGTTATCAAAATCTCTTTACACAATTAGAAAGGGAATATTTTTATATTCTCATTGATTCAGATGAAAAATTGACTCCAGATGAGTATGAAAAAATAGAAAAATATCAAAAGCGTCTGCAAAAGCGAAAAGAACAAAAGAGTGGAGAAATAGTTGAAACTGATCCAGAGTATATTTCACTAGCTCGACCAATATTACCTGCCCCATCTCCTGTTTTAGATGACAATACTTCTGAAGATAATCAAAATCAACGAAAAGAGTGGGAAAACAACCGTCAAGAGATTCAAAAACTTTTGAGAAATGATAAATTTGTGCGTACTCTTCGGAAAATGGCTGAACTCAGAGCTGCACTTAATAGTAGTGACGTTAAAAGTACAGAAATTGATATTATTTATGCCCAAACTGTGATGCAGCTAGATGGAGATATTATTACTAGATATCATAAAGACCTTTTTTCGTTATCTGAAGACGCTAAAAATTTAATTTTGAAAGCACATAACGAAGGAGTAGTTGCTGGAGAAAAACAGTGGCGTGGAACATTTAGTTTTTTAATTAATTTAGTACAAGGTATTGCAAATTTTTCTTCTAATGGACGCAGTTAGTAAAAAAATATATAATCAAACATACAATCAAGCTGATGCTGGCATTTCTGTTTTTCTCCAAATTCCTCAAGGCGATCGCCTTGAAATTAAGATTAAAGAATCACAGTATAATTTTCGTTTGAATGAGACAATTATTGCACAAATTCAGCAGGCACAGAAAATAGGTAATACTTTGTATATACCCCCCAGTCTGCTAATTCAACTTTGGTCCTATACTTGCATTAGTCATAATGTTGTGCCAGAAGAAAAATATAAAATTAAAAAATTAAATTCTTCTACAAAAAAACAACCCCTTACTATTTTTTATACTATTCTGACATTCAAAATCTTAAAAGTAATTTTCAATAAAAGTTTTCGGCAAGAAATAATATTACAAACGGAATTTACTTTTAATTCTTACTATACGCAAGAAGAATCTGCTGTTACAGTTAAAGATGAAGAACCTATTTTACAAACTACTATCTTTTTGAACGGTGATGTTTTTCATAAAATTAAGAAAGATTTTTTAGAAAAAAATTTCCAATTCTCAGATATTATTTCTGCTCATTATTGGCTGAGTGAACAAGTGCTAAGCTACTTTCAAACTAACTTGAATCTCCTAGTTTGGGAGGTAGCTGCATTTGTACCTGCGGGTTTGTTAGCTCATAATGTGTTCCCTACAAATTGGGGATTATCAATTGTTACTTGGGTAGGAGCAACTATAGGACTTATTATTATTCGTTCTGGGCTAAGAGGTCAACTGCAAAAACGTACTGCGATTAAATCTAAATATTTAGATTATTTGGCATGGGAAATAATTTGTCTAATTCCGGCGATTCAGGTTGTTACCGCTAATGGCTTGCAGGCATTATTAATGATGGTTTTGTCTCCAGTTTTACCGCTAGTCTCCAAACGACTTTTAGCTTTTATCTGGCCACAAGTCGGTAAACTATTTATCCGTGGCTTATTGTCTTAAAGCGTCACTGATGACTGATAGCTGTTAACTGTTGACTGCAATTTAATTTTTGCATATTATTTGACAATCTAATTAGCTCAAATATATACGGATAATGCCTATATAAATGAAGGATTTGGGCAATTTTTCATTCTTTAGCTCACAATTTACGCTGGCTAAGTAAACTAACTCCCGGCGACCTTACGGTTATGTTCCCACAACAATAACTTCATATCTAAGAAATCACCCCATGCCCGCCAAAGACCTCTATCACGATGCTGTCAAACATGCTCTGATCAAAGACGGATGGCTAATAATTGCTGACCCTTATATAATTAAATATGAAGACGCTGAACTGTATGCTGATTTAGCCGCAGAAAAACCGATCGCCGCAGAACGCCAGGGGCAAAAAATTGTCGTAGAAATTAAAAGTTTTGTTGGTAAATCTCAAATGTACGACTTTCACAACGCCTTGGGACAGTACATCGTCTATCGCAACCTCATCCAAGTCAGTGAACCAGAATATAATTTGTACTTAGCAATTGACGACATTGTTTATTTCAATTTTTTTCAACGCCTATCAATCCAACTCATTGCCCGCCAAAATAACCTGCAATTAATTATCGTAGATATCCAACAGGAGCAAATATTGCAATGGATACATTAACCTATTATCGTAATACTGTCCAGGAAACCATTAAAAAATACTATGGCTTGAGCAATTCTCAAGCCGCTAATACCACAGAAACTACAATTAGCGATCGCCTGATTTTAGACGAACAACGCGATCAATACCTATGGCTGCGTTGTGGTTGGGATGGCAAAAGACGAGTGCAACACATTATCTTATACCTCCAGATTCAAAACGGTAAAATCTGGGTGGAAGAAGACAGCACCAACTTGACAATTATTGATGACCTGTTAGCAGCAGGTATTCCCAAAACAGATATTATTTTAGGCTTCCATCATCCTAATAAACGAGCATTGACTGAATTTGCCATTGCCTAAAGATACAATGCTTTCAAATGGATAGCGCCTCAGCGGTGGGCTAGTTCATTATATACCAGCATTGTTGAGCGATCGCCCAATCTTCTTGAGTATGAATTACTAATATCCGCACTGCTGAATCAGGGGTAGCAATATCTTGATCAATAGGCTGTTGCTGATTTTTTTGGGGGTCAATTTTCAGTCCCAAAAATTCAAAGGCTTCACAAGCAGCTTGGCGAATTTCTGGAGAATGTTCACCCACGCCTGCGGTGAACACCAAAACATCCAATCCCCCCAAACTAGCAAGCATCGCACCAATACCAGACCGCAAACGATGCACATACATATCCAAACCTAGTTTAGCGCGCTCATTACCTTGGGCGATCGCTTGCTTGACTTGCCGCACATCGCTGGATACACCCGAAATTCCTCGCAATCCCGAAGCTTTATTCAGCAAATTATCCAGGCTTTCGGCGGAGTAATTAGCATACTGCAACAGATAAATCAAAATCCCTGGATCAACTGAACCAGAACGACTACCCATCATCAATCCATCTAGGGGCGTAAATCCCATAGTTGTATCAATGCTGCGACCGTTTTTAATCGCCGCTAAAGAACAACCATTACCCAGATGACAAGTGATTATCCGCACAGATGCTAAATCTTTACCAAGGATATCAGCAGCACGCCCAGAGCAGTATTGATGACTGATACCATGAAAGCCGTAGCGGCGGATACCTTGGTCTACCCACTCATAGGGGCCGGGATAGATGGCTGCGGCATCGGGTAGGGTGGCATGAAATCCAGTATCAAAAACTGCTATTTGGGTGACTTCTCCTAGGCTTTGCTCAATGGCTTCTATCCCTTCTAAAGCGGCTGGATTATGTGCTGGAGCTAGTTTAGACCAATCAGCGATCGCCTGTTTGACATCCTCCGTAATTATTACAGGTTCACGGTAATTCTGCCCACCATGCACTACACGATGTCCCACCACATCGATTTCTGACAACTGATCAATTACCCTAGTCGCACCGTCACTGAGAGTATGAAGCATATAAGCAAGGTGGGCGTGTCGGGAGTCACCAGAGATTGATTCTTGCAGCGTTTCACCCTTAGCAGTTTTTACCTCAATTTCTGCTACGCCCTGGTCTTGCGTCCAGTTAACTTTCCCTTCCCAAAGAGGTTGGGGTGCTTCCTTGGGTAAACCCTCATTTGCAATCTCATACAGACAAATCTTTTGGCTGCTTGAGCCAGCATTGAGTACTAGTATCTTCATATGACAACGGGAAACTAACCTGCTCTCATCATGTTACAGTGCTACGTCTGCTGGCAGGAGTCTGAACAACTAGAACACCAATTCAGTAATCCTGGAAGAACCTCTCCCCCTACCCCTCTCCTACGAGGAGAGGGGAGTTGAGCTACCCCTTCCCTTGTAGGGAAGGGGGCTGGGGGGTTAGGTTTTTGATTACTGAATCGATGCTCTAGAAGTCGCGGTTTATTTCTATTCCTCTTCAAAAATCAAATAGGAGTCCTATAACTATGTTGGCGACTGTTGAAGAAATAGCGAAAATTCATATCTTTAGTAACTTGAAATCACAAGAATTAGAGCAACTACAACCCCATACTGAAGTCCGCCAATATTTGCATGAAGAAATTATTTTTCATGATGGAGATTACATAGCACCAAATCTTTATACTGTGCTTTCTGGTAAAATACAAGTAAAGAAAACTGCTGCAACGGGAAAAGAAACAATTTTACGAGTTTTGCCAGCAGGAGAAATTTTTGCCGCACCAGCTTTTTAAAAGTTTTAGCAGATTAAAATGGAAGCAGCTGTTGTTTGTGATAACTTGACTCAAAAATTTAGATACCCGACTTCTTCAAGAAGTCGGGTATCTGAGCTATATCATATTTGCACACTTTGTCTACCCTCACCGCTTGCGGGGTAGAGTGTTTCTATCATACTGAATTTGCCGATTCTCATATGAGATAACACAGATTAAAAAAAATTATAATTAACCCTAAGATAGAGATTGCTAGAGAAAAAGATATAAATTATAGGACTTTAATTAATGTTAAAATAACGTGTATAAGCTGTTAATTGTTGATTTTGAGGTGTTTAATAAAATTATTAGTTAAAGTCTAGTGGAAGCAAAAATATGAAAGGTTTTAGGAAGTTATCCTCAATAGCAATATTGCTATTTGCCTTTGTGTATCCGCCCTCATTAGCTGAAGCAAAGGATATTTCTCTGAGTAATTCTCTCAATGAACAGAGTGTTGGATCAGAGGTAAATTTAGTTGAAGGTACAAACGGAGAGTTTTTGATTGCTCAACGGCGATTTCAACGGGGGCGGTATAGACAAGAGCGGTATAGACAAGAGCGGTATAGGCGAAACCGCTATAGACAAGAGCAGTATAGGCGAAACCGCTATAGACAAGACCGCTATAGGCGAGAGCAGTATAGGCGAGAGCGGTATAGGGGACGACAGTTTAGATGACAGCCGTCTTTAATAATACGGATTTGACAAAAAGTAATGCAGAAGAGGTCTTGTTATCCTGCGTTGTGAAGTTTGGTTCATAGGGATTTATTGTAAAAAAGCTTTTTGTAATTCTGTTGAAAAAGGGTAAAGGTGAGGAGGATATTTCCTTACCTTTACCCTTACTCTTTTTCTAACTTTTGCAAGATGTTTTGATGACTATCGTCATCCACTTGCTAATGGCTGACTACTACCTCTTCTTCAAGACGAGTGAGTCGTTCTGCCAACAGTTTTTCTAATTGTTCCAACGCTTTGGTGAAGCCTTGAATACCCTCTGATAGTTTGTCAGTTGCCATGCGATCAGCAGCGTGCAATTTGTCATAGGTAGCTTTGTCAATGGATATTTTTTCAATTTCCAAGTCTGCTACCTTGGCGGGGTCAAGTTTGCGTGGTAGTTCGCCAATGGTTGCTTGTAATTCAGCTAAAAGTGACGGAGAAATTGTTAGCAAGTCACAACCAGCAAGTTCGGTAATTTCCCCAACGTTGCGGAAGCTGGCTCCCATAACTTCGGTTTTATGGCCGAATTTCTTGTAGTAATTGTAGATTTTGGTGACTGACAAAACCCCTGGATCTTCAGCAGAGGGATAGCTATCCCGTCCACTATCTTTTTTGTACCAGTCGAGAATCCGTCCGACAAAGGGAGAAATCAAGGTGACACCGGCTTCTGCACAGGCGATCGCTTGGTGCAAGCCAAATAACAATGTTAAGTTACAATGAATACCTTCTTTCTCCAGAATTTCCGCAGCACGAATGCCTTCCCAAGTGGAGGCAATTTTAATCAGCACGCGATCGCGGCCAATTCCAGCAGCTTTGTATTGGGCAATCAATTCTCTAGCTTTGGTGACAGTCGCTTCTGTATCGTAGGACAAACGAGCATCTACTTCTGTGGAGACTCTTCCGGGGATAATTTGTAAAATCTTCAATCCAAAGGCAACTGCCAAGCGATCAAAAGCTAGAGAAACCACTTGTGCTTGACTGGCTCCAGTTCCGGCATCTTTCTTGGCCTGGAGTAAAGTTTGATCGACAATTTCTTGATACTCCGGCATCTGCGCCGCAGCGGTAATCAGTGAGGGATTAGTGGTAGCGTCTTGGGGTTTGAACTTCTCGATAGCTTGGATATCCCCTGTATCCGCAACCACAACAGTCATTTGGCGCAATTGTTCTAGTAAATTTTTAGACATATAAGCCTCCGTGATGTTTGTTTAGGATTTACCCTATTCCCTCTTCTTTAAACTCGTTCCTATTCCTTACAATTCCGATTTTGGCAATTTTTCTTAACTATTGCCGTTTTTTACTAGCTTGACCCTTATATGAGGGGGATGAGGGGGATGAGGAGGATGAGGAGGATGAGGGGGATGTAAGAAAATAATAGTTTTTGACTTGCTCCCTCATCTCCCCCCACTCCCTCATCTCCTCCCACTCCCTCATCTCCCGTTACTCCCTCATCTCCCCACTCTCTCGTCCTTATTCTAAGTGCCCTATGCGGTAATTGGCTGTCCAATAGAATGCACTTTAATTAAACTAGTTGTTCCTGATTTACCAATTGGCACGCCAGAGGTAATCACCACTTTGTCACCTTCCTTCACCAAACCCATGTCTAGAACT